>JBAPYB010000195.1:0-11630 GCA_049284515.1 Thermoanaerobaculia bacterium
GCCAGACCCGCCCCTACTCTAAGCATCAAGCGTGGTGCCGGACGAAAAGAACACCGGGCAGAGATTGACGCGCAGCGTCCCCTTGCATACCCTCGCGGGGATGACCGCCGGCCCAGACGACCTTCTCTTCGGGCGGATCGCCCTGCACTACAAGCTCGTCACCCGCGAGCAACTGGTGGAGGCCGCGGAGTGGCAGGCGCGCGAAGGGAGCCAGATCCGGCTCGGCGAAATCCTCGTCGACAAGGGCTACCTGACACGGCACCACCTCGACCAGCTCCTCGCCGTCCAGCGCGATTACGTCGAAAAGCAGCAGGCCGCCGGTAAGCCTGTGGAGGCATCCGAGCCCCCTCCGCCCTCCCTGCGTGACTTCGACCTCGACTCTCCCCGCGGCCTGGACCGCCTTCTGGAGCACACCCTGCGCAGCGGTGCGAGCGACCTTCACATCCACAGCCGCTCCACCGTCAAGCTGCGCCGGGACGGCCAGCTCGGCGAGCTCGCTCCCGAGCCCATGGCGCCGCAAACCGCCGAAAAGCTGGTGTTGGAGATTCTCGGTCCCGAACAGGCCGCGACCTTGCGCGACAAGGGCCAGGTGGACTTCGCCTACGAGCTGGCGGGCGTCGGCCGCTTCCGCAGCAACGCCTACCGGCAGCAGCGGGGAATGGACGCCGTCTTCCGCTCCATCCCGCCCCAGCCGCCCAGCCTGGAAGAGCTCGGGCTGCCCAGCTCGCTCGCCCGCTTCGCCAACTTCCACCAGGGCATGGTGCTGCTCACCGGTCCGGCCGGCTGTGGCAAGTCCTCGACTCTCGCCGCCCTGCTCAACATCATCAACGCCGAGCGCCGCGACCACATCATCACCATCGAAGACCCCATCGAGTATATCCACCCCTCGAAGCAGTGCGTGGTCAACCAGCGCCAGGTCGGTGCCCACACGGGCTCCTTCGCCCGCGCCCTGCGCGGCGCCCTGCGCGAGGATCCGGACATCATCGCCATCGGCGAGCTGCGCGACCTGGAGACCATTTCCCTGGCCCTCACCGCGGCCGAAACCGGCCACCTCGTCCTCGCCACCCTGCACACCAACAACGCCATCCGCACCGTCAACCGTATCCTCGGCGTCTTCCCGCCTTCGCAGCAGGATCAGATCCGCACCATGGTCTCCGAATCGCTGCGCGCCGTCGTCTCCCAGCGCTTGGTGACCCGCGCCGACGACCAGGGCCGCGTCCCGGCCCTGGAGATCCTCGTCGTCAACAAGGCGGTGGGCAACCTGATCCGCGAAAACAAGACCTTCCAGATCAAGTCCGTGCTGCAGACCGGCGCCGCCCAGGGCATGTGCCTGCTCGACGCCTCCCTCGCCGACCTGGTCAAGAAGGGCGTCATCACCCGCGACGAGGCCCTCAAGCATACGGACGATCCGGCGAAGTTCGCTTAGGTGGACGAGAGGAAGGGACCGAGCCAGATGCCAGAACCGGTTCGCCCTTCGCACCTCTCCGAATATGCGGAGAAATCCTTGGCCGCCCTTGCCGCCGCCGGGCTGGGTCATGCGATCTCCGTGGGAGGGGCTCTTGGCCTGTTGCACTACCTCGACTACAGGACCACCCATGACGTCGACGCTTGGTGGACTCCGACCGTACTTCCCGAGGATCAAGCGCGCGTCCTGACAACTGTCGAAGCAGCACTGCAGCCCTTCGGGGAAGTGCGCACCCGCAGATGGGGTGACGTTGTCAGCCTGGAGCTCAAGAAAGAAGGAAAGACCATTTTCAGCTTCCAGATCGCTTCGCGTTCGGCCCGACTCCTGCCGCCAACCAGGCTGCCATGGAGTGATGTCGCGCTCGACAGCCTGCCTGATCTGGTGGCAAGCAAGATGGTTGCTCTCGTGGAACGCGGTGCTCCCCGGGACTTCCGAGACATCTACGCCGTCTGTCATGCCGGTCTGATGACGCCCGCGCACTGCTGGGATCTTTGGAAGCAGCGCCAGCAGGAGGCGGGAAGCGATACCGATTCACACCGCGCCCGGCTTGCGGTAGAGACTCATCTGACGCGCATTTCTCAGCATCGCCCCTTGGAAGCGATTTCGGATCCTGATCAAAGGGCCGAAGCCGAGGCAGTCCGGTCCTGGTTCGAAAAGGAGCTCCTTCATGCTCGCCTGGATTGACGGTACCCTTTATCCGGATACCGACGTTCCCGACGAGCTGCGGACTCTGGGAGACCGGGTGGACTTCCTCGCTCGCCTTTGTTCCGCCTGGGATTTCGGCCTCCTGCCGGACCGCGAGACCGTCGAGGAAATCCGGCGTCTCGATTGGCTCGAGGCGGTCAAGGCCACCCATCTGGTCACCTCCCCCGCCTATCACCTCGTCCGCTCCTGGCACGGCCTGCCCACCCTCCCCTACCTGGGCCAGCAGCTCGCCTACATCCGGGATGATCCGAGCCTGGATTTCGTGTAGCAAAGGAAGACTTCCATGGCCCGCATCGACGAGCTGTTCCACTACCTGAAAGAGAACCAGGGGTCCGACCTGCACCTCGCGGCGGGCTTAGAGCCGCGCATCCGCGTCCACGGCTCTCTTGAGGCCGTCACGGGATGGAGCGTTCTGAGCCACGACGCACTGATGGGCCTCTTGCGGGAGATCGCGACCGACGCTCAGTGGGAGGAGTACCTGGGCTGCGGCGATCTCGACTTCGCCTACGGTCTCGAAGGATTCGCCCGCTTCCGCGCCAACTTCCTGCGCCAGGAGAACGGCTGCGGCGCCGTCTTCCGCATCATCCCGGAGACCATCGTGCCGCTGGCGGAGCTCAACCTGCCCAAGGCCATCGAGAGCCTGGCCCACCTCCAGCAGGGGCTGGTGCTCGTCACCGGCCCCACCGGCTCCGGCAAGTCCACCACCCTCGCGGCGGTCATCGACGTCATCAACAGCACCTACCGCAAGCACATCATCACCATCGAGGACCCGGTAGAGTTCGTGCACAAGGACAAGCTCTCCGTCTTCTCCCAGCGCGAGGTGGGGACGGACACCGAGAGCTTCGGCGCCGCCCTGCGCGCCGCCATCCGCCAGGACGCCGACGTCATCCTGGTGGGTGAGATGCGGGACCTGGAGACCATCTCGCTGGCGGTGACCGCCGCCGAAATGGGCGCCCTCGTCTTCGGCACCCTCCACACCAACGGCGCGGCCAACACCGTCGACCGCCTGATCGACGCCTTCCCCGCCGAAGAGCAGGCGCAGATCCGCACCACCCTCGCCGAATCGATCGCCGGCATCGTCTCGCAACTCCTGCTGAAGACGGCGGACGGCAAGGGGCGCTGCGCCGTCAACGAGATCCTCCTCAAGACCCCGGGCCTCGCCAACGTCGTCCGCGAAGGCAACACCCCGATGATCACCTCCATCATCCAGGGCGGCCGCGCCTCCGGCATGCAACTGATGGACGACGCCCTCATGGCCCTCGTCGACCAGAAGCGAATCACCCCTCGCGAGGCCTACATGAAGGCCACCAACAAAGCGAAGTTCGAGGGGATGATCGAGGAGGAGTAGACCCGGCGGAGCGTCCGCTCGCTTCTCCATCGCCAACCACGCCATCGCGGGAGCGGCCGCCGCCATCAAGGGAGCAGCCACTGCTTAAGGCAGAGCAGCCGCTGCTCCGGACAGCGGTCACTGCTCAAGCGCCAGCGGCAGCAGCCTTCGCCACTGTGGAAGCAGTGATCGCCAGGGCGGCAGCCTACGGGCAGCTCAGGCGACCGCCAAGCCACCTTTCAGACGGTCTGGCCCGTCATTCCTAGAGCGACGGAGCATTATTGGGGGCCGATGAACCCGGCTGATCCTCCTCAGTCGGAGCCACGGTTTGGCCTGCCGTGATGGTGACCTGGGTACCGTAGAGCTGCGCCACGGCGGGTCCTGTCGGGTTTCCGTCCACGTCCTGAGAGAAGAAGTCGATGTTGCCGGTCGTCGCCTGATACACTGCCCCCACCTGAGGCCAGGCGTTGATGTCCGCTTCCAGGACGATCGGATCACGGTTGACCAAGGTCATTCCCATTGCCGAGACCTGTAGATAAAGCCAGACCTTGCTGTGTACCGGAAAGACTGCTTGAGCCGAGGCGGCGGTGTGGAGCCCGTTGATCGGCAGCTTGGGGTTCTTCATGATGACGACTGGACCGATCGGGGTCTGATTGAACGTGGCCTGCAAAAATTGAAAGGAGTTGGTGAACTCTTGATGGCCGGAAGCATCCACGACCGGGGTCTGACTCACGCACCTCGTATGACGCGCAGACAACACGGAGAGGGGAATCGTGGCTCCGGTCGAGAGCACCACCAGATTTGTTTGAACCTGAGCGTCGATCTCCGTGACAGTTCCACCTGCCGGCAATGGAGTGGCCACCGGAGTGCCGCCTCCCGATCCAATCGTGGCGGAGCCGGATGTACCGGCAGCCACAGAGGGGAGCGGTGAAAGAAGGATGAGAGGAACCGCGACGAAGACGAGAATCGAGTACCGTGGAAGGCGCAGGACAGGCATCTTGAGCTCCTTTCAAAGGTAGAGGGCGACCGGGTCTATTCAGTCTTCTCTAATTAAAAGAGTGCATGGAACGATCTTTCCGTGACAAGGACGTACCTGCTTCGCTCCCCAGTCCCCGACCAAGACCGAGCAACCGTGGGGATAGAATCCCCCTATGGCAGGTGACAGCACCCCGGAAATCCTCATCGTCGACAGCAGGATCGAGCCCGCGGAGCTCGCCCGGCTCGTCCTTCTCCACTTCGAGGACATGGTGAAGTACGTAGTCGACGTCGAGCGCCGGGTCGCAGCCGTCGGCGGCGGGTTGCACGCCGACGCCGAGCAGCTCCTCCTCCAGTCCGGGAGCCGGCAGGCGGACCTCTGGGGGGCGAACTACTATCCTGGCCGGGGTCCGGAGGAGTGCATCGAATACACATCCCTCATCAACATCCGGCCGGCCCAGGGGAATCGCGGCATGCTCCTCGCCGACCCCGGCCTCCGTGCCCGCGTCCGGGAGATCACGTTCGCCCTGATCGGCGATGGCGAGCCTCTACCATGACCCAGCACGCATCCTTGTCGCCCGAGCGTTGGGCCGCTTTCTCTCGCGACCAGCAGATCCTGATGATCGGCAACGAAATGAATCGCGCCTCGCGCCTGATTCGGCTCGCCGACCGCCCTGGCCTCTTGCGAGCCTACGAGAGGGTCTTGCGTCTGGTGGATCTTACGGTCGAGGTCCAGACAGCCTACGGTCTGCGCCGTGAGCTCCTGCGCTGGCGGGACCTCATCGCCGAGATGTTCATCAGCCCCGAGGTCGATCCGGATCAACACGCTGCCGCCTTCCGGGCTCTCCTCCAGCTCACCCCGGTATCGGCGCGGCAGATACCGTTGATTCTGGACGCGGCTGAGGACTGAACGGCCCACCGATGCGCTACGTGCGAGGGTAGCCAGGTGATTTCAATCCCTGGCGACGCATTCCTTCGCAATCACATTGTGACGCCTGCGACACGCAGGCAGGCATGTTTCGTCACGAAAAACCCCCAGCATTAGTGGGTGACAGGTGCATTCACCACTACCGCTGGGAGGATCATGATCTATCAACCTGAGATCCGCCGGGTCGTCCTGGTCGTGCTCGACGGGCTGCGCGCCGACGCGATTCCGGCGCTGGGCCTGCGCTGCTGGCAGCAGCTCGCGAATTCTGGCGCCTCCTCGCTCTGCGGCACGACGGTGGCGCCAAGCGTCACCGCGGCGGCGATGGCGTCGCTGTTCACCGGCGCTCCGCCCGAGGTGCACGGGTTGCGGAGCGATCGCTTCCACCTGCCGCGCCGCCGCGGGACGCTGCATCCGCTGCCGCAGGTGCTCGCGGCAGCGGGGATGCCCACGAGCTGCTTCATCCGCCGGCTGCCCCTGGTGTTCCGGTTCGTCAGCCGGCGGCTCGCCCGTTTCGTGGGTACGGACGTCTTCTCGTTCTCGGGCCGGAATTGCCGGGAGATCCTCTTCGCGGCCTGGGACCAGTTGCTGTTGCAGGAGCGGGGGCTGATCTTCCTGCACTGGCCCGATGCCGATTTCGCGGGCCACGAGCACGGCTGGATGTCCGACGAGTACGCGCGGGCCGCGCACCGGATGGACCAGGCGCTGGGCCTGCTCGCCGCGCTCGCCGACGTGGAGCGGGACCCGGGCACGCTGCTCATCGCCCTCGCGGACCATGGCGGCGGCGGCATGGTGCCGCGCGATCACGACAGTGACCATCCGCTGGACCGCACGATTCCACTGCTCCTCGCCGGCCCGGAGGTCTGCGGCGACGAGCTCGAAGAGCCGTCGCTGCTCGACGTTCCCGCCACCGTGCTGTGGGCTCTCGGCGTGCCGCGGCCGGAGAGCTTTACCGGCCGTCCGCTCTATGAGGCCTTCGCGCCGAGTGCCGCAGCGGTGGCGCGAGCGTGATCTTCAGCGTCCTCGTCGCCGACGATCTCGCCGCGTCCGAGCCTGCCTTTGCTCTTTGAAATTACAGGATGAAAAAGGGAGGAAATTGGTCGGGACGCCGGGATTTGAACCCGGGACCCCCTGAACCCCATTCAGGTACGCTACCAGACTGCGCCACGTCCCGACCGAGCTGCGGTGGTGATCACGGGGAGGGTTTCGGCCCGAGAAGCGCCTGGATCGCACGCGCCTCCCGCAGGGCGTCCTCGATCCCCGAGAGGAGGGTTTCTATCCGTTTGGATGCACCGGTGTCAAGCGTAGCGCTGGCCGCGACGACCGCCGGCGCGGGGGGACGAAGGTCCGGAGCCGGCCTTTCGGCAGGGGCTGCCGGCGCCGCGGGTGGGGGAGCTTTCGCTTCCGGACCGGTCTCGTCCTCTTCCCGGCCCTCTCCGAAGGACCCGGAGGAGAGCTCGACCTCCAGCTTCTTCTTGGCGCCGGCGATCGTGTAGCCCTCATCGTAGAGGAGCTCCTTGATCCGCCGGATGATCTCCAGCTCTTTCTCGCTGTAGACGCGCTGGCCGGAGCGGCTCTTGCTGGGGGTGAGCGCCGGGAACTCGGTCTCCCAGTAACGCAGGACGTAAGGCTGGATACCGAGGGCTTTGCAAGCCTCGCCGATCTTGTAGTACAGGCGCTTCTGGACTCGGGCCTTCGCGACCATGCAGGCTTACTCGAATTTCCCTAAGGGCGTAATTTCGTCCTTGAGGCGCCGGGCCGGCTTGAAGCTCAACCCCTTGTGGGGACGGATGAACATCTTCTCCCCGCTCATCGGATTCACCCCCATCCGCCCCGGCCGGCGGGTCACTTCGAAGGTGCCAAAGTTCTTGATCCGCACCGTCCGTCCGTCGGCGAGGGAAGTCTTCACCGTCCGGAAGATCACGTCGACGATCTGGGCCGCCTCGTCCTTCGTCAAGCCGCCATGACGCTCGTAGACCACGTCGACGAGGTCAGCCTTGGTGATCCCAGGACGAAACGGTTTCATGTCGTCATCGATCCAGGCGAAAAAGTGGCACGTTCCGGCAGCCCCCGAAGGCTGAGAAAGTGCCTGAAGTATATGGAATCAAACCCGCATCGGCAAGAGCGCGACTTCCCTGTACGCCTCCCGGTACCGCGCCGCCACGGCGTCCCACGTCAGCTCGGATTCGGCCTTGCGGCGCCCCCGTTCTCCCATGCGCCGCGCCGCGTCTCGGTCGCCCAGCACCTCCTGGAGCGCCCCGAGGAGGGCCTTCCCGTCCCGCTCTGGAACGAGCCGGCCTGTCCGCCCATCCTCGACCGCAAGCGGGATGCCGGAGATCCCGGAAGCCACCACCGGCAGGCCGCTCGCCATGGCCTCCAGGATGACGTTGGGCAGGCCGTCCACGTTCCCCTGGGCATCGTGCACGGCGGGCAGGACGAAGAGGTCCGCCGCGCGGTAAAGGTCCGGCAGGGTATCGCGCAGCACGGCGCCCGGGAAGAGGACGCGCTCGCTCCACTCCCGGGTGGCCATCTGGAAAGATTCCAGCAGGTCGCCGCCCCCCGCCAGCACCACCCGCAGCTCCGGATGCGCGGCGAGGAGAGCCGGCAGGATCTCGATCAGTACCTGGAAGCCCTTCTTGGTGGCCATGCGGCCCACGCCGAGAAGGAGGGGCGCATCCGCTGGAATCCCCAGGCGCTGCCGCCAGAGGGGCCGGCGGGCCGGATCGGGAGAGAAGGTTGTCACGTCCACTCCATAGGGGATGACCCGCGAACGCTCCGCGGGGAAACCCAGGGCGCGCACCCGGTCGACGAGCTCGGGCGAGCAGCCGGTGAGGAGCCGCGAGCGGGCGAGCGCCCAGCGGGCGACCGAGCGCACGCCGGGCCTCTCCGCCAGGAAGACGTCGCTGCCGTGGAGCCCGATGGCGAGCGGCACTCCCGTCCTCCCGCCGCAGACCGCCGCTGCAACCGGGCCGTTGGGCACGATCCAGTGGGCGTGCACGAGGTCGAAGGGCTGCCCCGGACGCGGACGGAGACGCCGGAGCGCACTCCAGGCGCCGAGGGCATAGAGAGGGGCGACCCGAAAGGCGCCACCCTTGACCTTCTCGTCCGCCTCCAGACTGCGGCCGTAACCCAGCACCTCGGCCCGCTCCGGCGCGTAGCGGAAGGTGAGGATCTCGACGCCGCCCTCGTTCCAGGCCGCGGCCAATCCTTCCGCGTGCGGAGTGAGGACGGTCACCCGGTCGCCGCCCCGCACGAGGCCCAGGGCCAGATCGCGGATAAAGGGCCCGGAGGTGTCGCCCGCAAAGCGGGGATACGTCTGGGTGAGGAAGAGAAGGTCGAGGCCGGGGCTCACTCCAGCCATTCCTTGATCGAATAGCTGTCGCGGCGGCGGAAGTTCTTGAAGGTGATCATCTCGCCGATGAGGCCGGTGGTCAGCACCTGGATGCCCAGCAGCATCAAGAGGACGCCCAACAGCAGCAGCGGGCGGTTGGAGAGATTGTGGCCGCCGAACCAGAGGGCGGCCAGATAGCCGTTGATGCCCAAGCCGGCCAGCAGGAAGAGAAGGCCGACGGAGCCGAAGAGATGGAGCGGGCGGCGGGTGTAGCGGGTGATGAAGAGGACGGTGATGAGGTCGAGCAGCCCCTTGTACAGGCGATCCCAGCCGTACTTGCTGACGCCGTGGCGGCGCGGGTGGTGGGCCACCTGGATCTCCCCCACCGAGAAGCCGCGGCGGCTGGCGAGCACGGGGATGTAACGATGGAGCTCGCCGTAGACGGCGATCTCGGCCAGCACCTCGCGGCGGTAGGCCTTGAAGCCGCAGTTGAAGTCGTGCAGGTCGACCTGGGCAAGCTGGCGGGTGACCCAGTTGAAGAGGCGCGACGGGAGGGTCTTGCTCACCGGGTCCTGCCGCCGCCGTTTCCAGCCGGAGACGAGGTCGAGATCCTGCTCCTCCAAGGTGGTGAGGAACCGGGGGATCTCGTCCGGATCGTCCTGCAGGTCGCCGTCCATGGTGAGGACGATGCGCCCCTGGGAGTGGTCGAAGCCGGCCGAAAGCGCCGCCGCCTTGCCGAAGTTCCGCCGCAGCCGCACGAGCTTGACCCGCCCGTCCCGCTCCCGCGCCCGGCGCACCCGGGCGGACGTGCCGTCCTGCGAGCCGTCGTCCACGTAGAGGATCTCGAAGGACCGTCCCAGCCCGTCGAGCACGGCCGCCACCCGCGAGGCGAGCTCTTCCACCGTCTCCGCCTCGTCGCGCACGGGAATGATGACGGAGATCTCCACCTCCGCCGGCTCGGGAACCGTTGCGACCGGCGGCCGGATGGGAATGGGCTGAGGGCTTGTCGGGGACATCGGCGGGTATTGTAGCAGGCGCCCCTTGCGGGGCGGACCCTCACTCCCCCGGCCCCTCTCTCCCAGCCTCCCCCCCGCCGACCGGGAGAGAGGGGAGAAAGGCAAGATGCGGGACTTCTTGGCTTTGCCAAAGCCAACCCCTCCCTCTTCTCCCGGCGGACGGGGGGGAGGCTGGGAGAAGAGGGTCGGGGTGATGAGGGGACTTAATCTCCCTTCTTGCTCCACGGCGGCACGACGCCGTTGCTGCGGGCGTAGGCGATCGACTGGCCGAGGTGCTCGTGGGCGTGGCTGACGACGATGAGGAGGGCTTCGCGGTAGGTGCCCTCGTGGTCGAGGATCTTGGTCATCTTGCCCAGGTCCGCCTCCGGCACCTCCTCGATAGCGTGCTTCACATACTCGAACGACTTCTTCAGGTGGTCGACCGTCTTGGCCTTGTCGGCCCCCTCTTTTTCGAAATTGCGGGGATCGACGCTCGCCGGGATCTTGTTGCCCCAGAAGGTGGGGAAGAAGTAGTTGGCGGCCGAGACGTGGGCGAAGACCTCGCCGACCGTGCGCGCTCCCTCGGGATGCCAGGTGTACTTGTCGGCCGGCATGGCCTCGGCCAGGGCGATGAGCTTCTTCTCGGCGTCCCCGACGCTGCGCAGGATGTCGGCCTTGGTGCCGGAGGCGGCGGGCTTGGCCGCGGCCTTGTCCTGGGCCAGAACGGGCAGGGCCAGGGCGAGCAGCAACGCCAGGACGGCGGTCGAACCGATGAGCCTTTTCATGTTGATCTCCTTGCAGAGTGGTGAATGACTGCTGAATGACTACCAAAGACCGGGGGATTCTAGCGCGACGGCGTGCCCCGCCGCACGCCGGGATAGAATCTCGTCGTCTCTTCCGGAGGTGCCGTGCTGCAGATGACCCTCGCCGTACTGGGCAGCGCCGGCCTGCTGGCGCTGCTGATCGTGGCCGTCGCCGCGGTCGGCCGGCGCTCGTTCTGGGTGCGCCAGCTCGCCTTCCCCTTCTACGTGGGGGCGGGCGTCGCCGCGCTGGAGGTCTTCCGCCTGCTCGCCCCCGCCTGGCAACCGGCGGCGATGGCAGCCGCCCTCACCTGGGCCGCTTTTTTCCTCGGGCTCATCACGGTCTTCCGGCTGCTGGGGATGTATCTCTTCGAGATCCATCTGCCGGCCCGCCGCGGCATGCGCCTGCCGCCCCTGCTGCCGGCGGTGAGCATGCTCCTGGTCTACCTGGTCACCGCCCTGGTGACGCTGCGCATCTCGTTCCCCAAGCTGGACGTGGCGCCGCTCATCGCCACCAGCGCCGTCACCTCGCTGGTGCTGGGTCTCGCGCTCCAGCCCATCCTCGGCAACTTCTTCGCCGGCCTGGTGATCAGCGTCGAGAAGCCGTTCCGCATCAACGACTGGATCAAGGTGGGCGAGCAGGAGGGCCGGGTGATGGCCATCACCTGGCGCACCACGCACCTGAGGACGCGCGAGAACGACAACCTGGTGATCCCCAACAGCAAGCTCGCCGACGAGCGGGTGCTCAACTACTACTACCCCCATCCTCTTCATATGGAGCGGCTCCGCCTCGCGGCTCACTTCGACGAGCCGCCCTACCACGTGCGCCGGGTGCTGCTGGACTGCGCCGCCGGCGTGCCGGGGGTGCTGGACAAGCCGGCGCCGGAGGTCTACGTGCTCTCTTTCGATCCCAGTGCCATCGTCTACGAGCTGCGCACCTGGATCGACGACATGGCGCAGGCGCCGCGCATCAACAGCGACGTGCGGGCACGGGTTTGGGAGGAGCTCCACAAGGCGGGGATCGTCATCCCCTACCCCATCCAGACGCTGGAGATCGCGCGGCCGGAGCACCCGCGGCACGCGGCGGCGCGGCGCGCGGCCCAGGAG
>JBAPYB010000196.1:0-5740 GCA_049284515.1 Thermoanaerobaculia bacterium
CTCGACGTCCGCCTTGGTGATCGTCCCCGACGCGCCGGTGCCGGTGACCTTGGAGAGGTCGACCCCCAGCGCCTCGGCCATCTTGCGGGCGACCGGATGCACCCGTGGCGCATGGGCTGGCGGAGCTCCCTTTTCGAGATCGCTCAGCGTGATCGCTCCCTCTGGACCGGTGCCTTTCACCGTGCTGAGATCGATCCCCAGCTCCTTCGCCTTCCGGCGGGCCGCGGGCGAGGCGCGGAGGGCCCTCACCCCTGGCCCCTCTCCCGCCCCCTCCCACCCCGCTCCCCGGGAGAGGGGAACCCGGCTGGAGGTCTCTCGCCTTTCTCCCTCTTCTCCCGGGAGACGAGTTGCCCTTTTACCACCTGCGCCTTACCGCCCCGATGCCGCCTCCTCGGAAGTGTCCGCGGGAGCTTCGAGCGGCAGAGTCTCTCCCAGGCGGCTCGGGCTCAATGCCTCAACCGTGAATGCCATGCTTTTCAAACATCAGAGCCACCCCGAGGGTGGCTCTTTTTCTTTGCGGACTCTCGTGAGAAGGCTGCCCGGCCAGAGAATGGCCGGGCTCGGGTGGGCTATGGTGCGGGAGGAGCGGCCATGGCTCAGGCCCTCGCTCCGAGCGCCTCTTCGATCCCGTCGGCGATCCGGGAGAGTTCAAGCGTCTGCCGCTCCGCAAACTCGGAGAGCACCTCGTCGGCGGAGGAAAGGGAGGAGACCCGGTGCTCTCGGCCGACTGACGCGAGGAAGCCCTCCAAATGTCGCAGGTCGGCGAGCGCGGCCCTGAGTTCCGCGCGCGTCTCTCCTTCGGGCTGGTGGGGCCAGGAGGGAGCGCAGGCAAGAGAGGCGTTGTAGAAGAAGTCTCCGAGCCGCCGGAGCGTCTCGTTCGCCTCGGGGTCGGTGTAGTGGAGGAGGAGGGTTTCGCGCAGTCCCTCGTGCTTTTCCCACAGGGCGGGATCGACACGGGGGATGGGTGCGGCTGGGGTAGACTCGTCGCGGTCAGGCATGGAGAACCTCCTTCATGCTTGGCTAGGCTCCGGCAGTAGGTGTCCGCCTCTGTCGGGGCCGCTTCCTTGGGTATGGGGAGATACGCGCTCCCCGCTCTCACGCGATCCTCTTAGGGCTTTCCGGTGGGACTTCGGCTCCCGCCTTTATCCCGGACCGCCTCATGGCAGGCGATTCTACGCCCCAAGCATATGCTGTGTCTAGTCTGGACTCAGTATAGGTGCATGACGTATCCTCGCGAGCCATGAGCGACGAGAAGAAGACTGCGGACGAACGGAAGCGCTTCGCCGGCACGAACCTTGTCCGGGAAGTGAGCTACCTCCACGAGGACGAAGCCGAGGCGCTCGCGAAGCGGGCGAAGAAGGAGCGGTGCTCAAAGGCCGAGGTCATCCGGCGGGCGCTCCGGGCCTACCTCGGAATTGAAGACTGACGGCCAGAGCCGAAGCGAGCCCCGCCGCGTGAAGGATGCTCCGTTCGTCCCTCCCCATCCCTCTCCCTCGCTGGAAAGAGCCAAGCGGGTCGATCGGACCACTTTTGGTCGCCGGCCTCGCACGACTTTGGGGCGAGCGCCAAACGCCAAAGCTGCCCGCGTGAAGTGCTCGCCCGGGAGGGCTGCGCTTCGTGGTCTCCGAAGATCGAATAAGAAAAAAGCCCCGGGCGGTCGTGGCCTGGGGCTATGGGAATCAGTGCTCTTCCGGAGGGAGGGTGCTCGTCGGAAGTGGATCTCCGGGCCGGGTGAGGATCAGGCGCCCTTCCACGACTTCGATCCGCAGGGCATCGCCTTTACGGAAACCGGCGCGCAGGAGCCACCGGCCGCGGAGGCGGATCATCGGAACGCTCACCCTCGTGTCGAAATATGAGGTCACCGTGGCTTTACGGTGCATAAGAACTCCTTCTCATGTGACCTGCGCCGTGACGCAGCTCGGCCGCAGCCGACCTCGATGGTCGGAGTAGGTTCGGGCTGAGGGGTCCTTTGGTGCGGGGTAAGTCGGGAGATTGGGCGCTCTAGGCGGAAACACCGGTCGCCGATTGCGCGGGGAGATCGGGAACCCAGTAAACCGTCGCGTAGCGCGCGAGGCGGGCGACAGTGCGGTCGTGGAAACCCTCGCCCACCAGGAGGAATCCCTCGTAGAGCGAAAGGGCGCCCACGATTGCCTCCTCTTGCTCCGGGGAGAGCGACCCGTCGAAAAGGCCGAGCGCCGCGACCACTCCCTCTTCGGCGAGCCGGAGAACCCCCTCGATTTCGGACGCGAGATAGAGCGGTCCCGTCTCCTCGACGACATCGATCAGGCGGTGCAGATTGAAGACTTCGAGCGCCGGATGGAACTTTGGCGGGAAGAGATAGCGCGGAGATGCTTGGTCCTCGACCGCAAGACCGGCGTAGGCCAAGAGTTCCCCGCGGCTGCTATGGATCGGGATCGCAAGCCGGCCTTTGAGGAGTCCTTTCGAGCAGTACCCCGCGCCGAAGCGCTCGATGGTCTCCGTCCCGATTCCCAGGGCCGCAAGCTCCGCGTGGTTCGGATCAAGGGTTTTGAGGGTGAAGGTGAGGGGCGGATTTTCGGCGGGCAAGATCTCCTCCACGACCGGAGGTGGCTCCTCGGCGACCTTTGGCGCCTCGGCGGGAGCGGACGGGGCCGAGGATTTCTCTGCTTCTTCCGCGAGCCCGAGCTCGAACCAGGAATCGAGCCTCAAGGCCGCGGTGCGCACGCCGACTCCCTCTTTCTTTGCGACGAAGTCCAGGACGTTCCCGCCCGCCTTGCAGCCGAAGCAGTACCAGGCGTTCTTTACGGGATTCACCTGGAACTGCCGCGCCGACTTCCCCTTGCAGAAGGGACACAGCCCTGCGAGATTCTTGCCCTTGGGAACGAGGATCTCCTTGAGTCCGTAGCGGACAAGGACCGCTTCCATTGTGACCGCACGCTTCACCTCCGCAAACGACACGAAGCCCTGTGGCATCGCATCCTCCTTTCTTCTCAGTTGTGAGGTTCTGCGGTCAGAGTAGGGGCCAGAATCAAAACGCAAAAGGCGGCACGGAGTGCCGCCTTGCGTGACTCATACCTTTGCGGCGTGACTGCTACTTCATCGCGTAGGTCACCGCCAAGGCCAGGGCGTCAAAGGTTGCGACGCGCTCATCCTCGCTCTGCCAGATCTTGCGGCGCTGCGGCACTTTTTCGGCGAGTTCCGGGAAGGTCTCGGCGAGACGCTTGGTGATCGAATATTTCGTGGCGCGCTCGTCCGGAGCGGAGAAGCACTCGATGACCGCGAGCCGCGGGATCATATGTACCGCCATGCCACGCTCGCGGGCCGTGTCTCGAAGCTTCTCCAAGAGCTTCTGCACCCGCGGGCGGCGGCGCGAGCCGGGGGCCGTGGAGTCTTCAAGTATTACGATATCTGGCCGGTACTGATCGAGGAGTTCCTCGAATCGGGCGACGGCGCCGGATTCCTTCTCGCCCGAGATATGGGCGAGGCCCCAATCGACGAGACGAAACGGAGTCTCGAACACGGCGTAGCCAAAGCCTTTGGTAGTAGGGTCCATGGCGAAAATACGAGTCGGGTCGGTAGGATTTTGTGACATAGGGTTTGAAGTTGGGTTAGTGATGCGTAGCAAGCTTCAAGAACCCCGGCAGGGCCGGCGCGTATGTCGGCGAGACGTATTGCATAGCGGGACTTCGGGCACGTCTTGGTCATGAGTGGGACTCAGGCTATCCGTGCTCATGGCAGCGCAAAAGACGGCAAAACTTGCCGCCTTGGCTAAGAAACCGGTTTTATGCCTGGTGCGCGAAGGGTCTTACTCTTAGGAAAAAACGAAGCACGCGACGGCCGGCGCCTTTTGCGGGCCGTCTGGGGGAAGTACGCTCCTTCCCATGTCGAATGCCGCCGAGGTCCGGCTAGAACACAAAGACGGAGACACCGCGGCGCTTAAAAACACGCCCGCGAGTTTGGGGTACGGTGACAAAACCCAAGATGTGAAGTCGCGTACCTTGCCGCAGGAGACAATAACGGCCTGCCTTGGCCTGGGGCGGATTTTGTGTGAGATACGTGCGCGTATGCTGAGCGAGGGGTACAATGTGCCTGAAGGGAAAGCTCCCGAAAACTGCCAGCTTCCATGAGTACCACACCTGCTACGGTAGAAAAACTAGTCCATGAGGTAGAGAGCGGCATGTACCGTGACTGCTATCTCATATACAACCGCAAGAGCACGGACGAGCCGGACAATCAGAAAAACTCGATCAAGTATCAGAAGGCACAGAACGCGATCTTCGCGTACCGCGAGAATCTTCCGGTGGGCCTCCTTACCCTCGAAGGATTCTCAAGCGACGGCATCGTCTCGGAGCGTCATTCCGGCTTCAAGGAAGATATGGCGCTCCAATTCGGCGAGGGCAACACTGTCCAGTTCCGGATCGAGCGGCCGAAGTTTCATCGCTTAGTACAATGGCTCGGCAACGGCTATTTCAAAGGCGCCATCTTCTTTTGTTGGGACAGAGCCAGCCGGAACCAAGGCGACGACACGATCCTCAGGAAGCTCATGAAACGTGGCGTCGATATACGCTTCGTCTCGACCACCTACGAAAAGACAAGCTCCGGCGAGCTGCACATGGATATCGACGGGATGTTCGCGCAGCACTATTCCCGCGTCACGAGCGAGAAGATCGCCATGACGCTCCGCAGTAAGCGTGACCAGGGCGTCTGCACCTACCGGGCGCCCGTCGGATACCTGAATCAGGGCCAGATGGAGCATAAGCCGCTTGACCCCGAACGCGCGCCGATCGTGAAAAAGCTCTTCGAGCTATACGCTACCGGCGACTGGAGCTTGATCGCCCTTACCCGGTGGGCGATAGACCAAGGGCTTACGATGCCTCCGACACGCCGCCGGAGGACACAGGAGGAGATCCTCGCCGAAGAGGAGGATGACGCACGCCTCGCGATCGAACCCGTCTCTCGGCTGCCGGCGTATACCGCGATCGACAAGATGCTCCGAAACCGCTTCTACATGGGCGAAGTGCGCGGCAATAGCGGGACGTGGGTAAGGAGCACGAGCCACGAGGCGCTTGTCCCGGAAGAGCTGTTTAACCGGGTTCAGCGAGAACTGCGACGAAAGAACAAGAGCGTCCACTATGCGAATGTGATCGCCTATCCGCTCCGCGCGATGGTCCGGTGCGGCGTGTGCGGCCGGGTCTATACCCCCTACCCGAAGAAGGGAATCATGTACTACGGCGCGCGGTGCAGCGCGGAGTGTGTCAATCCGAAGAGGAGTTTCAATTTCGACTTCATTACTGGAAAAATCGGAACCCGGATCGCCGCGCTTTCCTTCACGGAGGAGGAGCTTCACGAACTCGATGCCGAAGCCGGCACGGAGAGCGCGCTCGTCGAGTCAAAGCGCCTTGGCGAACGGGAGGCCAGTGAGCGGAAGAAAAAGAGAATCCGCGAGGATCTCGCCTACCTGGGCGCCAACCGACTTACGCTCCTCAAGACCGGGGCCTATACCCCGGAGATGATTGTCGCCGAGGAGGCCCGGCTTGGCCTCGAAGTGTCCTCCTTGGAGAACCTGGAGGGTGCATCCGGTGTCGAAATCCAGGAGACGGCGAGAGACGCGGCGAAACTTTCCGAACTCCTGGAAGATGTTTATTTTTATTACCAAAACGCCACTCCGCAGGAAAAAGAGGCAATCACCAGGGAAATCTTTTCCGAACTCACTCTCCAGGGAGAAACGTTGGATTATAAGTGCACGCGGGGGTTTCAACCT
>JBAPYB010000197.1:0-12579 GCA_049284515.1 Thermoanaerobaculia bacterium
GTAGGGGCGGGTCTGGAGGGGTGGGAGGGGGCGCGACCCGCCCTGCAACAACGAGATCGTCCTCTCCAGGGCGGGTCGAGCCCCCACCCTGCCGACCAGACCCGCCCCTACCCTATGCATCAAGGCCAAAGCCAGCGCCTATGCCCCGAAGCCCTCACTCCCTGCCCTCTATCGGCGCTAACCATGCTGGCCGAAAGCCCCCCGCCCAAGACCCTCATCACCCGGCCCTCTTCTCCCGTCCTCCACCCCCCTTCTGAGCGGGCAAGCAAGGGATCAGGCAGAGGTATACTGAGCCTCGCACTATCGCGCGGCCGTTGCCGGGGAGCTTCTGAGGCGTTAGGCGGACCCGCGCACAAAACACCGCCATGAAGAGCTCATGAGTGACGCATTCATCAGTTACTCGACTACAGATAGGTATTTTGCAGAACTCCTTGCCCTAGAGTTGGGTGCCCTTGGGCTAGACGTGTTCTGGGACCGCCTCATCCCTGGCGGCGCACCGTGGTCCGATTCCATTGATCACGCGATCACGAGTGCTGAGTTCGTCTTGGTTGGTCTTTCCCCCGCGTATCTTGCCTCATCCGAATGTCAGCGCCAGCTCAACCTCGCGTTGCGCCGTGAGTCACAAGGTAAGGCGCTCGTCGTCCCCATGATAATCGAGGATTGCGCGCTACCGGAGTTGATACAACAGAAAGCATACGCCGATTTCAAGTTCGATTTCTCCGTTGGAATGGATGCGCTGCTCCACGTGCTTCTGGGTGTCGGCGCTGGGGTGTCCGAGACCATTCTTCCTGGGTACGAAAGACGGGCGATTAGCACCGCCAAATTGGCGAAGTTGAGGCGAGACCTTCAACTTGTATCAGAGCAACGCCTTCGGCCACCTCGTATATTCTTGTGCCATGCCGTTGAAGACAAGGCGCGCGTCGATCAGGTCTACCATATCCTCGGCGCTAGTGGTCTTGATCCTTGGTACGACAAAGCGAAGCTCCTTCCGGGTGACCGGTGGGAGTCGGAGATCATCAAGGCGATTGAGCAGTCCGACTTCTTCGTGATCTTTCTTTCGTCGACCTCCATCAAAAAGCAGGGGTTCATCCACAAAGAGATCCGCACGGCAGTTCAGGAGTTTCAGAGGAGACCAGACAGTCAGGTCTATTTCATGCCGGTTCGACTCGACGCTTGTCAAGTACCTCGGATGCGACTTGATGCGACTACGGTCCTATCGGACTTACAGTGGAGCGACCTTCATCAGAATAGCCTTGGGGCGACATGGGACCTCGCGAGGGCAATCTGGAATCAATGGACTAAGCGACACGAGACTGCCTAACCGCCGATGGAGCCAGGAATAGGTGCCAAGGCTTTCTTGAAGGGATCGTCGGGATTTGGCTATGGACCGGTAAAGCCCGCTCCCAAAGGCCTGGAATGAGCCCCTCTCTGCCGTCGCGGCCTCTTTGTGCTCGCCGCCCAGAAACACCTCGGGCCTCCCGAGCCTCGGCTCGCGCGGAATTGCCCTCGGATTCGGGCGGACGGCTGTCAAAGAACGCGGCTGGCGAGGCTATCCGGCGACGAAGGGCAGCGCGGGAGGGAAGCTTCCGGCGGGAAACGGGGCGTGGCGATCTCCGGCCTTCAACGCCTCGGCCGCCTTCCAGAACGCCGCGACGAACCAGGCGTAGCCTTCGTAGAAAGCCTTTCGGGCTGCCTTACTGAAAGCGTGGAGGAGCGGAGCGGGGGACCGCGCGAGCTTCGCCGGACGGTGCTGGGGGTCCATCGCGAGGATCGCCTTGACGCCGAGAACGGATTGATTGGATTGCCTGCGCCGAAGAGCCGCTTCCCCCTCAACGGACTCCACCAAGGCGGCCACGCGAGCCCGATAGCGTTCCGGTGAGAGATGAGCCCAACACGGGATCGGAGAGAGGACGACCGTCTCGGCCGTCGCGAAGCGCAGACGCTCGAAGGGCAGGCGCTGGTTGCGGGAGGCGTATTCTCGGGTCCGGTCGAACCAATGGCCGGTCAAGGTCTCGCCGTCGAGCAGAGCCCCGGCGGATTGCACGCCAGGCCACTCCCGGGCTCGCTCCACCAGATTCTCCTTTACCTGGGCCAGGAGATAGGCGAGTCGCTCGATTTGAGCTCCCTCTTCCTCGGTGACGACGGCCATGTCGTAGCGCCGCTCGAAGACGTGCCCCTTCCAGCCCGTGAGGCGATTGACCTCGCGGGCGAGTTTGGATTTCAGGTCTCGCATAAAGCCGGAGATCTGGCGTGCGTGGTCGACGACCGCCAGAAGGTGGATGTGGGAGGAGAGAACGGTGACGGCACAGAGGGTGAGGTCATAGGTTCTCTGGCACCGTCCCAGAGCGCCGAGGACGGTGTCGTTGAGGTCCGGCCCGGGACGGAAGAGGAATCGTCCCTGGACGGTGCGGCAGGTAATGAAGACGAGGGTTCGAGGGTCGGGTATGTACCGTAGTTTTCTGGCCATACCCTGTAAAGAACGTAAAAACTCGCCGCCATCGCTCAACCGCTTATAGCCATACCGAGATAAGCCATATACGACAGGCTTTCGCAGGAGACCGATGATGGGTGCCAGGGACCTCGAGCAGACCTCGAGCAGGCGCCGCCGAGGCCGATCCCCAGGGTACGCTCTGCCGTCCGCACGACGAGGCGCACCAGTGAAGCCCCTCTCCCCAGGAGAGGGGCTGAGGTGAGGTCCAGTCTGGCCTGCTCGGCCCGCTCGGCGACTTCTCAGGCACCTTCCTTAGAAAGGGCCGTCCTTACTTCGGTCCAGATTTGCGTATTTGTATTTTACACATAAGGAGGAATAAGCATGACGAAAGCTGCCAAGACCCGCGTTCTCCTGTTGTTGCTGGCCACCTTCGCCACCCTGCTGGCCTTGGCGCCCCCGAAGCCGGCCCGGGCCTGCATCACCTACGAGGTAGACGTCTGCGTTCAATCCAACGGGGCCCACTGCTCCCAGTCGGACTGCGCCAGGTTGAACACCTGCGACGGCACGCAAAGTCAGAGTAGCTGCGTCTTCCAGAGCTTCCAGTGCTGCCGCTGAGCCCCTGCGGCTCGGCTTTTGTGTCTCGAAATCTTCGTCCAAAGGAGGAAGGAAAATGACGAAGGCTGCAAAGATCCGGGTTCTCCTGCTGCTGCTGGCCGTCTTCACCACCCTGCTGGCCCTGACGCCCCCGCAACCGGCCCAGGCCTGCCCCGCGTATGAGATCGACTGGTGCTATCAGGTGTCCAATGGGGCCGGGTGCCAGTGGTCGGACTGCAATCGGTACAACCACTGTGTCGGCGACGTATACAACTGCGGCTACCTCAGGACCACGTGCTGCCCACCCTGATCCCCGCTCCTTAAGAGCACAGGCGACGCCGCCCGGGAGCGATTCCGGGCGGCCTCGTCCTACCCGCCCATCCCCTCCTCCGCCCCGATCGAGAAGATCCGCTCCAGGTCATAGCGGGAGAAGACGCGGAACGCCAGCAGCGTCTCCTCCAGGCCAACGAATTCAATCTCGCGCAGGCCAAGGCCTTCCAGGTCAAATGGACCCCACGCGGCTGGATGCGCCTCGACCTCGACCTCGTACGCGCTGAATGCTTCCTATCAGAACAGCCAGATCGGGACGTTGCCGCTGCACGGTATCTGGAACGTCGACGAGCTCGAGGTCGATTCGCGCCGCCGGAGGGTGGGGAGGACGGGACCGACATCGCCGCATCGGAGACGCCCCGCCGTCCCCGTAGACTGCAGAGGGCCTCGTAACGGGTCTGGGTCGTCTCTACGGACCGGTCTCGCGATGGCCAAGGATGGCGATACCGGGACCTCGCGAAGCGGTGTCTCCAAACCCGTCCGGAATCTCTGTCGCTGGCCGGCTCTCCGAGGTTCCGTAGAGACGACCCAGACCTGAACGATATCCTCTCCACCATCACGGGGACGGCGGGGCGTCTCCGATGCGGCGATGCCGGTCCCGTCCTCCTCACCCTCCGGCGGCGCGAATCCTCAAACGCGAGATGTGTGGCATGGCATGCCAGTGACGCCGAGGGCAGAGTGTTTTGGCACGGCCCCTGCAAGTCAGGGTCTGTTTCAGCGATTGTGCGCACCGCGTGGCCAACCGGATGGCCGTCAAGAGAGATTGCCGATGAATTTCTTGCCAGGGATTTGTAGGAAGGGGCGGCCGTGGCTGCCGGCCGTGCTGCTGGGACTGGCCGCGCCGGCTGTGTCCCTGTCGGCCCAGGAGGAGCCGCAGGTCGAGCCCGCGGAGCTCAAGCAGCTCAGCATCGAGCAGCTCATGGAGATCGACGTCACCTCGGTGTCGCGGCGCAGCGAGCGGCTGTCGAAGGCCGCCGCGGCGATCACCGTCATCACCGGCGAAGACCTGCGCCGCTCGGGGGTCACCAACCTGCCGGACGCGCTGCGTCTCAGCGTCTCGCTGCACGTCGCCCAGCAGAACGGCAATACCTGGGGAATCACCAGCCGCGGCTTCAACTCGACCTTCGCCACCGCGGACAAGATGCTGGTGCTCGTCGACGGCCGCAGCGTCTATACGCCCCTGTTCTCGGGCGTGTTCTGGGACACCCAGGACGTGCCGCTGGAGGACGTCGATCGCATCGAGGTGATCCGCGGACCCGGGGCCACGCTGTGGGGGGCCAACGCCGTCAACGGCATCGTCAACGTCATCACCAAGAGCGCCAAGGCGACCCAGGGCGGCTTGGTGACGGCCGGCGGGGGCAACGCGACCGACCTGGGGAGCGTGCGCTGGGGCGGCAAGCTGGGGGAGGGAACCTTCTATCGCGCCTACGGCAAGTACTACCACCACGACGCCCTGGAGCTCCAGGATGGGGGCAGCGCGCACGATCCCCTGCGGCGCACGCAGGGCGGTTTCCGGGTGGACCGCGACGACTCGGGCGCCGGCGCCTTCACGCTGCAGGGGGACGTCTATCAAGGGGGCTACAGCGAGCTCGTGCGTCCCGACGACACCGACCTCGACGGCGGCAATCTCCTGGGGCGCTGGAAGCGCCAGCTCGCCGCGGGCTCGGGGCTGGAGCTTCAGGTCTATTACGACCGCAGCCACCGGCGCACTCTCAACTTCTTCGAGGAGCGCCGCGACACGGTGGACGTCGACTTCCAACACCATTTTCCCATCGGCCAGCGCCAGGACGTGATCTGGGGGCTCGGCTCCCGGGTCACCCGCGACGAGGTGACCAACAGCCAGGCGGTGGCCTTCTTCCCGGACCACCGCACGCTCAACCTCTTCAGCGCCTTCGTCCAGGACGAGATCGCCCTGGTGCCGGACCGCCTGCGCCTCACCCTCGGCACGAAGCTCGAAAGCTACAGCTACACGGGCCTCGATCTTCAGCCGAGCGTTCGCGCCGCCTGGACTCCGGACGACCGGCACACGGTCTGGGCGGCCATCTCCCGGGCCGTGCGCACGCCCACCCGGCTCGACGAGGACGTCGTCTTCTTTGCCGCCAACGGCCAGCCCCTGCTCAGCGGGACCTCCGACGTCGTCTCCGAGGAGCTGCTGGCCTATGAGCTCGGCTACCGGATTCAGCCGACGTCCGATCTGCTGGTGGACGTGGCGGCCTTCTACGACGACTACGATCATCTGCGCTCTTTCGAGCCGGTGCCCGGCGGCGGGTTCGTGTTCGCCAACAAGCTCGACGCCCAGGCCTGGGGAGTCGAGCTGCGATCGAGCTGGCAGCCGGCCCCCTGGTGGCGCCTGCATGGGGGCTACGCCTGGTTCGGCAAGCACCTGCGCCTGGATGAAGCCAGCCGCGATCCCACGGGCGGCAGCACGGCGGGCGACGATCCCCGCAACCGCTACTCGCTGCGCTCCGTGATGGACCTGCCGGGCGGCTTCGAGCTCGACGGCTGGCTGCGCTACGTCGGCGAGCTGCCGTCTCCCCTGGTGAAGGCCTACACCGAGCTCGACGTGCACCTGGGCTGGAAGCTGAACGAACGGCTGGAGGTTGCGCTCGTCGGCCAGAACCTCCTGCACGCGCGTCACGTCGAATTCGCCCCGAACCCGTTCGTCGAAGCGGTGCAGCGCAGCGTCTTCGGAAAGGTGACATGGCACTTCTGAGGGCGTCATTTCTCAGTGTTCGGAAAGTAAGGTCCGCCGCGAGCTCGGTTCGTGACGTCGAGCCTTCTGGTAGACCAGCCCCTGTCCGCCGCTTCGAGACCCTCACTCCCCCAGCCCCTCTCTCCCAGCCTCCCCCCCTCCGGACGGGAGAGAGGGGAGCCAAACCAGAAGGTCGTGGCTTCTTTTCTCTGTTTTTGACTAACCTCTCCCTCTTCTCCCGGCGGCCGGGGGGGAGGCTGGGAGAAGAGGGCCGGGGTGATGAGGGTCACGACGGCGCGGCCACCGGTCCGGTTCCTGTCGCCTTGACGCAGCGGTGTCGAACCCTTCGAGCCACCCTCTTCTTGCTGGTAGTCTGCGCTGCCGTTCTCTGCGTTCCCGGGGCCGCGCACGCCCAGGCGGCGGCTTCGGAGTACGCCGTCAAGGCGGCCTTCCTCTTCAATTTCACCAAGTTCGTGGAGTGGCCGCCCGCGGCTTTCGCCGACGAGCGCAGCCCGCTCAAGGTCTGCGTCCTCGGGGAGGACCCGTTCGGCAAGGCCCTGCACGCGCTGGCGGGAGACGAGGTGGGCGGCCGCCGGCTGAGCGTGACGCACCTCGACAGGCCGGGCGCTCTGGAGACCTGTCACGTCCTCTTCGTCAGCCGGTCCGAGGGGGAGCGGCTGCCCCAGGTCCTCGCCGGTCTGCACGGCGCTCCCGTGCTGACGGTGGGCGATACGCCGGGATTCATCGACCAGGGGGGGATGATCAACTTCATCCTCGAAGGCTCCAAGGTCCGCTTCGACGTCAACCAGGAGGCGGCGGAGCGGGCAGGGATCAAGATCAGCTCCCGGCTGCTGGCGCTGGCCAAGCACGTCAAGGGCAGGCCCTGAGCATGCCGGCGCTGCGCAACGTCCCGATCCGGCGCAAGCTGATGCTGATCGCCCTGCTGACCACCGCCGGCGCGCTGCTGCTCGCCGGCGCGGCGCTGATCCTCTTCAACGTCCTGCGCTTCCGGAGGGAGATGGTGGCCGACCTCACTTCGCTGGCCGACGTCGTGGCCCGCAACAGCACGGCTGTCCTGTCCTTCGGGGATCCCGGCTCGGCAGCCGACACTCTGCGCTCGCTGAGCGCCCGTAAACCGATCGTCGCCGCCGCTCTCTACGACAAGGAGGGGAGGCTTTTCGCCCGCTACCGGCAGGGGGCCGAAGTGGAGTTCCCGCCACGCCCCGGCAAGGACGGCAGCGCCGCCATCGCGGGCGGCCTCGTCGTCTTTCATCCCGTCAGGCTCAAGGGAGAGAGGATCGGCACGGTCTATCTGCGCAGCGACCTCTCGGAGCTGGTGAGCCGCATCAGGGTGCAGGCGGTCGCCGTCGGCGCCGTCTTCCTCGTCTCCGGGCTTGCGGCGGTGCTCCTCTCGTCCGGCCTCCAACGGCTGGTTTCCGGACCGGTCCTCGACCTCTCGCGGACGGCGAAGGCCGTGTCCGAGAAGCAGGACTATTCGCTGCGCGCCGAAAAGCGGGGCGACGACGAGCTCGGCCAGCTCGTCGACTCGTTCAACCAGATGCTCGGCCAGATCCAGCAGCGCGACTCGGCGCTCCAGGAGGCCAAGGAGGAGCTGGAGCAGCGGGTCGAGGACCGCACGCGCGAGCTGGCGCGGCGCAACGAGGAGCTGCACCAGAGCAACAAGGAGCTGGACGACTTCGCCTACATCGCCTCCCACGACCTCAAGGAGCCGCTGCGAGGCATCCACAACTTCTCCAACTTCCTGCTCGAGGACTACGCCGACAAGCTCGACGCCGACGGGCGCTCCAAGCTCGAAACCCTGATGCGCCTGACCAAGCGCATGGAGACGCTCATCGACTCTCTCCTCCAGTTCTCCCGCCTGGGCCGGGTCGACATGGCGATAGAGCGGGTGAACCTGAACGACATCGTCGCCGAGGTGCTGGACTCTCTCGCCGTCACCCTGCAGGAAGAGAAAGTCGAGATCCGGTTGCCGCGGCCCTTGCCGACGGTGCGCGCCGACCGGGCGCGGGTCGGGGAGATCTTCGCCAATCTCGTCGTCAACGCCGTGAAGTACAACGACAAGCCGCAGAAATGGATCGAGATCGGCACGGCGCCGAATGGCTCTTCACCCGGCGCCGGCCCGCCCGTTTTCTACGTCCGCGACAACGGCATCGGCATCCCCGAGAAGCACTTCGACGCCGTGTTCCGCATCTTCAAGCGCCTGCACGGCCGCGAGCAGTACGGCGGCGGCACGGGCGCCGGGCTGACCATTGTCAAAAAGATCGTCGAACGACATCATGGCAGGGTCTGGATCGAATCGTCCCCCGGCGAGGGGACGGCCTTCTTTTTCACGCTG
Organism: Thermoanaerobaculia bacterium; assembly: GCA_049284515.1. Lineage (GTDB taxonomy): Bacteria > Acidobacteriota > Thermoanaerobaculia > Multivoradales > UBA5704 > DATARR01. Next base: position 8,404 of record JBAPYB010000197.1, read on the forward strand.
CAAGAGGAGACGTAAGTGCCCGAAACGCTCAGCCAACCCATCCTCCTGGTCGAGGACAGCCCGGAGGATTTCGAGACCACCGAGCGCGCCTTTCGCCGCTCGGGGCTCAAGAACCCCATCTACCGTTGCGCCGACGGCGACGAGGCGCTCGACTTCCTGAACCGCCGGGGCGCTTACTCCGACCCGGAAAGGGCTCCCCGGCCGGGGGTCATCCTGCTCGACCTCAACCTGCCGGGCACCGACGGCCGGGAGGTGCTCTCCGAGATCAAGAACGATTCGAGCCTGAAGCAGATCCCGGTGATCGTGCTCACCACCTCCAAGGACGAGCGGGACGTCGAGGCCTGCTACCGCTGCGGCGCCAACAGCTACATTCAGAAGCCGGTGGACCTCGAGGGCTTCATGCAGGCTATCGAGCGTCTCAACGACTACTGGTTCGAAGTCGTCATCCTCCCGAGAGTGCCGTGAGTCCCGCATGAGCAGCTCCGACGCGCCGTGCCGCATTCTGATCGTCGACGACAGTCCGGAGGATCGGGAGGTCTACAAGCGCATGCTCGCCCAGGACCCCGAGCACGCCTACGAGTTCCTGGAAGCGGACCTGGGCGAAGAGGGTCTGCGGCTGGCGCAGGAGGAGCGGCCCGACTGCCTGCTCCTCGACTACAAGCTGCCGGACGTGGACGGCCTGGAGTTCCTCTCCCGGTTGACGACGCAGAAGCTGCTGCCGGTCATCGTGCTCACCGGCCAGGGCAACGAGGCGGTGGCGGTGGAGGCCATGAAGGGCGGCGCCATGGACTACCTGCTCAAGGGCGCCGTCGCCCGCGACCGGCTGCAGCTCGCGGTGCACAACGCCATTGAGAAGGTGACCCTGCGCCGCAAGGTGGAGGAGCGCACCGCCGAGCTCGGGCGCGCCAACGCGGCCTTGCAGGGGATGTACGACGAGCTCGAGGTGCTGGTCGAGCGCCGCACGGCCGAGCTGTCGGTGGCCAACCAGGAGCTGAAGAAGGAGATCCGGGTGCGGGAGTGGGCGGAGCTGGAGCGGGCCCGCCTGCTCGTCCTCGAGCAGGGGGCGCGCAAGGACGCCGAAGAAGCCAACCGCATGAAGGACGAGTTCCTGGCCACCCTCTCCCATGAGCTGCGCACGCCGCTCAACGCCATTCTCGGCTGGGTGCAGGTGCTGCGCACGGGCAAGCTGGACGAGGCCGCCGGCGCCCGGGCTCTGGAGACCATCGAGCGCAACGCCCGCTCGCAGGCGCAGCTCATCGCCGACCTGCTGGACGTTTCGCGCATCATCACCGGCAAGCTCCGCCTCGAGCTGAAGCCGGTGGCGCTGGGCCGCATCATCGACTCCGCCCTCGACAGCCTGCGCCCGGCGGCGGACGCCAAGGCGATCGAGCTCGCCGTCTCCCTCGCTCCCCTGGCGAGCCCCGTCCTGGGCGATACGGACCGGCTGCAGCAGGTGATCTGGAACCTGCTCTCCAATGCCATCAAGTTCACGCCCCGCGGCGGCCGGGTGGAGGTCCGCCTGCTGGATTCAGGGCTCAACGCCGTCATCGAGGTGCGCGATTCGGGGATCGGCATCCGTCCCGACTTCCTCCCCTACGTCTTCGACCGCTTCCGCCAGGCCGAGAGCACCCTCACCCGCTCCCAGGGCGGGCTCGGGCTGGGGCTCTCCATCGTGCGTCACCTGCTGGAGCTTCACGGCGGCACCGTGGAGGTGGAGAGCGAGGGGGAGGGGAAGGGGGCCGCCTTCCGCGTCAGCGTGCCGCTGCGCGCCTCGATGGACGAGCCCGCCGCGGAGCGCCGGTCCGGTCCGCCGGCGCCGGGCGTGTGGAGCGTTCCCGACCGGCTCGAGGGTCTCCATGTGCTGGTGCTGGAGGACGACGCCGACAGCCGCGACCTGCTGGCGATGGCCCTGGAGCAGAGCGGCGCCGAAGTGTCCGCTTTCGCCTCGGTGCCCGAGGCCCTGGCTTCGTTCGACACCACGGTGCCGGACGTCCTCGTCTCCGACATCGGCGTGCCGTTCGAGGACGGCTACTCGTTCATCCGCAAAGTGCGCTCCCGCCCGCCGGCCGCGGGCGGCACGGTGCCGGCGGCGGCGCTCACCGCCTACGCTCGCGCGGAGGACCGGCGGAAGGCTCTGGAGGCGGGCTTCCAGACCCACCTCGCAAAGCCTATCGATCCGTCCGAACTCGTCGCCGCCGTGGCGCGGCTCGCCGGACGGTAAGGAACTGACCCGGCGTGCCCGCAGGCACGCTCTCAGCCTTCAGTCCGTGGACGCTTTGCCTTTGCCGTCCTTGGCCAGCTCTTTGCGGGCGGCGGAGACCAGCGTTTCCCGGACCCAGGCCGACAGATCGCCGGTTCCCTTGCGACGGGAGACGCTGTCGGCCGCCTGGCGGATCAACGCGGCGTGTTCCGGCGTCACCCGGAAACGGAGCATCTCGGAATAGGTGCGCTCGATGTTCTTGGGGAGCTCTCTGGGCATGCCGGGTACCGTAGCACTTTTGGTGCCACGAAGCAACTGGGGTCCTCCCACCCTGTGTTTTTCGCCCTGGCCGGAAGCCCTGAGGCCCCTCGGCTACGGGGGCGCTATGGAGTTCTCCTTCCTCTCCTGTACAATGCGCGCCACACCATGGATCTCGATCGTCTCCTGAAGTTCATGACGGACAAGGGCGCGTCGGACCTTCATTTGAAGCCGACCCGGCCGCCCTTGCTGCGCATCAACGGCCGGTTGCTGCCCATCGAGGCGCCGCCGCTCAAGCCGGAAGACCTCACCGAGATGTTGATGGGCATCCTCTCCCCGCGGCAGAAGACCAAGCTGGAGGAGAAGATGTCGGTGGACACCGGCTACGGCGTGCGCGGCCTCGCCCGCTTCCGCTGCAACATCTACATGCAGCGCGGCAACATCGCCGCCTGCTTCCGGCGCATCCCCTACCAGATCAAGAGCCTCGAGGACCTGGAGCTGCCGCCGGTGCTGCTCGAGTTCTGCGACATGCCCATGGGGCTGGTGCTGGTCACCGGTCCCACCGGCAGCGGCAAGTCGACCTCGCTCGCGGCGCTCATCCGCTACATCACCACCCACCGGCCGGTGCACGTGATCACCATCGAGGACCCGATGGAGTTCCTGTTCACCGACGACGTGGCGTCGATCTCCCAGCGCGAGGTCGGCACCGACACGGGCGCCTTCTCCGAGGCCCTGCGCAACGCCATGCGGCAGGACCCGGACGTCATCATGGTGGGCGAGATGCGGGACCCCGAGACCGTGTCGACGGTGATCACCGCCGCCGAGACCGGCCACCTCGTCTTCTCGACCCTCCACACCAACAGCGCCACGCAGACGGTCGACCGCATCCTCGACACCTTCCCCGCCGACCAGCAGGGACAGGTGCGGGCGCAGCTCGCCCAGATCCTCAAGGGTGTGGTCTCGATGAAGCTGGTGGAGCGGGCAGACGGCCAGGGCCGGGTGGCGGCGCTGGAGGTCATGCGGGCGTCGCCGAAGATCAACCGCATGGTCGAGGACGGGGAGACCAGCGGGCTGCTCGAAGAGGTCGAGTCCTCGGTGGGCTACTACCGGATGCAGTCGATGAACCAGTCGCTGCTCGCCCTGCTGGTCCACGGCACCATCACCTACGCCGAGGCGATGCGGCAGTCGTCCGATCCGGAGGACCTGTCCCTCAAGCTGCGCAAGATGTTCCCCCTGATCGAGGAGAAGGGAGGCGAATTGAGCCCCACCACGTCGGATTTCTCGCAGATCGTCGAGCTCCAGCAGTTCAAGCGCCTCTATGAGGAGCAGGAAGAGAAGGTCAAGCTGAAGCTCGCCGAAAAAGACGAGCAGATGAACGAGCTGCACCGCGCCATCCACCAGCGCGACGAGCAGATCGAGGAGCTGAAGGCCCGGCAGCAGGAGCTGGGCAGCGAGCGCGAGCGCCTGAAAGGCGACTACGCCCGCCTGCGCCAGGAGGCCCAGGAGAAGATCGACAAGCTGATGGAGCGCATCAAGGACCTCAACCAGAGGCTGATGGGCGGCGGCGAGGCCGCGGCGCCGCCGAAGTCGGGGATTTTCCGGTAGGACCCTCATCACCCCGGCCCTCTTCTCCCGCCCCCTCGCCACCCCCCACACCGGGAGAAGAGGGAGACCAGCAAGACGGTTCGGCCCGGGACCCCTCTCCCGGTGTGGGGGGT
>JBAPYB010000198.1:0-26761 GCA_049284515.1 Thermoanaerobaculia bacterium
GTCCCCCGGCTTCAGCGGCGGGCCCTCCGGCACCTCGCCCCAGCCGCCGCGCTCGGCGATCCGGCGATAGGCCAGCAGGGCCTGGGTGAGGCGTTGGTAGCCGGCCTGTCGCGGCGCCGCGGCGCGCAGGGTCTTGAGCATCTCGGTCGGAGTCTTGGCGCGCAGCGCAGCCTCCAAGGGCGGTTCCTGGGCGCCTGCTCCAGCCTGGCCCCGCTTGACGAACCACTCGACGTCCAGCTTGGCGGGCTGGAGGCTGCCGGAGGCGAGGTCTTCGACGATGGAGAGGTAGGTGAAGGTCAGCTCCACGTCGAGGTCGGCCAACCGGCGCTGGGCGTTGGCGTCGTCGAAGGACTTCGTTTCCTGGACTTCCCGCGCCAGGGCCGCGAGGCGTTCCGCGGAGTAGCGCCTGGCATCCAGCCCCTCGGCCGCGAGGACCGGAATGGCCGCAATCAGCGCCGCGGCCTGGCGTGCCGGGCCTTCGCTCGTGGACCAGGCCGGCATGTAGCTCCGCCGGCCATAGAAATCCTGGAGATTGCGCCAGGCGTCGCCGGTCTCGTGGGAATCGCGCAGCGATGCGAGATCGGGCTGGCGCACGACCGCGTCGCGAAGGATCTGCCGCACCTGGGGCGGCAGCGAACGGGAGCGGGGCGCGAAAAGGGTTTCTTTCTCGCTCGCGCAACCGGTGAGCCCGGCGGTCAAGACCAGGGCCGTTGCCAGGGCCCAAAAACGGTTATTTGCCTTCGCGATAGTCATCGGCGTTCTCCCTGGGAGGAGGTCAGTGCACAGTTCGAGCCAGGTTTCAAAAACCGGCCCGAATTGCCAGGGAAGACACGCTTTGGAGGGGATGTGATTAGTGGAAGCCGAGCAGGGACATCAAGGACTGCAGGGACAGCAGGGACAACAAGATGCCGGACTTGGTCCCTGAGGTCCCTGAGGTCCTTTATGTCCCTTTTTTCTTTCCGACCGCCGCCATGGCCGAGGTGATCGACTGCCGGACCTTGGCGAAGTCGGCCCAGGGATCTCCCGGGAGGTTTTCGAGGCGCTCCGGCAGGTTCTGCACCGTCCAGGTGTTGGCCCGCACGTCGGTTTCGAGCTCTTCCCAGAAGAGCGGCGCCGAGACGGGGGCTCCAGCGCGGGCGCGGGTAGAAAAGGGAGCGATGGAGGTGGCGCCGCGGCCGTTTCGCAGGTAGTCGATGAACACTTTACCTTTGCGATCCACCTTGGGCATCTTCGGCGTGTACTTTTTAGGCTCGTGGGCTGCCACGGTTTCCGCCACGGCCTTGGCGAAGGCCTTGACCTCGTCCCAATCAGCGCCGCGGGTGAGGGGGAGCACGACGTGGAGCCCCTTGCCGCCGGTCGTCTTGAGGTAGGTGCGCAGGCCGAGCTCCGCGAGGAAATCGCGCATGGTGATGGCGCCTTCCACCACCCTCTCCCAGGGCAGCCCTTCGTCAGGATCGAGATCGAACACCACGTAATCCGGCTGCTCGACCTTGTCGCGGTGCGAGCCCCAGAGGTGGATCTCCAGCACGCCCATCTGCACCAGCGAAAGGATTCCCTCGATGGAGTCGACGGAACCGTAAAGCACGGTGGCGCCGCCCTCTTCGATCTCGACGCGGTCGACGGACTTGGGAAACTGATCGTTGACGTGCTTTTGAAAGAAGCACTGGCCGGTCTGCCCCTCGGGACAACGCACGAGAGAGAGCGGACGATCGGATATCAACGGCAGCATCCAGTCCGCGATGCGGCTGTAGTAGACGCCGAGGTCGCGTTTGGTGACGTCCGGGCCGGGGTAGAGGATCTTGCCGGGGTGGGAGAAGCGGACCCCGGCGATGAGGCTCTCGTCCTTCCGGCCGCGCACGGCGGTCTCCTCGGGCGCCGGCCCCACGGGCGGCTTGGCGCCTTTCTTGATCTTCACGGCAGCCTTCTTCCTGGCCGCCGGTTTTTTCGCGGCGTTTTTTGTGGCCGCGCTTTTTGTAGCCGGCAGCTCCGCCGGGCGCTCGCGCACGACCTCCTCCGGCTTCTTGTCCTCGCGCAGCCCCTGGAAGGCGGCGTGGCGGAGGAGCCCGTCCTGGGTCCACTCGCCGAAGGCCACCTCGGCGACGAGCTTCGGCTTCACCCAGTGGCTGCGCCGCGCCTCGGCCCCCCGCGGCGCGTTCTTGAACGCGGGCTTGTCGACGGTGAGCTTGTCGAGCTTCCGGCGCAGGTCGAGGAGCGTGCTCTCGGTGTAGCCGGTGCCCACCTTGCCGGCGTAGACGAGGTCCCCGCCCTCGTGGACGGCGAGCAGCAGGGCGCCGAAGCCGGTCCGCGAGCCTTCGGGATCGGTGAAGCCCACGATGACGAGCTCCTGCCGTTTCAGGCACTTCACCTTCAGCCAGTCCCTGGTGCGGCCGGCGCGGTAGGGGAGGTCGGCCCGCTTGCAGACGATCCCCTCCAGGCCGAAGGCGCAGGCCTGGTTGTAGAAGCCCTCGCCGCCGCCGTGCACGTGATCGCCGAAACGCACGACGCCCGACGGCCCCGCCAGCAGGCTCGCGAGCGCTTCCTTGCGCGCTGCGAGGGGAGCCGGCCGCAGATCGTAGCCGTCCAGGTAGAGCAGGTCGAAGACGAAGTAGACGAGGTCCTTGCCGCGGCCGTCCGACAGGGCGTTCTGGAGCGCCTGGAAGCTGGAGGTGCCGTCCGCCTCCAGCACCACCACTTCGCCGTCGAGCACGGCCTGGCGGGCAGGGAGGGCCTCGGCCGCGCGGGCCACGGGTGCGAAGCGGTCCGTCCAATCGTTGCCCTGGCGGGTGATGAGCTGCGCCTCGCCGTCCGCGAGATGGCAGAGGATGCGGTAGCCGTCGTACTTGATCTCGTGAATCCACTCGTCGCCGGCCGGCACGGCGTCCACCAGGGTGGCGAGCTCGGGCTTGATCGAAGCGGGCATCTTGGCTTTCCTGGCACCGGGGATTACAGCCGGGGCGATTTTCTTCGCTTTATCGGACGGATCGGTCCGATCGGTTGGATCCGTCCGATCTGTTCTTGCTTTCTTCGCCTTGTTCGATTCCCAGACGCGGTCCGGGTCCGCCGCGATCGCCTGGATGTCCCGCCCCGACTCGACGCTCTCCTGCCGCTCCTGGACAATGGCGTCGCCGCTGCCGGGCCGGGCAGTGCCGTCGTTCTCCTTGATCAGGAGCCAGTTCTCGCCGTTCTCACCCCCCTGGCGGCCATGCATGCGCACCAGGGTCCAGCCGCCCTGGAGCTTCTCGCCGTCGAGCTCGAACTTGAGCTTGCCCTTGCGGTAGGCCTCGACCGGATCGCCCTCGCCCTCCTGAGGCGCCCAGGTGCCGCGGTCCCAGAGCAGCACGGTGCCGCCGCCGTACTGGCCCTTGGGGATGATCCCCTCGAAGCCGCCGTAGTCGATCGGATGGTCCTCGACGTGCACGGCGAGGCGCTTTTCTTGCGGGTCGAGGCTCGGCCCCTTGGGCACGGCCCAGCTCCGCAGCACGCCCTCCATCTCCAGCCGGAAGTCGTAGTGCAGGCGGCTGGCCGCGTGCTTCTGGATGACGAACGAGAGCGCCTTCTGTTTCTTCCCCTTGACCACCTTGCCGGCGGGCTCGGGGGTGGCCTTGAAGTCGCGTTTGCGCCGGTATTCTTCGAGGGCCATGGCGGGCAGGTCTCAGGCGCTCTTGCGCTTGGCGGCGTGCTTCTTGGGCGCCGATTTCCTGGCGGTCTTCTTCGCGGTCGTCTTCGCAGCCCGGGCCGGGGCCTTCTTGGCGGCGGTTTTCCGGGCCGGCGCTTTTTTGGCGGGCTTGCGGGGACCTTCGTCGAGGCTGCGCTTCAGCAGCTCCATCAGGTCCACCACCTTGCCGCCGGGCGACTGCGCCTTGGGAACGGGCGCCGTCGAGCCTTCGAGCTCGCCGGACTCGGCCCGCTCCTCGATGAGCTTCATCAGGTCGTGCCGGTAGTCGTCCTTGTACTGGTCGGGGTCCCAGGCCTCCTCCATGCCCTCGACCAAGCGGACGGCCATCTGCAGCTCCTTGTCGGAGACGCCGGACTTGCCGCGGGGCACGTCGAGCTCTGCGGGATCGCGCAGCTCGTGAGCGTAGCGCATCAGCTCCAGGGTGAGAACGTCGCTGTCGCCGCGGGCGACGACGGCGGCCAGGTACTGGCGGGTGCGGATCACCACCTTGGCGATGCCCACCTTGCCGGTGCGGCGCAGAGTCTCGCGCAGCAGAACATAGGCCTTGGTGCCCTTGGAGTCCGGCGCCAGGAAATAGGGCTTGTCGAAAAACAGGGGGCTGATGTCCTCGAGGTCCACGAAGCCCTGGATGTCGATCGTCTGCGTGGCCTCGGGCGCCGCCCGCTTCAGATCCTCGTCCGAGAGCACGACGTAGGTCCCCTTTTCCACCTCATAGCCGCGGACGGTCTCGTCCCAGGGGACCTCCTTGCCGCTCTCCTCGCTCACCCGCTTGTAGTGGATGGGCGATTTCGTCTTGCGGTCCAGCAGCTTGAAGCTGATGTCGTCCCGCGTCTCGGCGGAGTAGAGACCGACGGGGATGTTGACGAGACCGAAGGTGATGCTGCCTTTCCAGATCGCGCGTGCCATGAGAGACGTCCTCCTCGCCGGGCAGGAACGCAAGATGCATGCCGAATTCTCACCTTATTGTCTCTCGAATGAACGCCGTCCGCGCCATCCAGTCGTTTTTCGGTCCGGGTGCCCAGCCCGTCTTCCTCGCCTTCACCGGCCTGGGCACCAGCGCGGTGCTCTGGACCTTCCTGTTCCTCTACTCGTGGCTGGCCGATCTCCGCTTCGGCCGGCGGCTGGCGGTCGTTTTCGCGGCGTCGATCCTCGCCAACCACGCCCTGAAGGCCGCTTTCGGCACCGAGCGGCCCTACGAGATCGACCCCACCGTGGCCACGGCCCTGGCGCGGCGCACCGGCGGCGGTGCCGGTTTCCCCAGCGGCCACAGCATGAACGCGGCCACCTTCTACCTTGGATTCGCCTTTCACTACCGCCGGCTGGGTCTGTGGCTGGCGGCGCTGCTCCTGATGAGCGGAGTGGGGCTCTCGCGTCTTTACCTGGGAGTCCACCTGCCGGAGGACGTGGGGGGCGGTTTCATCTTCGGCGCCCTTTTCGCGTGGGTGGCGGGCGGTTGGACGGCTCTCCTGGAATGGCCGCGGCGCCGGCTGTGGGGACCCGTCGCCGCCGTGGCGGGCCTGGGATTGTCCTATCTCGGAGTGGACCCTGCGTCCTGCGGCCTGCTGGTGGGAGCCCTCATCGCCCGGGCGGATTTCACGCCGCCCCGGGATGCGAAGGGCCGAGCGTGGATGGTGGGAGGTGGAGTGGTCCTCCTGGCTCTCCTGGCCGGCCTGCTGCTCTGGCTGCCCGAGCGGCTGTCGCCAGGCTTCACCAGGACGGTGCCGATGGCGTTCTTCAGTTACCTGGCGCTGGCGTGGGCGGGGCTGGAGGGATGGCCCCGGTGGTTGGGTCGGACAAAGCTCGCCCTCTATGAGAAAGTATCCCCATCATGAGTCCTAATTCAGAGGCTACCCAGGAAGAACGAGAAGACCTACCGCTCTCCAAGGCAGCAGAGTATTTACTTGAGGAATGCCGAATGGTCCTTCCGGGCATTCAGGCTCTATTCGGATTTCAACTTATCGTAGTATTCAACCCATCTTTCGGCCAGCGGCTCACGGCCGCCGAACAGAATTTGCATTTGCTGGCGATCGCCCTCCTGGCGGCAGCGATAGCTCTCGTAATGACTCCTGCCGCTTATCACCGGCAGACCGGTCCCCGCGAGGTGACGGCGCGGTTTATCTCCGTCTCCTCCTATCTGTTGCTCTTCGGGATGCTGCCGCTCGCTATAAGCCTCAGCCTGGATCTCTACCTGGTCGGTCGAGTAATGGCCGGACGGCTCGTGGCTATCCTTTTAGCTACCGCGGCATTCGTCTTCTTCGCCTTCCTCTGGTTCGCGTTCCCGCGAATCGGCGCCAGGAGGGCGAGCCGCACCGGCTGAGCAGGAGCTACCCCGAAGCCGGAAAGCCCGGCCGGCCGGCCTCAGCTCTTCGTCCGCCCTTCTTCCTTGCGGTGCTTGTTCACTGTGCGAGCGGCGATCTCCTTGGCGCGCTTGGTGGACTCCCCGTCCTTCTTTTCACTCGCCTCGACATGCTTGTATTGGCGTTCGTCTTTTCCGCTCCAGGCTTTGGGCATGGCAACCTCTTCCTTTTGGATTCCGCCGCGGTCCATCACGCGGGGCTGACTCCACGAAAAAGCAAGGATCAGGCCAGTTTCGCCAGCGACCGCGGAAAGCGATAAAGTATCCCCATCATGAGACCGAGCGCTGCCAAGCCAAGCCAAACGGACGCCCGGGTCTGGCGGGTGAAGCCGGAAGAGGTGGAGGAACGGCCGGACCAGTTGGCGACCGAGGAGCCGCTGGAGATCCGGCTGGTGCGGGAGGGCCGGCGGCGGGTGGTGGCGGTGACCATGCGTACCCCCGGAGCCGATGTCGAGCTGGCCCTCGGCTTCCTCTTCGCCGAGGGCGTCGTCGCCTCGCGCGAGCAGGTTCGGCGCGCCGCCCCCTGCCTCGATCCCAAGGAGGGCGACGCCTGCGACAACATCCTGGAGGTGGAGCTGGCGGAAGGTGTGCCCGATCCGGAGCTCTCCGGCCTCGATCGCCACTTCTTCGCCACCAGCGCCTGCGGCGTCTGTGGCAAGGCGGGGTTGGAGGCACTGCGGCTGCGGGTCTCCGGGCCGGTCGCCGCGGGGCCGGAGGTGACGCGGGAGCTGCTCTCCTCCCTGCCCGCCAAGCTGCGGGAGGCGCAGGGGATTTTCGACGCCACCGGCGGCCTCCATGCCGCGGGTCTTTTCGACTCCGGGGGAACGCTCCTCGCCGTCCGCGAGGACGTGGGCCGCCACAACGCCCTCGACAAGCTCATGGGGTGGGCCTTCCTTCAGGGACTCCTCCCCCTGGCCGGCCATATCGTGATGGTGAGCGGCCGCTCCAGCTACGAGTTGCTGCAGAAGGCTATGGTAGCCGGCGTGCCGATCGTCTGCGCCGTCTCCGCCCCGTCGAGCCTCGCCGTCGACCTCGCCGACCGCTTCGGCATGACCCTCGTGGGCTTCCTCCGCGGCGACCGCTTCAACGTCTACACCGGCTTGGAGAGGATCGCCGGAGCGCTGCCCCCCGGAGCGCCGAGGAGGCGGGAGCGGTCGTTGTTGCGGACGGTGGGGTGACTGGCTTAGAGGGTGTCTCAAAGGTAGTTGACGCCGACGCCTGCGTCGCCAGGGATTGAAATCGCCTGGCTACCCTCGGTAGTCCCTACGGGACAGGGGAAGAACGAAATTGCGGTCCCGGAGGGACAAGCGTCAGTAGCCAGGGATTTTAATCCCTGGCGCCATAGGCGTCGGCGTCGCTCCTTTTGAGACACCCTCTTAGAACAAAACCTGAAAACCGGGGACCGGTCACGGCTGGTGCTCGTTGTGGCGAGCGGTAGGGGGAAACGGCGGAATCTCATCGCGATAGGCTCCTTGGGAATCAAAGCTATCTGCCGCCAAGGCTCTCCAACACCTCCCGCCGCGCCGCCTCCAGGTCCTCCAGACCCTCTTCCATCCGGTCGCGGTGGGTGCGGAAGGAGAGGACGCAGATGCGCAGGGCGAAGCGGTCGCCCAGCATCGTGCTGGTCAGGAACACCCGCTGGCGGGCGTTGATGCGCTCCAGCAGCTTCCGGTTGAGGCGGTTGAGCTCCTCGGGATCGTCGACGCCCGGCGGCGCGAGACGGAAGGCGAACAGCGACAGCTCGGGCTCGGCGAGAATCTCCATGCCTTCCATGCCCCGGATGCGGTCCGCGGCCAGGCGGGTGAGGGCGAGCTTCTCTTCGAGCTGCTCACGGAACGCGGCGGCGCCGTGCATCTTGAACGGCAGCCACACCCTCAAGCCCCGGAACGGCCGCGACAGCTCGGGCGAATAGAGGCAGAAGTCCACGAGATCAGGGTCGTCCTGCAACTGGGGCATGTAGTCCGCAGTGAGAGCGTGGGCGCGGCGCAGGGCCTGGCCGTCCCGCACCAGCACAGCGCCCGTGCCGTAGGGGAGGAAGAGGCCTTTGTGGGGGTCGAGGACGATCGAGTCCGCCCGCTCGATGCCGCGCATCCGCCGCTTCCCCTCGGCGGTCAGCAGGAAGAATCCGCCATAGGCGGCGTCGACGTGCAGCCACAGCTTCTCCCGCTCGGCGATGTCCGCGAGCTCCGCCAAGGGATCGATGGCGCCGGTGTTGGTGGTGCCGGCGCTGCCGACGATGAGGAACGGCGTCAGGCCCCGGCGGCGGTCCTCGGCGATCGCTTCTTCGAGGGCGTCCACCCGCATGCGAAATCGCCCGTCGGTGGGAATGGAGCGCAGGTTCCGCTCCGAGAAGCCGGCGAGGAGCGCGCCCTTGGCCGCGGCATAGTGGGCCTGACCGGTGACGTAGATCACGCCGGAGAGGAAGTCGGCGGGCAGGCGTTCGCGGCGGGCCGTGAACAAGGCCGTGAACATGGCGAGCGAGCCGCCTGACGACAGGGTTCCCCGGGCCTCCTTGGGATAGCCGGCGATCTCGCAGAACCAGTCGATGACGTTGGCTTCCAGGCGGGCGAGGGCGGGAGCCGTGGCGTACACGGACGTGTAGCGGTTCACCGAGTCGGCGATCAGGTCGGCCACCGCCGACTGGAACAGGCCGCCTCCCGGAATGTAGGCCAGATAGCCGGGGCCTGCCGTGTTGTACGTGGGCTTCACGGCGCGGTCGAAGAGGAGATCCAGCAGCTCGGGAACGGGGGTCCCGGCCTCGGGAAGGGGCTCGACCAGAGTGCGGGCGAGCTCCATCCCCCCCCGGGTGTCGCACGCCGGCTGGCGGGGGAGGGAGGAGATTTGGGCGACGATCCGCTCCAGCGCCGCCTCCACCAGTCCTCGCATCGCGGCCGTGTCCAGCTCCAGCGGATGATCCCGGCCGTCGGAGGTGACGTCGTTGGCGGGCCGGGTGAGGGTTTCGGTCATCGAGGTGTCTCCGGGTCTAAACCTTGTTGGCCTTCAAGTCCGCTAAAGGATAGTGCGTGCCGCGCCAGTCGATGCCCCCGTTCCACAGGATGGTTAGGGTCGAGCGCCAGAGGATGTAAAGGAAGAGCAGAGTGGCGACCGGAAAGCCGGCGCCGTGCCAGCGCCGCACGCCGGCCAGGGGGGCGTTGAGCCAGCAGAGGGTGAAGAGCACCGCCATGCTCGCGAGGTTGAGCCAGCGCGTGATACCCGTGGTGAAGAAGACGGCCGGGAACGGCCAGACCAGGAACGCGAGCTGGCCCAGGGTCGACGAGACGACCACTGAGAGGCGGTAGTCTGCGGCAGGGAAGGCGTTCTTCGTCAGTCCCTGGATCAGCTCCCTCACCGAGCGGTACCACTCGACGCGCAGCATGCCGCGGCCGAACATCATCTCCTGGCGAAAACCGCTCGTCTTCAGCAGCTTGCCGAGCTTCAGGTCGTCGTCCGGCCGCATGGCGATCCGCCGGTGGCCGCCCACGGCGCGCCAGGCGGCGGCCCGCACGAGATTGAAGGCGCCGATCCCGACGTGATTCGGGGTCTTCGGGTCCCGCACCTTCCAGGGCTTCAAGTAGAGGGAGAAGAAGAGGGAGAAGACGCCGATGAACATTTCGAAGAGCAGGCTCCGGCGCTCGATCTCCGGCGACACCGTGAGGTGATCGAGGGCATCGGCTTCCATGGCTGCCACCGCGCGGCGCAGAGCCGTGGGCTCCATGACGATGTCCGCATCGGTGAACAGGAGATAGTCTCCCGTGGCTTTGCGCCCGCCCAGCTCGAGAGCATTGTTCTTGCCCAGCCATCGCGGCGGCAGCTCGTGGACATGGACCACCCGCAACCGGGGATTCGCCGCGGCCATCCGGTCGAGGATCTCCCCTGTCGAGTCCGTCGAGCGGTCGTTCACCACGTCGATCTCCAGATCGTCGTAGTCGAGGGCCAGCAGATCGTCGTAGTCGAGGGCCAGCACGGACTGGAGCGCCTCCTCCACGTTGCGCTCTTCGTTGCGGGCCGGAATGACGATGGACACCCGCGGCAGAGAGCGGGTCAGGGGAGGTTGGTCTGCCAGGAAGCGGATCGACCGCGCGCCGCGCCAGAGCGCGACCGCCGTGACCCCGTGGATCAGCAGGGTGGCGGCGGCGAGAGCGAGAAGGGCGGCCGACAAGAGCCTAACGCCACCGGAAGATCTTCAGCGCCACTGCGAAGCTCACCAGGCCCCAGGCGAGGACGATGGCGAGCTGTGGGGCGACGGCGATGAGGCTGTGGCCTTCGGTGATGATTCCCCGCAGGGCCTGGTTGAGGGCCGTCAGCGGCAGGGCTTTGATGTAGGGCTGGACGGCGTCGGGGAAACGCTCGGAGGAGAAGAAGACGCCGGAGAGCAGCCACATCGGCATCATCACCAGGTTCGCAATGCCGCTGGCCCCTTCGATCGTGGAAACGCGGGAAGCGATGAGCAGGCCGAGGCCGCAGAAGGTCATGGCGCCGAGCAGCGAGGCGAGCGCGAGCAGCAGCAGCGAGCCGCGCACGGCGACGCCGAAGAAGAGCCAGCCGGAGCCGATGAGGATCACTACCTCCGGGATTAGGAAGGCCAGCCTCCCCAGGACCTGGGCGAGCAGGTAATGGCTCTTCCTCATCGGGGTGGCCACCAGGCGTTTGAGGACCCGCTTGGTGCGGGCGGTGGTCACCGAGAAGGCGAGGCTCCAGATCCCCGAGCCCATGAGGTTCATGCCCAGCAGGCCCGGAACGAGGAAGTCGATGTAGCGCCCTCCCTTCTCGGTGACCTTCTCGGCGCGCACCGCCACCGGGTCCTTGCGCCCGGCGGCTCGCTGCAAGGCCTCGTCGGCTTCGAGGCGGGCGATGCGGGAGTCGGGACGGGTCTCGTCGAAACGGAAGGTCGTGGCCGGCCCAGGCTCCACGAGGAGCGAGATGCGGCCGGTGCGCAGGGCCTCGCGGCCCGCCGCGGCGGAATATGGGCGGGGGAGGAGCAACGGCGAGCTGGCCAGGACCTTGGCGGTTCTGGCGGCGACGGCGTCCGCCTCCGAGGCGGCCACGACTCCCACCGGGATCTTGTCCGGCCCCTTGTCGCGGAAGGCGAGGCCCAGGGCTACGGCGAGGAGCACCGGGAAGAAGAAGACCCAGAACAATGCCTCGGGCTCGCGGGCGAACTCCTTCGCGCGCGCGATCGTGAGCTCGGCGAGAGGGCGGTAGCGCGTGTCGTCGCTCATCTCGTCATTCCTCTCGCAAGGCGCGGCCGGTCTTGGCGACGAACAGGTCCTCGAGCGTCGCCCGGTGGGTCGAGAGGTTCACCAGCCGGGCTCCCGAGCGCTCGACGAGGGCGAGGAGGAGAGGCACGGTCTCGGCCAGGGAGCCCACGGGCAGCGACCAGTTCGGGCCCCGCCGGTGGGGCTCGGCGACGCCGGGCAGGGCCCGCAGGCTGGCTTCGTCGAGCTCCGGCTCGGAGGAGAACTCGATGACGTTGGCCGCGTGGAGCGAGCTGATGAGCTCCGCCGGCGTTCCCAGGGCGATCACCTTGCCGTAATCGACGATGGCGACGCGTTCGCACAGGCGCTCGGCCTCGTCCATGTAGTGGGTGGTGAGGAGCACCGTGCCGCCGGTGGCGCGGAAGTCCACGATGTGCTGCCAGAGCTGCAACCGGCTTTGAGGGTCGAGGCCGGTGGTGGGCTCGTCGAGGAAGAGCACCTCCGGATCTCCCACCAGGGCGCAGGCCACGGCCAGGCGCTGCTTCTGGCCGCCCGAGAGCTTGCCCACCCGGGCGTTGCGCTTTTCCTCCAGGGAGAGGCTGGTGAGCACGGTCTCCGGGTCCCGCCCCTTGCGGTAGAAGGAGCGGAAGAGGCGCACGGTCTCGTACACCGTCAGCTTCTCGTTGAGCTGGGTCTCCTGAAGGGAGATGCCGAGGCGTTCGCGCAGCTCGCGTCCGTTGCGTTGCCAGGAGGCGCCCAGGATCTCCACCTCGCCGGCGTCCGGCTCGGTGAGGCCCTCGAGGATCTCGATCGTGGTCGTCTTGCCCGCCCCGTTGGGCCCGAGGAGACCGAAGCACTCGCCCCGGCGCACTTCGAGGTCGAGGCCGTTGACGGCCACGACGTCGGCGTAGCGCTTGACCAATCCGCGACAGCGGACGGCAGTAGGGGATCGTTCGGAGCTCATGGCTGCTAGAATCAGGGTGCCGGGTCGTGAGCGGGGTAGTATACCCGCCTCGTCCGGAGAAGGAGCAGGGTCCTGGATGAGCCCCGAAGGCGCTCCCAGATCGAACGTGGTGGACCTCCGCCGTTGGCGGGAGGAGCGCGAGCGCCGCCTGCGCGCCGCGGCCGGCGAGGCCGAGAGCGCTGCCCGGCCGCTTGGGGAACGCTTCCGCGCCGCGCTCGACCGCAGCGTCCATCCTGTCCCCATCCTGTCCGGCATCTCGGCGTTCGTCCTCACCCTCGGTCTCTGGGGTGGACCGAAAAATCCGCTGCTTTGGGAGCCGGCGATCTTCTGGTTCGTCGGCTTCCTGCACGTCGCCCTGCACGAGACGGGGCACCTGCTGGCAGTGCGCGGCGTGCGCTACCTGCCCCAGCGATTGGTGGCCGGGCCGCTCCTCGTCGAGTGGGTGGCGGGCCGGCGCCAGGTGACGGCCAACCGCGATTGGCATTTCCTGTTCGGCGGCAACGTCTGGTTCTCCTCGGCCCGCCGCTCCCGGTCTCGGGATCTCGTGGTTCTCCTCGCCGGGCCGATGGCGAACCTCCTCGCGCTCTGCACCGTGCTGGCCGTTCACCGCGCGCTGGGCGGTGCGCTTTTCGGGATCTACGTCCGCGCCAACGCGGTCTGTGCGGGCATCGTGCTGCTCACCAACCTCCTGCCTTTGCCCCGCACCCGCGAGGGCTACGCCACCGACGGCCGGCAGATCCTGGATCTGCTGCGGGGCCGGCGGATCGCCTAGGAAAAAACCAGATAGACTCCCGCCAGTCTCTTTTCCTGGAGGGGTGCCCGATGAGCCTGCTCGCCTACAGAGTGATCCATATCTTCAGCATGACGCTGATGTTCACCGCCCTCGGCGGCCTGATCCTCGCTTCCCAGGCCAAGGTGCAGACCGACGCGAGCCGCAAGATGGCCGGAATGCTGCACGGCATCGCGCTCATTCTGCTCCTCGTCTCGGGCTTCGGAGCGCTCGCCAGGCTCGGCCTCTCGAACCCGGGGATCTGGCCTGCGTGGGTCTGGCTCAAGGCCCTCATCTGGCTCGTCTTCGGCGGCATCATCGTGCTCATCCGCCGGGCGCCTCGCTTCAATTCCCTGATGTGGTTGCTGCTGCCGCTCCTCGGCGCCGTCGCGGCCTACCTGGCTCTTTCCAACGTCAGGAATTAGGCGTCGTGCCGCTCGTCTGCGGCGTCGACCTGGGCTCTTTCAACACACCGAGCTACGCGGCCTGGCTGGAGGACGGGCAGCTCGCCCTCGACTCCTACCGGGCCACGCGGGAAGAGCCGCTGCCGGCGTCGCCGGGTGGCTGGCCGCCGGCTTTCATCGGGATCGATGCGCCGCAGGGATTGCCGGCCGTGGGGGAGCGCTCGCGCCGGGCCGACCTTCAGGCGGCAACGCCCACGAAGGTGCTCCCCCGCACCCGCGCCGAGCTCG
Organism: Thermoanaerobaculia bacterium; assembly: GCA_049284515.1. Taxonomy (GTDB): domain Bacteria; phylum Acidobacteriota; class Thermoanaerobaculia; order Multivoradales; family UBA5704; genus DATARR01. Next base: position 13,653 of record JBAPYB010000198.1, read on the forward strand.
CCGGCTGGCGGTTGTATCGTCCTTTCGTGGAGGCAGGGATTGAGATCTTCTGGTCCATCCACGAGCAGGATCTGGCCTCGATTCTGGGCCTCGTCCCCGTGCCTGGCGCCGAGACGATCGTCTTCGAGACCTATCCCCGCTACGTTCTTCTCCAGCTCTGGGGAACGCGCCCGCCATCCAAGCGGAAAGAGTCCGCCGCCTACGTCGATTTCGTCTGGTCCCGCCTGCGCGAGGAGGGCTACACGTGCGACGACGCCGTGACCCGGCCCGATCACGTGGACGCCATGCTCTGCGCCCTCGCCGCCGAGGCCTGTCTGATGGACGACGAGCTCCCTGCCGGAACGGTGGGCCTGCCGCCTGTCGTCGATCTCGGAGAGCGGGTGCTGCGGGAGGGGTTCATCGTGGCTCCAGGCAAGAGGGAGCGCTGAGCCCGGTGACGCCGACCCACCTCGTGGACGGAGCACTGTCCGCCGCATCGAGACCCTCACTCCCCCAACCCCCTCTCTCCCAGCCTCCCCCCCGCCGGCCGGGAGAGAGGGGGCTTAAAAGAAGAAGCGGAGTTTGAGGCCGGCGGGACGCCGGCGCTCCCAGGGAAGCCCGGTTGGAGCGGTCTTGCTTTGCTCCCTCTTCTCCCGGCCGGTGGGGGGGAGGCTGGGAGAAGAGGGCCGGGGTGATGAGGGCCTCGGCGGTGCGGTCAGCGGTCCGGCTCATGTCGGCTTGAGGCAGCGGCGTCGAACCCTTCCCGTGAACTTCCGGACACCTTCTCCGGTTTGAGGTCGCAAATTGCGACCTCAAAGCGGCTCCTACCTCACCTTGAACTCGAATCCCCGGCTGAGCGAGCCGACGATCGTGGCCGTCTGGCCGTTCTCGATGGGCACGGCTTCGTGGAGGGACCAGGAGGGGATCGTGTCGCCAGGCTGGACGGACCTCACGATGGCGATGTAGAGGCTTGCGGCGCCCTGGCCTTCGGCGGGAATCAGCCGGCCGCGGCTGTGGGAGGCGATGTCCGCCACGCCGGCGGCGATGGCTGCTTTTTCCGGCGAGGCGGGTTGCTCGAAGAGAGCCACGCGAACCTTGTCGCGGGACTGATTGATGAGAGTGATGACTTCCATGGAGCGATCTTATCCCGGCACCCCTTCAGATTCGATTCTGGAGCTCCAACTGCACGAGCCGCATGAAATCCTGCGCGTGACGCCAGGCGGGGCTCGGAGAAGTCGGGAGCGCGATACATGGAGCGGGATCGTAGCGTCACCCACCCGGGGCAACAAGGTGGGTGGTGGATTCTCCTCGCGCCAACCGGTCGAGGAGGGCGAGGCGCTCCGCAGGATCCGCCGGCAGCGCGCCCGCGTCCAGGCAGCGGCCGTCGCGCACCGAGAGGGCACGGGCGGCCCGCGGGGCGAAGGGCTCGATCTCGTGGGAGACGACGACCACCGTGGCCCCCGAGGCCAGCAGGCGGTCCACCCAGGCGAGGAGATCCTCCCGCGCGCCGCGATCGAGGGCTTCCAGGGGCTCGTCCAGGAGGACGTGGCTGGGAGTGCCCACCAGGGCGGCGGCGAGCACGGCGCGGCGGCGCTGGCCCATGGAAAGCTCGCGCACGGAGCGGTGCGCGAGCTTGCCGAGCCCCACCTGCTCCAGGGCCTCACGGCCTCGCTCGCGGGGCTCGCCGCGCAGCCGGCAGACGAGGTCGAGGATCTCCCGCACCGTGGCGTAGGGGGTCAAATCCGGTTGCTCGGGAACGAAGGCGAGCCCCCGCCGCGCCGCGGCTTCGTCCACCCAGAGATCGTGGCCGTCGATCTCGACCCGGCCGGCATCGGGCCGCTCGATGCCCGCCGCCAGCTTGAGAAGCGTGCTCTTGCCGCAGCCGTTGGGGCCCAGCAGGAGGGTGAGACCCGGAGAGATTTCGAGGTCCACGCCCGCCAGCACGGGTTCGCCCTTGCCGTACGAGAAGGCCGCTCCTCGAAAGCTGATCACGAGGCGCTCCAGGACTGCGGATCGCCCGCCGCGAGATGATGAAGCTCCAGCCAACGGCTGACTTTCTGCCGCCGTTCCCTCTCCACCGCCGCCCGCAGGGCGAAGGGCACGCCGGCGAGGGCCAGAGGAGAGACCCAGGGCAGCAGCGCGACCAGGGAGGCGAGCAGCAGGCCCTCGCCAAGGATCTCTCCCGTGGCTCCGGTCCGCCTCTCCGGCGCCCGCCGCAGGGCTCCGGCGGCGCGCACGGCGAGCAGGGGCAGGATCGGCAGCGCTTCCAGGGCCGCGGGATGAATCGCCGCCGCCAGCACGATCATCGGCAAGGCATGGAGCCCCAGGAACAGGGCGTCCGCGCTCACCCGCCGCTGGGCCGTCCAGGGTAGCGAGCGCGACCATGGCCACGCCGGCCGGCGCACGGCGAGCGATTCGCTGAGCGAGGCGAGCAGGAGGACCGCGGCCACGCCGCCTCCCAACCGGGCGGCGAGGCGCACAAATTGCGGCGCCAGCTCGTTGTGGGCCACGAAAGCCCAGGCGGCGAGAACGGGCAGCAGAGCGGTGAGGTAGGTTCCGGGCAGGCTCCAACCGAGAGCGCGCCAAGCGATGCGGGTCTCGATCCAACCGCCGGAGGAGCGGGCCGAGAGATGAAGCCTGGGCGGCCCGGTGGCAGCCAGATCCCCCGCCGCTCCGTCCGCCACCGCCAGCAGGACTGCGCCGAGGGCCAGCAGCCACCAACCCCCGGCTCCCGCGACAATGGCGGCGCTCAAGGCCACGGGAGCCGCGATCCAGCGCCTGCGGGCTGGAGTGACGCAGAGGGCGGCGGCGAGTGCGGTGACGGCGAGTTGGAGGACGCGGCGGATCAGGACGGCCGGAACAAGCGACGAGAAGGCGGCGAGCATCAGGAGCAACAGCAGCAGCGGCACCTGGGAGACCGCGATGGCCAGAGTGGCCGCCCGGCGGTGCGCTAGGCCGCTCGCCGGCAGGTGCCGTAGCCAGCCGTTGAGGCCCCGGCAGATGCGCGGCCCGGCAAGCTCCGCGGCGCCGAGGCAGAGGGCGGCGATCACCACCGCCGAGCCGCCCCCGGAACCGACGCCGAACAGCGACCGCGCCAGGGAGACGAGGAAGTCGTTCCCCAGCAGCATGCCCGCGCCGAAGCCGGCGGCGATGAGGGGCACGAGCACCCGCATGGCCAGCCGGGCGCCCACGGCAAGATGAAAGCGGAGGACGGAGACCGCGCCGGATGACGTCACGCCGGGATGATATCTTCGACTTCACCGATGCCGGCGGTCGGCTTCAGACGTAAGCGGCTTTGGCGGTCATCGTGTACACTGGGTCGATCAGAAGCGAGGCCCCCATGAGCAACGAGCGCGCTACTACCGAGATCAAGCTGAGTCTCCCTGACAGCGTGGCCCGAGAGGCCGAGGCCAGCGGTCTCCTCAAGCCCGAATCTCTGGAATCTCTGCTTCGCGAGGAGCTTCGCAGGAGACGGATCGAGGGCTTGTTCGAAGCTGCCGATCGTCTCGCGGCTGTATCCCTTCCGACCCTGACCGAGACTGAGGTCGAATCCGAGATCCACGCAGCCCGTTCGCGTCAACGCATCTCGCATGCGGGCGGTCGCTGACACGAACATCGTAGTCTCCGGCCTTCTCTGGCACGGCTCATCGCGCCGGATTCTCGAACGGGCGAGGCTGGGCGAAATCGAGCTTTTCACCAGCTCTGCGCTTCTCGCTGAGTTGCAGGACGTTCTCTCTCGGCGGAAATTCGCCCGCCGCCTCGAGCTCGCGCGAGTGGAGCCTCTGAGGCTCGTGTTGGGCTATGCGGCTCTGGCTCGCATCGTGGTGCCTGCTGAGATTCCTCCGGCAGTCTTCGACGACCCCGATGACGATGAGATCCTCGCCTGTGCCGTGGCAGCCCGAGCAGAGGTCATCGTGTCAGGCGATAGTCACCTGCTGACACTCAAGGAGTTCAGGGGCATTCGAATACTGAGAGCCGCGGAGCTGGCTGGCTTAGCGACCTGAATTTCCAGCCTCGCTCTTCGTCTTGGTATCGCTTTCACAGATGATATCTTCGCTCGACCGGCACTCGTCGTTTTCGAACTTGGAGGCGCCTCATGAGTGATCTCGCTGCTCCCGTTCGCTATCAGGACCGTTCCACCGGGCTGATTCTCGTCGGCGTCCTGGAGATCGTCCTGGCGCTGGTGTGCCTGGTGATGCTCGCCTTCATGGGGATCGCGGCCGTGTCGATCCAAAGCCTGCCGGGTGGCCAGGCGGCGGCGATGAATTCCCGGGTGATGGTCGCCAACTGCGCTTTCTACCTGGCGATGGCAGCCTTCTTCTTCGTCATGGGAGTGGGCACCCTGCGCGGGCGCCGGTGGGCGCGGACGATCATGCTGGTGGCGTCGTGGAGCTGGCTGATCAGCGGCGTCTTTGGGACCCTCGTGATGATCCTCATCCTGCCCAGGATGACGGGCGCGATCGCCGCGACGTCGGGCAAGGAGGCCGCCGCACCGGGAGTGGGTATGGCGGTCATGGGCTGCGTGGCCATCGTCATGGTCCTGCTGTACATCGTCGTGCCCGGCGGTCTGCTCCTGTTCTACCGCGGTCCCAACGTCAAGGCGACTTTCGAGGCCAAGGATCCCAGCATCCCCTGGACCGACCGCGTTCCGGCGCCGGTGCTGGCGCTCACCCTCCTCCTCGGTCTCGGGGCCCTGTGCTCTTTCGTCGGTCTCGGGTATGGGGTATTCCCCATTTTTGGCTACGTCCTCACCGGCCTGGCGGCCGCTCTGGGTTATCTCGTCCTGGGCGCGATTGCCGCCCTGCTGGCGTGGGCGGTGTACCGGCAGCTCCCGGCGGCATGGTGGGGACTCCTCGCATGGACGGTTTTCGGCAGCGTCCACAGCCTCTTCTTCTTCCGGCACGGCGGCGCGGGCCTGCGCCGGATGTACGAGGCCATGGGTGCCCCGGCGGCTCAGCTCGGACAGATGGAGGCGATGGGGATCTACGAGCTGTGGAACCGGCCTGTGGTGATTGCCGTGATGGTCCTGGGCTGGCTGGGCTGGATCGCGTTCCTGATCTGGGCCAAGCGGTTTTTCACCGCCCCCTCCCGCCCTTGACCGAAGCCGAGTTGGAAGCTGAGATTCAGGCTGGCCGCGCGCATCGACACGTCTCGCAGAGGGTGTCCCAAAGTCGTAGACGATGCGGCCGGCGTCGCCAGGGATTGAAATCCTTGGCTACCGACGCTTGTCCCCTCCGGGACTGCAATTTCGTTCTTCCCGTGTCCCGCAGGGACTACAGTCGGTAGCCAGGTGATTTCAATCCCTGGCGTCATAGACGTCGTCATCAACTACTCTGAGATACCCTCTCAGTTTCCTCCTCGCTCTTCGGCCTGTTCGCGGGCATCCTCCCGCCGCAGCGCGTAGCCCGCCAGCGCGTCCGCGGCGATCAACGTGTCGTCCTGCCATCGTACCTGAACCGCCGGCGGCCAGGGGATCTCGGCGCTGCCGGCGTTGACGAGATCGATCTCCACCAGACCGGGCTCCGGTTTTCGCGTCTCGGCGCGCAGGCCGGGCCGCGGCGCCTGCCCTGCCATCACCGAGCGCAGCGTCGGCCAAGTCCAATTGTTGCGGTCCCCGGCCACGGGCAGGCGATACCAGAGGATGCCCGTCAACTCCTTTGGGCGCTTTTCGGTCCAGCCGCGGACCAGCCCGGCCATGGCTGCGGGATCGCTGCTCGCCGAGCGAACGATGATGCCATCCCTGAACGTGACGAGCGGCCCCTCGGCGAGAAGGCCGATGAGCTTGCCCTTGGCGTCGAAGGCGACCTGATAGCCGTAGGTCGGCAGGGCCAACCGGAACGGCCGGCCGAAGCGGGCCGCCTCGTCGACCCACCCCCGCGCCGACCGCGGATCGGTGAGGACGATCGGCTTGGCCGGGCTCTCCGGCGGCTCCAGCGAGTGGACCTGGAGGACGTAGCCGTCGACCGCCTCGAGCAGCTTGCGGAACGCCCGGTGCTGGCGGATCCAGACAGGCAGCGCGGTGAGCGTGAGCGGCACCGGCGTGGCGCTCTGCCGCAGCGAGACGAGGAGGGCGCGGTAGTCGTCGAGCCTCGACACCGGGCAGTCGTAATCCATCTGGATTTCGGAGAGCGCGAGCCCGTTCGTCCGGGCCTCCGCGGCGATATCGCGAACGAGGTTCCGAAGATAGAGAACCATCTTGGGATCGTCGACGAAGCGGCCGGGGAAGGCGTGCACCCGCAGCGCCGCCCCCACCGGCCGGCCGTATCCCTTGAGGGTTGCGGCGTCGAGGGGGACGCGGATCACGCTCGGCGCCTGGGGCCGGAGGTCGACCTCGGCGGCGAGCACCACGAGACCCGCGAGGTCCTTGGCCTGACCGATGGACTCCTGAACGGCCGGGCTCCACTCGCGCTGCCAGACGTAGGCCTCCTGGCGCAGAGGGCCATGGGCCGGCGGCTCCTCATGGCAGGCGGCGAGGGAGAGGCCGAGGATCGGGAGGACCAGGAAGGCGAGCCGGATGCGCAAAGGGTTCACGGGGCAAGGATATCGCCATGCTAGGATTCTCGGCACGCTGAGGATTGCCACCGTCCAAGCTTCCCTCGGTGCTGTCCTTTGGGATAAAGTTACAGCGAACAACGACTCCGATAGGGGATCTCTCATGAGCCAGCCAGCCTTCTCGGCGCTCGCGCCCCTGCCCTTCGAGCTTGTCTACAGCGACGGGGAACCCTTGGACAGCAACTGGGAACGCATCCAGATAGACCTCCTGATTGAGGTCATCCACCAAGCGATGGCGGAGCACGGGCGGACTGATTTCTTCGCCGACGGCAACATGTTCGTCTACTACGCCTACGAGCAGGCCCGCGACATCGCCGCAGGCCGCCCCTACTTCCGGGGTCCGGACGTCTTCTACGTCGGCGGCGTCGAAGGGGGAGACCGCAAGGCCTGGGTCGCGTGGGACGAAGGTGGGCGCCTGCCCGACGTCATCGTGGAGTTCCTTTCGCCCTCGACCGCGAAGATCGACCGCCCGGTCAAGAAGGATCTCTACGCCCGGACCTTCCGCACCCCCGAGTACTTCGTGTACAACCCGGCGACGGAGGCCCTGGAGGGCTTTCGCTTGGCGGGAGACCTCTATCAGCCCCTGACCCCCAACAGTCAAGGGCGGCTCTGGAGCGAGCAACTCGGCTTGGAGCTCGGTCTATGGCAGGGAGTCCAACTCGCCGCCGAGACCACCTGGGTGCGTCTCTACGATTCCGAGGGTCGATTGATCCCGACCTTTGCCGAGGCCGAGCGTCAGCGTGCCGACGCGGCGGAGGCCGAGTTGGCGCGGCTTCGGGCTCGTCTCAAGGAGGGCTGAAGCTTGACGGGCAGGGCGACGCGGCGGTATCCTCCCCGTCCTCGCGGTTGGTTCCCTCGGGTACCGCAGAAATGTCGGGGCGTAGCTCAGCTTGGTAGAGCGCACGGTTCGGGACCGTGAGGCCGGAGGTTCAAATCCTCTCGCCCCGACCATCTTCCCTTCCCAACCCACCATTCGAAGCACCGGTGTGAGGATGACGCGAATGAGATCGGCTGTCCCTGCCGTCCTTTTCGTCCTTGCCGTCCTGTGGGCTGCCTCCGAAGCCCCGGCGGCCGACCTGCACCCGCAGGTGCGGGCCTGGCGCGTGGCCCACGAGAAGGAGATCGTGGGCGAGCTCATGGACCTGCTCGCCCTGCCCAACGTCGCCACCCGCGTGGCCGACGTCGAGAAGAACGCCGACCGCCTGACGGAGATGTTGCAGCGCCGGGGCTTCGAGGTGCGCCGCCTCACGGCCGCCCCGGGCACGCCGCCGGCCCTCCTCGGCGACCTGCGGGTCCCCGGGGCGAAGCGGACGGTGGTGTTCTACGCTCACTACGACGGCCAGCCGGTGGGCCAGAAAGGCTGGCTCTCCGATCCCTTCAAGCCGCTGCTGCGGACTGGGATCCTGACCGATGGGGTCAAAGAGGTGGACCTCGCGACCGTCCAGGGTCCCCTGAATCCCGAATGGCGCCTCTACGCCCGCTCGGCCAGCGACGACAAGTCGCCCATCGTGGCGATGCTCTCAGCTCTAGACGCTCTGCGGGCTTCGGGCATCCAGCCGTCGGTGAACCTCAAGCTGTTCCTGGAAGGGGAGGAGGAGCAGGGCTCGGGGCACCTGCCGGAGATCCTGCGGCAGAACCGCGACCTGCTGCAGGCCGACGTCTGGCTCCTCTGCGACGGCCCGGTCCATCCCAGCCGGCGGATGGAGATCTATTACGGCGCGCGTGGCGTCGCCGGCCTGGAGCTGACGGTCTACGGCCCCCTGCGCCCCCTCCACAGCGGCCACTACGGCAACTGGGCGCCGAACCCGGCGGTGATGCTGGCGCACCTGGTGGCGAGCCTGCGGGACGAGGAGGGCAGGATCCTCATCCCCGGCTTCTACGACGACGTGCGGCCGCTCAACGCGGCGGAGAAGGCGGCGGTGGCCGCCATGCCGCCGGTGGAGGAGCAGCTCCGCTACGAGCTCGCCCTGGGGCGGACGGAGGGGAGCGGCGCCCGCCTCCAGGAGCGGCTGATGGACCCGGCGCTCAACGTACGCGGCCTGCGCGCCGCCGAGGTGGGGGACGGGGCGGCCAACGCCATCCCCACCGAGGCCCAGGTGTCGATCGATTTCCGCCTGGTGCCGGACCAGACGCCGCAGAAGGTGCGCGACCGCGTCGAGTCCTTCCTGCGCGGCCAGGGCTGGACCCTCGTCACCGAGGCGCCCAGCCCCGAGGTGCGGAGCGCCCACCCCAAGGTGGCCCGCGTGGCCTGGTCGCTGGACTATCCGGCGGCCCGCACGGACATGAGCCTCCCCGTCTCCCGCGCCGTCGCCGCCGTGGTCGACCGCGCAGTCGGCGGCTCCGCCATCCAGGCGCCCATGCTGGGCGGCAGCGTGCCGATGAGCCTGTTCACCGAGACCCTGAAGGTGCCGCTGATCGGCGTCCCCATCGTCAACCACGACAACAACCAGCACGGCATCAACGAGAACCTGCGGTTGCAGAACCTCTGGGACGGCATCGAGGTCTTCGCGGCGCTGATGGCGGAGCTCGGGCGGGAGTGGCGGTAAGGGCGCAATTCATTGCGCCCCTACCCTTCCTGCGTCGGGCCCCTACTGCGGGAACCCGAAGTTGAACGTCAACACCACCGAGTCCATCGCCATCCGGGTGCTCACGGAGGCGCCGGGGATCGGACCGGTGGGAGCGAAGATGGGGCCGGTGATCGAATTCTCCGGGACGTGGTAATAGGCTGCGTCCAGGCTCAGGATGTCGCTCACCTTGATGCCGATGCCGGCGCAATAGTGGGTCTTGAAGACGGCGGGCACCTCGACGGTGAAGAAGGCACGGTCGTTCGGAATCGGGTTCTGGGTCTTGTTGTAGCCGCCGCGCAGGGTGAAGCTCTCGGTCACCCGGTATTGCAGGCCGACCTCGGTCACCTTGATGTTCTTGAAGCCGAGCACGTCCGAGAAGCCGGCGGTTTTCTCATAGTCGATGAATTTCTCGTCGAGAGCCACCGCCAGGCGGTCGTTGGGCGTCCAGCCGAGCCCCACGATGCCGACGGCCGGCATGTCGAGGCGGAGCCTGACCTTCCGCGCCGTTCCGTAGGTGGGCAGTTGCGGATCGGCCACCACGGTGTTCCACGAGAATTCCTGGAACTTGGTCTTGGAGTTGTAGGAGGCGCCCAGCGCCAGCATCGGCGTGAGCTTGTAGCGGATGCCGGCGCCGAAGCCGTAGCCCCAGGCGCTGTCGGCGTTGACGCTGGGCACGAAGCACGGTCCGGTGGGGCTCGAGCAGTCGGGGGTGGCGAAGCCCGCGGGATTGGCGGTCAGCGTGGCATGGGCGGCGTTGAGCGACAGGCCGAAGGAGAACCGGTCGCTGAGCTGCCAGGAGAGGACGGTGGGGACCTTCAGGAGCTGGTAGTTGGAGTAGACCCGGCCGAAGCCGTTGGGCTGCGGCGAGAGGATCGGGTTGCTGGCGTCCTGCGGATAGTCGGCGCCGAAGCCGGCGAGGCCGAGAAAGCCGATGCCATAGGCGAAGTTCGAGCCCCGGGTGTGGTGCACGAAGCCGAAGGCCGGGATCAGGGCGCGGTCGCCCGCCTCGTCGGTACTGCCGCTGATCTTGATCGGGCCGCCCGGGGTTGGGATCGTGACCGTGCTCCCCACGGCGTTCTTGGCATCGTTGTACTCGGCGCTGAAGGCGAAGTGGCTGCCCTCCTGCCCCACCGCCAGGGCCGGGTTGAGCAGCAGGCCGCCGATCGTGTCGATGGGCAGGGCCACACCGGCGCCGCCCATGGCGCTGTTGACGGCGCCGACGCCGTGCAAGGTGTGGCCGTCGGCGGCCCAGGCGGCCGGCGTGGCGAGGAGGATGGCAGCAAGCAGAGGGACGAGGCCTTTTCTTCTCATACGTAAATCTCCCTGAACCAACGTGAAAGCAGCGTAACTACGGCATTCCCGCGCGAGCCGGGCGCCCACTCCTGAGAGTCTGCGCTGAAGCGAAAGCGAAATTATTGGCTGGATTGTATAGCTCAATTCGGCCGCGGGATCAACCCTCATCTCTCCGGCGGCGGCGCAAGCGGGGCTGGTACGGCTTGCGGGAGCATGCTGAATTGCCTATCCTACGCGCACGCTCCGCTTGGAAAGCGTCGGGAGTAGCAACCGCCCGCACTGCCGGTGGCGGCGGCTTGTATCGCCTCGGAGCCCCCGCGCGGCAGCAAAGGAGAGATCACAGGATGGAAGTCGGAAAGCCTGCGGCATCCCGGCGGACGGGGCGCCATACCGAGAACGCCCTGATCGGCTGGATCCTCGTCGGGGGGCTGGCGCTGGTGGGATTCCTCCTGCTGACCCTGGGCTCGCCGGCAGGCGCTCCCGGCTGGCCTCGCCTCCTCTTCCTGGGGATCGGCCTGGCGGGCGTGCTGGCCTACGGGGGCTGGGTGTTTCCCCATTTCTGGCGGCTGGAGCGCCGGCTGCCGGAGGGGGATCAACGCTGGGCGCGGCTGGAGGCCGACCTGGTCGTCGCCTTCGAGCAGCTCGGAGCCGGCGATCTGGTGCGCTCCATCGAGCACACCCGGGGGTTGCCCGAGCGGCTGGCGGAGATCTCGAAGGCGGCGAGCGATGCCCTGTCGCAGCTCGCGCAGCAGATCCAGGACAGCTCCATCGAAGTGGCCTCGGCGGCCGACGCGGTCAACGAGATCGCCTCGGAGCTCGCCTCGGGCTCCTCGCAGCAGGCGGCCTCGGTGGTGGAGATCACCGCCGCCATGGAAGAGCTGGCCCGCACGGCCTCGCAGATCGCCGAGAACGCCGGCCGCCAGGCCGAGCTGGCCTCGCGCGCCGAGGCCAGCGGCGACGCGGGCTCGGCCGCCGTGTTCGAGGCGGTGACCGGCGTCGAGGAGGTGCAGAAGCGCATCAGCGCCATCGCCAGCCGCGCCGACGCCCTGGGCACCCGCTCGAAGGAGATCTACCGGGTGCTCGACCTGATCACCGAGATCGCGCAGGAGACCCACATCCTGTCGCTCAACGCCGCCATCGAGGCGGCGGCGGCCGGCGCCGACGGCCGCCGCTTCTCGGTGGTGGCCGAGGAGGTGCGCCACCTCGCCCAGCGCTCGCAGGAGTCGGTGGAGTCGGTGCGCAACCTGTTGGACGAGTTCTCCGGCTCCATCCGCGCCACCATCGTCGCCACCGAGGAGGGGAGCAAGGAGGCGTCGCGGGTGCTGGAGCGCTCGCGGGCGGCGGCCGCCGCCATCGAGGACCTGCGCCGCGCCTCGGGCGACACCTCGCGGGTGGCGCGCCAGATCTCCCTCGCCACGCAGCAGCAGAACGCCGCCTCCGACGAGGTGGTGATGACCCTGCGCGAGGTCAGCCTGGTGGTGCAGCGGATGACCGGCGGCCTGAAGAACCTCTCCAGCACGGCCGACCGGCTCAACTCCCTGGGCCTGGAGATCCAGCTCCTCGCCCAGTCGTTCCATCTCGACTCGCCGCGCTCGCTCAAGCACTTGGTGGAGGACTGGGGACGCCGTCTGGAGGCGCAGCCGAGCCTGGAGGAGAAGGAGCGGTTGCTGGAAGAGCTGGTGAGCGACGCGCCGTTCGTGGAGCTCGGGTACGTCTCGCGGCTGGACGGCACGACGCCGCTGCTCTCCTTCAACCGGAAGCTGCTCAACGAGCGCCAGCGGACGCTCGCCACCAAGGTCCGCGACACCGACATCCGCAACCGGCCGTGGTTCAAGGCGGTCTCCCGGCGCTGGCGCACGACGCTCATCCCGCCCTATGAATCGATCCAGGGCTCCGAGGCCTGCTTCACCGTCTGCACGCCGTTGCGGGACGCCGCGGGCGCCATCACCTTCGTGCTGGGGATCGACATCAACGTCTCCGGCTGGACGAGGATCTAGCCGTCGTGAACGTCGCCTCGCAAGCCGGCAACGGCGAGGGCAAGAGCCGGCTCGAAGGCACCCACCTGCTGGTGCGCGCCGGCGAGTACGTCTGCGCTCTGCCCCTCGCCTCGGTGCGGCGGGTGGTGCGGGCGCTCTCCGTTCACCCGCTGCCGGGCGCTTCGGCCGAGCTCGAAGGGCTGGCGGAGTTCGGCGGCGAGCCGATGCCGGTGCTCAATCTCGGCCGGCTGGTCCGCGCGCCGGCCGGACCCAACCCCACCTATCCGGTCACCGTGGTGGTCTGGCTGGGCCCGGTGGACGCCCGTGAGATGCTGGGCCTGGCCTGCGACGCGGCGTTGGAGGTGGTGCACGTGCCGGCCGGATCGGTGGTGGCCGGCGACGGCGGCTTTCTGCTCGGCGAGGCGCCGGTGGCCGGCGAGGTGGTGCGCGTCCTCAACCTCGAGGCGCTGGGGCGGACGGGTTGAGAGCTCCCAACGCTCCGGGCTTCCTGCTGCTGCGCCGGGGGGGCGGCCTGTGGGGAATCGCCAACGCGGCGGTGGACGGGCTCGCCCGGCGGGGAGAGGACTACCGGATCAGTATCGCCGGCAGCGCCGGCAGCGCCGGCAGCGCCGGCAGCGGCGTGGGCGGCGTCCTGGTGGCCGACGAGATCCTGGGGGTGGTGGAGGATCTGCGCGTCTGGCCGCTGGCGCCGGTGGTGCGGCGATTCTGGCCGGAGGCGGCG
>JBAPYB010000199.1:0-4856 GCA_049284515.1 Thermoanaerobaculia bacterium
GCCGTAGACCGTGGCGCGGGCGTCGTCCCCCTGGCGGAGGCGGACGGCGCGGCCGTGGCGCAGGTCGATCGCTGGGATCAGCTCCATTGGCTCAAACCACCCATTTCCAGGAAGTTGGACAAGAGGCGGAGACCAGCGTCACCACTTCGCTCGGGATGGAATTGAGTCCCCATCACCCGCTCCCGGCCGGCCACCGCCGGGAAGACGCGGCCGTGCGTGCAGCGGGCAAGCTGGAGATCGTCGGGCACGCCCTCCGGAGCGTAGCTGTGGACGAAGTAGACGTAAGGCCCTTCAAGGCCGGCGAGCAGCGGATGGCTCGCCACGCCGTGCAGCCGGTTCCAGCCGATGTGGGGAACAGGAACGGTCCCGGGGAGCCGGGTGACGCGGCCGGGCAGGAGGCCGAGGCCGTCCGTGACGCCGAACTCTTCCCCTGACTCGAAGAGGATCTGGAAGCCGACACAGATGCCGAGGAGCCAGGCACCGCGGGCGAGGGCGGCGCGCATCGACTCCTCCAGGCCGCCCCGAAGGGCATCGCGGGGCGGCGCAAAGGCGCCGACGCCCGGGAGGAAGAGGCAGCGCGCATCCGCCACCCGCTCCGGGTCGGCCGTGATCTCGGCCCGTCCGCCCACGTGCTCGATGGCGCGGGCGAGATTGCCGAGGTTGCCGATGCCGGCATCGATGATGACGGCGTCGATCACGCGGAAAGCGTCCCCTTGGTGCTCGGCACCTCGCCTGCGCCAGCTCTGAGAGCCACGGCCTGGCGCAACGCGAGCGCCACGGCCTTGAAAGCGGCCTCGGCGGCGTGGTGGCCGTTGCGGCCAGCGAGGATGTCCAGATGCAGAGTCACCCGTCCGCGGTCCGCGAAGGCCTGGAAGAAGTCGGCCACCAGGGTGAGGGGAAAATCCGCCGTCACCCAGGAAGCCGCGAGGTCGCGCGGCGCCGAGTAGTGGAACGAGCCGCGCCCGGAGAGGTCCACCACCGCCCGCGCCAGCGCCTCGTCCAGCGGCGCAAAGGCGTGGGAGAAGCGCACGATCCCTTTACGCTCCCCGAGCGCCGTGGCCAAAGCCTCGCCGAAGGCGATCCCCACGTCCTCGACGGTGTGGTGAAGATCCACGTGCGTGTCCCCCCGGGCTTCCACGTCCAGCCCAATCCCCGAGTGGGTGGCCAGCGCGTTCAGCATGTGGCCGAAGAAGCCGTCGGGCACGTCGATGCGACGGTCGCCGCCTTCCAGGGACAGGGCCAGGCGGATGTGCGTCTCGCCGGTGGTGCGCTCGATCTGGGCGGTGCGCGCCGGCTCAGCATTCCCCCGCCCGAAGACCCTCACCCCTGGCCCCTCTCCCGCCCCCTCCCACCCCCCACCCCGGGAGAGGGGAACCCGGTTGGAGCCGTCTTGCTTGTCTCCCTCTTCTCCCGGTGTGGGGGGTGGGAGGGGGCGGGAGAAGAGGGCCGGGGTGATGAGGGTCTTGGGTGGGGGGGCTTGCCCCAGCGCCACCCGCACCGCCCGCAGCGCCGCCCCCGTCCCCACCGACACCCGCAGGCACCCCGCCAGCCCCGCATACCCACCCACGTCCCGCACCCGAATACTTCTTTCCTCCAGCGTCTCGCGGATCTCCTTCGCCTTCTCCGGCGAGCCGCAGCGGACGAGGAGGAAGTTGGCCTCCGACGGGAAGACCTCCAGCCCTGCCTCGGCCAGCATCGCGGCCCACTGGGCGCGGCGGGCCATCAGGAGACTGACCCGCTTCCGGACCTGCGGCTCCGCCTCCAGGGCCACGCGGCCGGCGAGCACCCCGGCGTGGCCGACGTTGTAGGGCAGCTTCGCCTTGAGCAGCTCAGAGACCAGCCGCGGATCGGCCAGCAGGTACCCGAGGCGCATCCCCGCCAGCGACCAGGCCTTGGAGAAGGTCCGGAACAGCACGAGGTGGGGATATTTCGCCAGCAGCGGCCGGTACTCCCAGCGGCAGAGCTCGCCGTAGGCGTTGTCGAGCAGCAGCGGCGCCTCCAGGCGCTGCAACAGGCGCTCGACCTGATCCGGCGTCACGGCGTCGCCCGTGGGGTTGTTCGGCGTGCAGAGGAGCAGCGGCCGGCGCGGATCGCGCTCGACCTCGGCCTCCAGCTCCTCGACGGGCAAGCGCAGATCGGGCCGGGGCGGCAGGAACCGCGGCACGCCGGCCGCCTTGAGCACGAAGCCGCGGTAGAGCCCGAAGCTCGGCTCGGCGCCCAGCACCTCGCCGCCGGGCGGGACGACGGCGGTCAGCGTCACCGACAGCAGCTCGTTCGAGCCGTTGCCCACCAGCACCCCATCCTCGGGATGGCCGTGCAGCCGGCCAAGGTCCCGGCGCAGCGCGTCGGCATGGAAATCCGGGTAGCGGGCCCAGTCTGCCGCCAGCAGGCGCTCGACCATCCGCAGCTTGAAGCGCCGCGGCAGGTCCCAGGGCACCTCGTTCTGGTCCAGCTTGTGGCGGCAGGGCGTCAGGTCGAGGTGGTACCGCGACAGGGCGCGCAGCTCCGGCCGCACGAAGAGGGCCGGGTCTTTCACCGGATTCTCCGCCGCGCCGAAGCCGCATGGGCCGGGAGCCCCTCGGCGTCCGCCAGCGTCGCCGCCGCGGCAGCGCGATGGCTCGCGGCGACGGCCGAAAAGCGCAGGGTGTGGCTGCGGCGCAGGAAGTCCTCCACCCCGAGGCCTGAGGCGAAGCGGGCGCTGCCGCAGGTGGGAAGGACGTGGCTGGGGCCGGCCACGTAGTCGCCGAAGACCTCGGGCGTGGACCCGCCGAGGAAGATCGCCCCGGCGGCGCGGACGTGCAGGGCCAGCACCTCCGCCTCGTGCCCCACGAGCTGCAGGTGCTCGGGGGCGATCGTCTCGACCAGGTCGAGCGCCTCCTCCAGCCCCTCCACCACGAAGGCGGCGCCGAAATTGGCCAGCGACGCCCGGGCCGTCTCGGCGGTCGCCAGGCCGGCAAGCTGGCGGTCGACCTCGGCCGCGACCCGCTTGGCGAGCTTGGCGCCGGTCGTGATCAGCACCGCCGCGGCCTGCGGGTCGTGCTCCGCCTGGGCCAGCAGATCGGCGGCCAGATCGCCCGGATCGGCGCCCGGATCGGCCACGATCACCACCTCGCTGGGGCCGGCGATGCCGTCGATGGCCACGTCGCCGGTGACGATCTTCTTCGCCGCCGTGACCCAGGCATTGCCGGGGCCCACGATCTTGTCCACCCGCTTCACGGTCTCCGTGCCGTAGGCGAACGCCGCCACCGCGTGGGCGCCGCCCATCCCCCAGATTTCGGTGATGCCCAGGCGGGCGAGGGTGAAACGCAGCGCGGCGTTGTTGCGATAAGAGCCCGGGGGAGTGGCGACGGCGATCTCCCGCACGCCGGCGACCCGGGCGGGCACCACGGTCATCACCGCCGTCGAGGGGTAGCTGGCCCGGCCGCCTGGGACGTAGATGCCGACCCGGCGCAGGGGCGTCACCCGCTCCTCCAGCTCGACTCCCTCCTCCTCCAGCCGGTAGCCGGTGCGGACCTGCGGAGCGTGGTAGCGCTCGACCGCGACGATGGCCCGCTCCAGGGCCTCGGCGAAGCCTGCCGGCAGATGGGCGGGGTTCGAATCCTCCGGCGAAGCGGCGAGCGCCAGCCCTGAGGCCGAGCCCGCCTCGGCGCCGTCGAGCCGGCGGGCGTAGTCGACGAGGGCGCGGTCACCCCGCTTGCGGACCTCGGCGACGATCTTCTCCGCCTTGCGCACGGTCTTCTCGTCCAGCACGGTCTCGCCGCGGCGGACGAGGCGGTCGAGGGCACGGCGGCCGGCGCGCGAGCCGGACTTGACGACGTCGAGAGAGCTCATGAGACCACCTCCGCCGCTTCCAGACGGCCGATCCAATCGTTGAGGCGCGCCCGGTGGCGCTGGTACGAGGCGCGGTTCACCACCAGGCAGGCGGCCACCTCGGCCACCGTCTCGATCTCCACCAGGTGGTTCTCCGCCAGGGTACGGCCGGTCTGGACGATGTCCAGCGCCAGCTCGGCCAGGTGCAGCGCCGGTGCCAGCTCGATGGAGCCCGAGAGCGTCAGGATCTCGGCTCCCCACGGCCGGCCGGCCACGATGCGGCGGGCCGTGTTCGGATACTTGGTGGCGAGGCGCACCTGCGTCCCCGCGGCGGGCAGGGCCGATTCGCGGCCGATCAGCGACATCCGCGACCTCCCCGCCAGCAGGCGCACGGGCACCAGCAGGTCGCCGTCCACCTCCTCCAGCACGTCGCTGCCCACGATGCCGCAGTCCGCGATGCCGTGGCTGACGTAGAGGGGAAGGTCCCAGTCCTTGAGCGAGAGGATCTCGATTTCCTCGTCCGGCGACCGCCAGATCAGGCTGCGGCCATTCCGGCCGTTGCCGCCGTCGAGCACGATCTTGGCCGCGCTGAAGGCCGCGAGCGCCCACTCCAGGTTCCGCCCCTTGGGGAGAGCCAGCCGGATCATGGCCGCGCCTCCCCCGATGTCGCCGACGTTGCCTCGAGCAACCGCTCCAGGCTGATGGCGAAGCCCACCGCCGGCACCTCGGCCCCCAGCGAGCGGAACAGCCGGTCATACCGCCCGCCGCCGCCCACCGGCAGGGCCGCGGGTCCGGCGTAGGCGTGGAACACGACGCCGTCGTAGTAGGGGCGCTCCCCCTCGGCCACCCCGGCGGAAAGCTCGGGATCGAGGCTGTTGCAGGCGAACTCGGCGAGGTCGATCGTCAATTTCGCCTGGGGAAAGGCCGTGGCGAGCTCGCCCTGAAGCGCCAGGAGACCCTGCAGCCGGCTGGCCGCCTCCGGTCCGAGATCCTCCGGCCGGTCCGGCAGGCCGTTCTCCACCACCGCCAGGAGCGTGGGGCAGGCG
>JBAPYB010000200.1:0-28292 GCA_049284515.1 Thermoanaerobaculia bacterium
GAGCTATACGCCGCAACATCTGGCGGCGCAGGTCCTGCAGTCGAAGGCCGCGCTGGAGGGAGAACGCAAGCAGGTCACGGTCCTCTTCTGTGACCTGGTCGGCTCGACCGCCCTCGCGGACCGCATCGGTCCCGAGGCGATGCACGTGCTGCTGAACCGCTTCTTCGAGCTGGCGCTCGGCGAGGTCCATCGCTACGGTGGAACGGTCAACCAGTTCCTGGGCGATGGCTTCATGGCGCTCTTCGGCGCGCCCATCGCGCACGAGGACCACGCTCGCCGCTCGGTCATCGCCGCCCTCGGGCTGCAGAAGAGGCTCGGCGAGCCGAGCGAGGAGCTCTGGGGAGTCGAGGGGGTGGAGCTGCAGTTCCGCATGGGAATCAACACCGGATGGGTGGTCGTCGGCGGCATCGGCGACCAGCTACGGATGGATTACACCGCGGTGGGGGATACGACGAACCTCGCGGCCCGCCTGCAGCAGCATTCCGAACCCGGATGGATCCTGATCAGCGAGTCCACCAGCCGCCTGCTGGCGGGCGAGGTGAAGCTGGAAGCTCTACCGCCGCTCCAGGTCAAGGGTAAGCAGGAGCCGATTCAAGCCTACCGGGTGCTCGGCTTCAACGTGTTGGGTGAGCAGGCGCAAGCGGGCACTCTCACCTCCTTCGTGGGACGTCGGCGCGAGCTCGAGGTCCTGCATGAGCTGAGCGAGCAGGCGGCCGGCGGCGAGGGGCAGGTCGCCGGACTGGCCGGGGAGGCCGGTTCCGGCAAGTCCCGCCTGTTGCAGGAGCTGCGCCAGCAGGCCTTGGACGCTTCGAGCGCCCTGCTCGGCGGCCGGTGCCTGTCGTATGGCACCAACGTTCCCTACCTGCCTCTGCTCTACCTGCTGCGCAATTACTGGGAGATCGGGGAGGGCGACAGCGTCGCCGCCATCACCAACAAAGTGGCGGCGAGCCTCCAGCGGGCAGGCCTCGACGTGGCCGAACACCTGCCGTACCTGCTGCACTTCCTCGGCGTCGAGGAGGGGACCGAGCGGCTGGCCGACCTCAGTCCCCAGGCCCTGCAGACCCGCACCTTTTCCGTCCTGCGGCAAATGATCATCAGCCTCGCCCGCGAGCGCCTCGTGGTGCTCGAGATCGAGGACCTCCACTGGGCCGACAAGGCCTCGGAGGATTTCCTCGCCTACCTGATCGAAGGGCTGGCCGCAACCCGCCTGCTGATCCTGCTGACCTACCGCTCAGGCTACCTGCCGCAGTGGCTGGAGAAGTCGTACGCCACCCAGATCACGATGCGACGCCTGAGCCCCCAGGACAGCCAGGCGGTGGTGGAGTCCGTGCTCCGGAGCAC
Organism: Thermoanaerobaculia bacterium; assembly: GCA_049284515.1. Taxonomy (GTDB): domain Bacteria; phylum Acidobacteriota; class Thermoanaerobaculia; order Multivoradales; family UBA5704; genus DATARR01. Next base: position 1,342 of record JBAPYB010000200.1, read on the forward strand.
CGACCTGCCGGAGGACCTGGCGCGCATGATCGTCGACAAGGCGGACGGCAACCCGTTCTTCCTGGAGGAGCTCACGCGCGCGGTGGTGGAGGGCCAGTCCCGCGCCGACCTCGCCGTGCCCGACACCATCCACGGCGTGCTCATGGCCCGCATCGATCGTCTGCCGGAGGAGCACAAGCGGCTGCTGCAGACGGCCTCGATCCTGGGGCGCGAGTTCTCGCTCGACCTGTTGCAGGCCATCTGGGAGAGCAAGGAAGCGGCGCCGCTTCTCCTCGCCGACCTGAAGCGTTGGGAGTTCATCCACGAGAAGCTGGGCGCCGAGAAACCCACCTACTTCTTCAAGCACGCCCTGACCCAGGAGGTGGTCTACCAGAGCCTGCTCTCGGGCCGCCGCCAGGCTCTGCATCTGGCCGCCGGCCGCGCCCTGGAGACGCTCTACGCCGATCGCTTGCAGGACGTCTACGACAGCCTTGCCCACCACTTCCCGAAGTCGGGCGAGCATGCGAAGGCGGTTACTTACCTCTCGCTGCTGGGCGAGCGGGCGGCCCGCAGCTACGCCCACGCCGATGCCGCGAAGGCCCTGCGCGAGGCCCTGACGCACGCCGGGCAGCTCCCGGCGGCGCAGCGCGACCGGCGGTCGCTGGAGGTCATCCTGCAGCTCGCGGAGTCTCTCCTCCCCTTGACCGGTTTTGGCGAGACCGTCGAGGTGTTCCTTCGCTACGCCGAGGCGGTGGAACGGTTGGGCGACGCGTCGCTGGCGGGCCGCTACCACTTCTGGCTGGCTCACACCTACAGCTACATGGGGAATCAGGACGAAGCCGCCCGCTACGCGCAACGCGCCATCGAGGCCGCACGGCAATGCGGCGACCGGGGCACCGAGGGCAAGGCCTACTACGTATTGTCCCGCGACGGTTTCTGGTCGGGCCGGTTCGCGGAGGGCATCAAGCACGTCTCGCAGGCCATCGCCCTGCTCGGGCGTGGCGAGGGCCGCTGGTGGCAGGGGCAGGCGTATTGGGTGGCCGGCTTCAACTACTACGCCCTCGGGCGTTTCGACGAGGCGCTGGCCGCCATGGACCGGGTGCGCGAGATCTGGCAGGCGCTGGCCGATCCCCGGCTCGACGCCGCGTGGAGCCGCGGCTATTTCCACGCCTCCATGGGCGACTGGGAGGTGGCGATCGAAGAGAACCGGGCCGGCGTCGAGCGCGCCCTGGACCCGCTGAACACCGCCGTGGCCCTCGGGTTCCTGGGCTACGCCTACCTCGAGCAGGGGGATCTGCCGCGGGCGGTCGAGACGCTCTCCGATGCCGCCCGCCAGATGCAGCAGGCCGAGATGCCCCAGCTCTTCGGCTGGTTCTCCGCCTTCCTGGGCGAGGCCCTGCTCCTCTCGGGCCGGGCAGACGAGGCCCGCGAGGCGGCGCTGGCGGCGATGAAGGTCACCCGCGAGGTCCGCTTCTGGTACGGCATCGCGCTCGCGGAAAGGGCGGTGGGGCGCATCGCCCTGGCCGCCAGCGACCTGGCCGAGGCAGAGAGCCGCTTCGTGGCCGCCCGGTCGAGCTTCCTCGAGCTCCAGATGCCATTCGAGGCGGCGCGCACCGATCTCGACCTCGTGGCCCTGGCCCAGGCGCGGGGCCTGAGGGAGGAGGCCGGCCGTGTCCTCTCCGCGGCTCACTGGACTTTCGTCGAGCTGGGCGTGCCGCGCTACGTGAAGCGCGCCGAAGGCCTGGCCGGAGAGCTCGGCCTGTCGCTCAACGAGCTGTCGCTGATGGATCTCGACGCGGCGGCCGGCGGAACGGGGTGAGCAGCAGGTAGACCTTGGCCTCGGGCCGCTGCCCCGCGGCGCAGACCAGCTTGAGGTGGCTCAGAGAGCGGACGCAGGAGATCCCCGTCCCCCTGGCGCCGGCCGGCCATGTAGCCGGCGCCGTCCAGAAGGAATCGGACCCCGGCCAGGCGAGCGCGGCATCGCGTTTCTCGGGCGAACAAAAATCTCGCGCAACCAGAGAATCGAAGAGCTGGCCCCAGCGCGGCTCGCGATGGGGAAGCCGGCGAAAGGAGCCCTCGAGGCCGACTCGGGGAGAGACCTGCTCGCCGATGTCCAGCGAGACGTGAAGCCTCTCCGCGTCCGCGAGCAGGGGCAGGGCCTCTGCAACCGGCTCCACAGCATGGGACGCCGTCCGCCGCAGATAGCGGATCACACCGGGCGGGTCGAGGCCGAGGATCTCCAGCCGGACCTCGCCGGCGCCGCGCGGCAGCAGGCTGAAGGCATAGAGGAGGCGGGCGCCCTCCGGAATGGCCTCGCAGCAGAGCTCGACCAACTCCCTCTGGCGGCGGGTGAGAGGTTTGCCGTGCAGGCCGGGCAGGAGCACGCTCGCGACCCAGCCGGGCTCGACCCGGCGTCGCAGGCCGGCGCAGGCGATGGGGACCGTGCTGAGACCGCTTTCGAGATCGAATTCCAGCCAGAGCGAGGAGACCGGGGAGTCTTCGTTGTCTTCAGCCCAACGGAGAAGAAGGGGCGCGAGAGGTTGGAACCGCGTCGCCAGGAGACGCGCTTGGGAGGGCCGGGTGACGCGGAGAGACAGGTCCACGGTCGCTCGGCCCCTGGCCAAGCGCACCTCCAAGGCGACCATGGCATCCCCAGGGAGGCGGCGAGCCAGGGTGCGAAGGCGTTCGAGGCTGGGGGGCTCGGCAAGGGCCCCCACCAAATGAGGCAGGACGACTGGAAACCAGTCGTCGCATGCCAACACGGTCCTCAGAAGCGTTCGCCTATCCGGTCGTCAGCTCGTTTCCGCACCAACCGCCCGCCACTTTCTCGAGGTCGTCGTCGGAGATGTCGAGGTCGCGGCTCTCGGCCAGCCGGGCGACGTCTTCGCGGGTCAGGGAGTAGCCCTTGGAGTTGGCCCAGCGGATCCAGGCTTCGGGATTGGGATCGAGGGCCTCCAACTCCTCCCTGAGTTTTGTGTTTTGCTGAAGATCGGCAAGGAAAGCTTCAAAATTACCCTGACTCATCGGCTTGTTCCCTCCACAGAATTAGGCCACGGAGCTTACCACAAGTTCAAGATGTCGTCGCAGGTCCGGCGCTGGAAATTGCCGGCGGCGATGCCAGCCGCAGGACGCAGGGGAGATCGCCGTACCCCGCCAATCGCAGCAGGGAGAGTCCGATGCCGGCCTCACCGCGGAACAGGGAAGGATCGGTCAGATCCGAGCCGCCGTGAGGGGCACAGCCGAACCGTCCCGAGGGTCCGGTGCGCGCCAGCGCGCGGGTGGCGATCTCTCCGGCTGCCGCGAGCAGAGCCGGATCGTCGAGGCGGCGGGAGGCTTCGAGGAGGACGTCGACCCGCCCGAAGTTGCCGCAACAGAGATGGTCGATCGCCGACAGGGGTTCCGCGCGAACGGCCGCGAGGGCGGCGCCGATCTCCTGCCGGACGTCCGGACCGTCGAGCACGTCGAGCGCGGCCAGACGGGCGAGAGCGATTCCTGCGGCCCCTCGGCACCAGGTCGCGCCGTGAAGGCTCCGCGCCCCCTGCTCGTCGCCCTCCTGCGCCGCCAGGAGCCGCCTCTCGAAGTCCAGCCCTTCGCAAGCGGCGTCCCGGAGGTCGCGGCGTCCGTTCCGCTCGTACAGACGCAGCAAGGCGTGGCAGATTCCCGAGGCGCCGTGGGAAAAGCCGGGTAGGAGGGTGCCGCCCCGCGCCGGCCAGCCGCGTGGCGAACGGCGGTCAGTGGCGAGCCGCCGGGCCAGCAGGTTGTCCGCGCACTCGCTTGCGATGTCGAGAGGGGTGCGCCCCGCGGAGTTGGATTGCGGAAAGACCCGGTCGAGGGCCAGGAGAGAAAGGATTGCGCCGGCGCTGCCGAAGACGACGTCGAGATCCCGGTCTGCCGCAATCCGCTCCGAATCGAGGTGAACGGACAGGGCCGAGGCTTCCCGGATCAACCGTTCCTCACCGAGCAGCTCGCCCATCCAGACGAAGGCGTAGAGGATCGACGAGATCCCGGTCAGGCCGCCGATGCCGAGGTCCGGCAGGTTTCGCCCGTCGACGCTCCGGCGCAGGGTCTCGGTCGCTCGCAGCGCGGTTTCCCGGGCAACCGCGTCTCCGGTGGCATGCGCGAAGGCCGCCAGGAAGAGGGCGATCCCCGCCGTACCGCTGTACAGGTCGGGTCCCAGGGCCGCCATTTCATAGATCTCTCCCGCCGGAAAGTAGCGCGGGCCGATCCAGGCCGCGCTGCCGTCGGCCCCCAGCACGGCGAGGGCGTTGAGCCGCTCGGCGATCGCCCGGGCCGCGACGAGGAAGACCCCGTTCTCCCTGCCGGCTGCCGGTGGCACATCATCGGCGAGCATCGCCGGCAGGACTGGAGTCGACGGGGCGAGCGCGGCACGCAGGAAGCCGGTCTGGAGCTGGAGGTCCTCCGCCCCGAGCTCCCCGAGGCTCTCCGCGACCGCGGCCAGGCTGGACGTCGCCAGAGCGCCTTCCACGGCGCCGCCGTCGGGGAGCTCGATCCGAGTCCCATCCACGGGGACCAGGAAAAGGGGCACGTCGGCCTGCTCGAGGGCCTGCCGCTCGGCCGTCAGGAGAGGCCAGACGGCGGGGCGGCTCTCGGCCTCGAGGTAGGCCCGGGCCAGGAATTCCAACTCGATGCTGCGCGCTGCTCCGTCGCGGCAGCATTCCGGGCTGAGGCTGCGCGCCAGCAGCTTGCGGTAGGCGGCGGTGGAGCGGAGGATCAGGCGGGTCCTGCGGCCGGCGAGACGGCTCAAGGGTCCGCGCGGACCCAGCAGCTCGCCCCGGTGGCGCTCCAGGAGGGTGTACATCTCGGTGAATCCCGACTCCACCTCGGTCAGGAAGGCCGAGGGCTCCAGGGGCGTGCCCGCCAGCCGCGGGACGTTGGGCTGGACCTCCGTTTCAACCTCCCGCCAGACGCGGACCATGGCGTCGGAGTTGACGGCCCGCCACACCGTCTGCAGGCGCCGGCCGGGCAGTCCCCCGCCGAGGGCTCCGACGCTGCGCAGCTCGCCCCGCCTCCCCTCCTGCCATTGCGGCAGCAGACCCGTCGACAGCACGCTCCGCTCGATCCGCCGCGCCGCCTCATCCCAGGCCTCGCCGCGGCTGCTGCCGGGGGGCCACCGGCGCAGCCGGACCGGCAGCCAGGCCTCGAGGTCGACGAGGATCGGATGCTCACCGCAGGCGATCAGGTTCTCGAAGTGGCAATCGCGGGAGCCGAAGGCGTAAAGCAGGCCGAGGAGCATGCCGGCGCGGCGGTGGAAACGGCGGGCCGCCGGCTCGTCGGGGCAATCGGCGGGGGACATGAGCTCCATCCATCCGTGGGTGCCGCGGTCGAGCGTCCGGGGGCTGCGGAGGTCGAGCGACAGCTCCCGTTCGCCGCACCAGTCGAGCAGCCGGGCGAAGTCCTCCTCGGGGCCCAGGCTCCGCGGCTTGTAGACGAGCCCGCCTCCAGTCAAGGTCAGGAGGTGAACCGTCCGTCCGCCGCAGTGAGGGTCCGAGAGGCCGGGCGTCGCCCGGAGCAGGCCGGCGGGTGCGAGCGGCTCGCCGGTGAGCAGGACGCTGTCCTCCTGCAATCGCCGCATCATCTCTATAAGGTTGCGAGCCCAGGAGTCGACCACGGTGGCGGTGAGGCGGGCGAGCACGGGCCAGTTTCTCGATAGCGCGCCCCGGTGCGCCGCCGCGTCGACGAAGGCGCGGTAGAGGCGCGTTTCGCGGCGAGCACCGGCTTCCGCCAGGCCGACGGCCAGCCGGCTGGGAGGCCCGCCGCGGTAGTCGTCGAAGGCCGCCATCAGTGCCTCCCCGGCCAGCGAGCTCAGCCGTTCGGCCAGCCCGCGGTCGAGATCGTGCCGGGCGGCGGCCGAGATCGCGTCCCCGAGGCCCAAGGCCGTCAGGTCCCGCTCCACGCGCCGCCGAGCGTGCTCCAGGTGCGTACTGAAGAGGTCTTCGAAGGGGATCGGGGCACCTCCGAAGGGTGGGCTCGCAGCAAGCGGTTTCGCTTCCGGGTCTGCCTCTTCTTCGATCTGTCGCAGCGTCTCCTGCCAGGCGGGAAGGGCGGCAGGCGAGGGCAAGGGCCCTGAGACCAGGCGGCGACGGGCGGTGGCGAGATCCCAGCCGTCCCAAGCCAGCCGGCGGTCGAAGGCCGCGGGATCGTTCCGGGCGGCCCGGTCGCGCCAGCGGGCGAGCAGGGCTTCGGCGGAAGCGCTGGTAAACCGATCTGCCAAGGGGTGCTGATTCTACTATGAGGTGCTAGAGTGAGGGCCAACGACCAGGAAGTGAGGGACCGGTTTGGAGCAGGAGCGCAAGGCGGCGGAATGCGTTGAGTGGCTGGCGGCGCTCTGGGAGCTCACGGAGAAGGGGGAATCGCGTTCCGCCAACCCTCACTTGATGACGCTGCTGCGTTTCACGCCGCAGGTGGGCGCTCACCCTGCGCTCGACCTCGTCGCACGCCTGCGCCGGACCCAGAGCCGCGACCGTCTGATCAAGGCCGTCGTCGGCGCCGCTTACGGCGAGGCGAACGATTGCCGCGAGCTGTATGAATCTCTGCAGGACCTCGCCACGCAGAGCGAGAAGCTGCTGGGTGCCGGTCCCCATCAGCTCATCCAGCGGGCGCGCGCCGAGGCGCTGCAACGGATAACCGATCTGGCGGGAGAGCTGGATCCGGCGGCCGACCTGGCTGAGATCACGGGCGAGAAGCTGCCGTTGCGCGTCGTGGTCATACCCAGCATATTCCTGCCGCAGCCGCAGGCGGGCCGCCACGGCGTGGTCATCGAGCGGTCCGGCGAGTGGGTGGTGCACCTGTGCTTCGGGGTCCCGCTACGCCGGGCGCCACAGCAGTTCGACATCAACCGCCCCTGGCTGCTGGGCGGCGCCTGGCACTACGCGATCCACCTCTATCTGGAGGGCCTCTGGCCGCCGGTCGCGCGGCGGCTGGCCGCTAGCCGGGAGCTCGCGGAAGCGGTGTCCCACGCCATGGGCTCGCCGTTGAACGGCGAAGGGACGAGGTGGACCGACATCCTGCGGGAGCACGTGAACGTTGCCTTCAAGTGCCTTCTTTCCCGCCGGCTCGGCCTGCCGGACGGTCTTCACCGGGCGTTCGCCAGGGCGCAGGGGCTGGTGCTCTTCCCCTGGTTCGAAGAGTGGCTCCAGGACAGCGGCGGCGAGGGGGCGGCCCTGGCGGCTCACATCTCGAGGCTGCCGGAAGCCCTGGCGGCGGCAAGGCCCCGGTGGGAGGGAATCGCGCGAGCCGCGGCCGGTCCTCCGCCGGCGGTCAACCTCGCCTTGATCTCGCCGAGCGCACGCAGCGCCTGCCTCGTCGTTCCTGACGAATGGTCCGAGGAGGCCGCCACGGCTGCCGTCGCGGGCTGGCGCCTGTGGCCCCTTCCCCTCGTGCGCTACGAGGAGTGGGTCCGTACCCGCACCGGGGGCGCCGGTGCGGTGATCGCGTTCGGGGAGCCCGAGCGCAACCCGCTGGTGCGCCGGGTGTTGGAACAACGTGGCCTGACACTGGCGGCGGGCGGGGCAGCCGATCCCGCCATCATCGCCCTCTCATCGCCCGGCTTCGAGGAAGCCGGCTGGTGCCTGGCGGTTGCAGTGACACGTCCCGAGGCCGCCGCAGCGCTCCGCATCGAGATGGCGCTCGACCAGACGAGCTCGTACGTGATCTTCGACCGCGGGGTCCTGGTCAGCGCCGACCGGGTTGCTCTCGACCAGTTGTCGCCGACGGAGCGTTAGGCCGGTAGGATCGCTGCGTTCAGGTGTCACCTTTTTCTCCGCCTGCTGCACCCTAAGGTGTAGCGCTCAAACGCATCGCGGAGTCTCGCTTGACAGGCTGTAGGGGTTGGGGGTATACCAGCCAACCAGAAAAGAGGTTCCAAGGAGCTGATTTGCGGAGGGTTACCTCCGAGTGGGGCTTGCCTTCCGAGAAAGGAGAGTTGCATGGAGAGTGGTGTCAGTTTTTCGGGCGATCCAGGCCTGGAGAGGGCTCTGGAGCAAGTGCGGTCCAACCACGAGGAAGCCGAGAAGTTCGCAGCCGACCCCGAGCACTATCTGCAGAGCAAGGGAGTCGACACCGAGGGCATGAAGTTCCAGGCTGCCCAGGGCGATCTTTCGGACGCCGACCTCGAGCTGGCTGCCGGCGGCGCGGCTGCGCCGACTGCTTGCGCGAGTGTGGGCGGCGGGGGCATCATCGCCGGCTGTGCTTCAGTCGGTGACTCCCCCGGCGCGACGGAAATGGCATAAGACGTAGGGCTCTGAGGGGCGGATTCGCCGCCCCCCAGACCTTGTACACTTTTACACTCGTTCAATTTCAGGGACGGCTCGGGCGGCCTTGCCAGGACCCCGGGTCAGGAGGTGGCGCGATGCCCGGTCCGCTGGTAGTGCTTCCCGCTGAGCCACGTAAGGCCATTCCGCGCCGGCTGCCTGCGCGCGGCACCAAGGTCGCAGAGATCCAAAGCCGCCAGGTCCGGCTCAACCCGCCCGGCGAAAAGCCCTGGGTGGGACGCGAGGACGACCACAGGGACCGGATCAACGTGGAGAAGCACGGCGACGCTTATGTCGTCTACAGACCGAGCATCGGTGCGCTGAGCGCTCTCGCTGAGCGCGACTATTTGCCGTTTCACGTGTTCACGGCCTCGAATGGAGACCGCGCGGCTCTGGCGCGCTTCTTCGTCCAGATGGGCAAGACGGAACAGCAGGCCCAGGTCCGGGCAGAGCGGCTCGCCGCTCGCTTGGAGCGCGATGGTTGGACCCGCACCGAGTTCCCGAGCGCGGATTCCCGCCCGCTGATGACAGCCTATTTGACCGTCACCCGCTACTGCGATCTCGGCTGCCCTTATTGTTACCAGGGGCTCAACGACCGCGTCGGCACCGACATGTCGCTCGAGCAGGTCCGCCTGGTGCTGGAGCGCATCGCGGCGGTCAATCCCGGCTGTCAGGTCAACGTGACCGGAGGCGAGCCCTTTACTCACAGCGGCATCCACGAGATCCTCGACATGATCGTGGAATTCGGTTTTCCGTTCATCGTCCTGAGCAACGGCACCTACATTGATGAACGGGCCGCAAGCCACCTCAAGGCCCTACCGGGGTTCCGCTATATCCAGATCAGTCTGGATGGCTTCTCCCCCGAAACCCACGAGATGACGCGCGGCAAGGGGCATTTCCCCAAGGCCCTGGCGGGCATCCACAACGTGATCGCCCAGAAGCTGCCCTTCAAGCTGGCGCCGACACTGCACAACGCCAACATGCACGAGTTGCCGCAAATCGGCGAGTTGGCGCTCGCCAACGGCGGCTGGGTGTCTCCGAACCAGCTCAAAGAGCTGCCCCATTCCGGCCTCGACTATACGAACCTCGCCATGAGCAACGAGCAGATGATGGTCGCCTTGCGCCAGCTCAATGATCACATCGTCGACAAGTTCGGGTTGGCCTACGTCGCCGAGGTGGGGCGCAGATATGTAGGCTCCGATCCCGAGGTCTGCAGCGTGGCCCAGCCCAACTCGACGTTTATCTGCGGCATGGCGCACTCGCTGATGGACATCGACTGGAATGGCGACGTCTACCCCTGCCATCTCTCCAAGGGGCCGGACCTGAAGATCGGCAACATCTTCGAGGAGGACTTCGACCGTATCTTCCAGCGCGTTGAGGACCGTGGCATCCGGGTCAAGTCGCACGAGATCGAAAAGTGCTCGGGGTGCAAGTTCGTGTCCACCTGCGCCGGCGGTTGCCGGGCCGGGGCGTGGTTCACCTACGGCACCCTGGAACACGAGGACGAGCTCTGCAACATCAGCTATCCTTCACAACTCCGCCGGCTGCTGGTGGGTGCCGGAGTTTCTTGAGGAAACGGAGTCTTATGGCCGATTCGACCGCCAACCCTCTGGTGCGCTTCGTCGTCGCTCCCTGTCTGCCGGCCCACCAGCCGGCGCTGGGAGTCAGCTCGCTCCTGGCAGTGCTTCGAGAGCAGGGTATTCCAGGGGACGTGCAGTATTTGAACCTCGACTATGGTGAACGGATCGGTTGGGATTTATACCAGTTCGTCACGGTGAATCTCCCGTCGTCGCTCCTCGCGGGCGAGATGCTGTTCACCCGCGCGCTTTGGGGCGAGAGCGCGCCGGAGTTCTCGTATTTCGAAGACCGGGTCACGCGGTGGCTCAAGCGCCAGCCCAACCGCCACCATGCGGTGCTGGAGGCGCAGCTCAGCGAATGGGGAACCAATTCCCAGAAGATGCGGGCGGCGATCGAGAAGGCGCCGCAGTTGATCTCGGAATGGGCGGACGTCGTGCTCGCGGGAGCGCCACGGGTGCTGGGCTTCACCTCCACCTTCCAGCAGAGCGCTGCCGCGCTCGCGCTCGCTCGCGAAGTGCGCCGGCGCGTGCCCGCCGAGGAGGTGGCGATCATCTTCGGCGGCGCCAACTGCGAAGACGAAATGGGCCGCGCGATGGCCGACAATTTCGACTTCATCGACTGCGTCGTTTCGGGCGAAGCCGAGGAGATCATCGTCGACCTGGTGCGCAAGCTGATGGCGGAAGGTGGTGAGGAGCGGCCGCCGCGGTTCATCCAGGGCCCCATGGTGACCAACATGGATGTGTTGCCGATTCCGGAATTCGAGGACTACTTCGCCGCTGCGCAACGACCCGAGTACTGCGGCATCACCGTGAGGCTGGCTGCGGAGTCGTCTCGCGGCTGCTGGTGGGGGTTGAAGTCCCATTGCACCTTCTGTGGTCTCAACGGCGGCACGATGTCCTTCCGCGGCAAGAGCGCGGCACGTTTCTCCTCGGAGCTCGAGACGCTCAGCCAGAAGTACGGCTTGAATCGTTTCGCCCTCACCGACAACATTCTCGACATGAGCTACCTGCGCACCCTGTTCCCGGATCTGACGGCTCACGGGAGCAAGTACCGGCTGTTCTACGAGACGAAGAGCAACTTGCGCAAGGACCACGTGGAGCTGCTGGCGGCGGCCGGTGTCTATCTGCTCCAGCCGGGCATTGAAAGCTTCAGCACTTCCATTCTCAAGCTCATGGGCAAAGGCACCACCCGGCTGCAGAACATTCAGCTCCTCAAGTGGTGCGCCGAGCTGGGAGTGGCCGTGATGTGGAATCTGCTGATCGGGTTCCCCGGCGAGGATCCCGAGGAATACCGCCAGATGGCCGGGCTGCTTCCGTCGCTGTACCACTTCGCGCCTCCCTCCGGCTACTCCAAGGTGCGCCTCGACCGCTTTGGGCCTTACTGGAAGTGGCCGGAGCGTCACGGCATCATCAACGTGCGGCACACCTGGACCTATGACCTCCTGTTCGCCGGACTACCTGAGCAGGAACGCGAGCGGCTCGCCTACTTCTTCGACTACGAATACGCGGACGGCCGCCAGCCGAGCACCTATGTGCTCGAGTGTGCCGACTGCGTCGACGAATGGCGCAAGAAGGACGGCGAGAGCATTCGACTGGAGCTGAAGGTCTCCGCCTCGGGAGCGAGCGTGATCGACACGCGGTCCTGCCGCCGGGACGAGGTCTACAAGCTCACGTCCCAGGGCCTGGCCCTGGTGCGCGCTTTGGACGGCATTCGGAGCAGAGACTGCTTGTTGGACGCAGTGCGCGATCAAGGGGAGGACATCCAGGAAAGCGAATTGGAGAGCTTGCTGGCCGAGCTCCTCGATCGCCGCTTCATCATCGAGGAAAACGGGTCCTACCTGGCTCTGATCGTGGATCCGGAGCAACGAGCGCGTGTCACCGAGCGCCAAGTGGCGTTGCGCCTCAATCGTTTCGGCTTCCGCTGGCCGGACGACTTCCCGGATCCGGCGAAACAACAGGTGGTGCGTGCCGCAATGCTCGCCCTCGGAACCAAGAACGCCCCCGCACCGGTGGCATGAGCCTGTGAGAGCAGATCTTCTCCGTAGGTGAGGTGGTATGGCCAACTCAACCGTCAACCCGCTGGTGCGCTTCGTCGCCGTCCCTTTTCTGCCGGCCCATCACCCTGCGTTGGGGATCAGCTCGCTCCTATCGGTGCTGCAAGAGCACGGCATTCCGGGAGACGTGCACTATTTGAACCTCGGCTATGGCGAGCAAGTCGGTTGGGATTTCTACGAAAAATCGTCGGTTCACTTTCCGTCGTCGTTTCTGACCGGAGAGATGATTTTCACGCGTGCGCTGTGGGGCGACCAGGCGCCGGACTTCGCTCGTTTCGAGAAGATGGTGACGCGTCGCCTCGAACAGAAGATTGCATCCGACGGGCCGGCGTGGGAGAAGGAGCTCGAGCAGTGGAAGGTCAACGCCGTCAAGATGCGGGCGGCCGTCGAGGATGCGCCGAGGGTGGTCGCTGAGTGGGCGGACGTCGTGCTCGCGGGAGCGCCGCGGGTGCTCGGCTTCACGTCCACCTTCCAGCAGAACATCGCCGCGCTCGCGCTCGCTCGCGAAGTGCGCCGGCGCGTGCCTGCCGAGGAGGTGGCGATCATCTTCGGCGGCGCCAACTGCGAGGACGACATGGGCCGCGCGATGGCCGACAATTTCGACTTCATCGACTGCGTCGTTTCCGGCGAAGCCGAGGAAATCATCGTCGACCTGGTGTGCAAGCTGATGGCGGGGGGGAGTGAGGAGCGGCCGCCGCGGTTCATTCAGGGTCCCATGGTGACCAACATGGATGCGCTGCCGCTCCCCGATTTCGACGACTACTTTGCCGCCGTGCAGCAATCCTCGTACTGCGGCATTACCGTGAGGCTGGCTGCGGAGTCGTCTCGCGGCTGCTGGTGGGGGCTGAAGTCCCACTGTACCTTCTGTGGGCTCAACGGCGGCACCATGGCATTCCGCGGCAAGAGTGCGGCGCGCTTTGCTTCAGAGCTCGAGACGCTCAGCCAGAAATACGGCATGAACCGTTTCGCTCTGACCGACAACATCCTCGACATGAGCTATTTGCGAACGCTGATCCCAGAGCTGGTGGCTCATGGGAGCAAGTACAAGCTCTTCTATGAGACGAAGAGCAACTTGCGTAAGGACCAGGTGGAGCTGTTGGCGGCGGCTGGAGTCTATATGCTTCAGCCCGGCATCGAAAGCTTCAGCACGCCCATTCTCAAGCTCATGGGCAAGGGCACGTCCCGATTGCAGAACATTCAGCTCCTCAAGTGGTGCTCCGAGCTGGGAGTGGCCGTGATCTGGAACTTGCTGTTTGGGTTCCCCGGCGAGGAGCCCGACGAATACCGCCAGATGGCCGAGCTGCTGCCGTCGCTGTACCACTTGGCGCCGCCCATGGGTTACACGCAAGTGCGCATCGATCGCTTTGGGCCCTACTGGAAATGGCCGGAGCGGCACGGGCTTATCAATATGCGGCACGGCTGGGCTTATGACCTCACTTTCGCCGGAGTGCCCGAGCCTGAACGCGAGCGGCTCGCCTACTTCTTCGACTTCAATTTTGCGGACGGTAGGGATGTGAACGCTTATACTCGTCCTACGGCCGCCTGTATCGACGAATGGCGTAAGAAGGACGGCGGGAGCATTCGCCTGGAGCTGCGGCGCTCTGCCACGGGAGCGAGCGTGATCGATACGCGGCCCTGCCGGCGAGAAGAGGTCTACACGCTCGCGCCGCAGGGCCTGGCCCTGGTGCAGGCCTTGGATGGTATTCACAGCGGCGATGGCTTGATCGAAGCGGTTCGCGGACAAGGCGTCGAGATCAGCGAGGCCGAGTGCGAAAGCCTGCTGGCCGATTTTCTCGCCCGCCGTTTCGTCATCGAGGAAAACGGGGCTTACTTGAGCCTGATCGTGGATCCGGAGCAGCGCGCCCGTGTCGCCGAGCGCCAGGTGGCGCTGCGCCTCAACCGGTTTGGCTTCCGTTGGCCGGAAGACTTCCCGGACCCGGCCAAGCAACAGGTCGTACGCGCCGCGATGCTCGCCCTCGGAACAGAGGGAGCTTCCGCCTCCGCGGCCTGAATCCCTTGCGCAGGATTTCCCTCATCCACCCGCGAACGGCCGGCTTCGTCCTGCTGCTGCTCTCCGCAAGCGCCGGGGCCCAGACCGACCTGCTCCGGGACCTCGCCCGGCTGCAAAAGGAGACCAACGCCGAACGCCACGAGGCGTTGGCCGCGCTCCTCAAGGAGCGCGGAATCCCCTTCGAGGTCCAGGCTTTCGACGGCGCTTCGGGCGCGGGGAGCAATTTTCTCGTAGCCTTCGGCTCCGGCCGCCGCGAGATCGTCGTGGGCGCGCACTACGACGCCGTCAAGCTCAAGGACGGGCGGCTCAGCCGGGGCATGGTGGACAACGGCGCGGGCGTCATGGCGCTCGCCGGCTTGGCCCAGGCCCTGCGCAACCGGCCGTTGCGCCACCGGGTGCGGATCGCTTTTTTCGATCGCGAGGAAACCGGTCTGGTCGGATCGAAGTCCTACATCGCCGCCCACCCGGGCGAGATCGCCGCCGCGGTCAACGTGGACATCATGGCCTACGGCAACGCGTTTCCCTATGGCGGCGGCAAGAAGGAGGGCAGCGCGCCGCTCTATCGCGCCCTGCAGCGGGTCTGCGCGGCCCGACGGCTCGCCTGTCTCGAGTTTCCCGCCTTTCCGCCGGGGGATGACCGCAGCTTCGAGGCGGCGGGGATTCCCAATCTCTCGCTGGGCATGCTGCCGGAGGTCGAAGCCCACCAGCTCTGGCTGCTCTTGAACGGCGGCAAGGAGTCGGGCCTGCGGGAGGGGTTCCTGCCGTCCGTCCTGCACCACATCCATTCCCCGGAAGACACTCTCGACCAGGTGGAGCCCGCCGCCGTGGAGAAGGCTTCCGGAGTGCTGCTGGACCTCGTGACCGAGCTGGACGCCACCCTCGATTGACGGTCAGTCCTCCCGCGCCGCCGGCGGGTCGACGACGGTGAAGTGGAAGGTGGTGCCGATGCCCGGCTCGCTTTCGAGCCAGATACGGCCGCCCATCTGCTCGACGGCGGAACGGGCGATGGCGAGCCCCAGGCCGGTGCCGTCGGCGACGCCGGGGTGGGCGCGGACGAACTGCTCGAAGACCCGGTCCTGCATCTCGTCCGGAATGCCCATGCCGTTGTCCGAGACGGAGATGCGCCAGTAGCCCTCCTCGTCCCGCTGCACGGCGACCCGTACCCAGCGGTCCGCTTCCTGCGGATCGGAGTACTTGACGGCGTTGCCCACCAGGTTGATGATCGCCAGCTCGACGCGGATGGCGTCCACCTGCACGTCGGGAACGGGCTCCCGCACCTCGATGCGCACTTCCTTCTCGTCCGCGATGCCCCGCAGCTCGTCGACCGTCTCGGCGAGCAGGGTCCGCAGCGACAGGCGCCGCCCTTGAGCCCCCTCCTCGCTCCCCTGGGCGATGGCGAGAGAGTGGACGTCGTCGGCCACCCCCTTGATTCGTTGCACGGTGTTGCGCAGGGCGCGCAGCGTCCGCTCGCGGGCGGCCGGCTCGAGGTTGTCGCTGCCCAGCAGGTGCAGGGCGGCCTCGGCCGTGCTCAGCCGGTTGCGCAGCTCGTGCGCCAGCTCGCGGCCGAAGCCGCCCAGGAGCCGGGCCCGGTCCCGGCGGTCCCGAAAGCCCTCTTCGCGGAAGGTCGTGGCCGTGATGGCGGTAATCGACGCCAGGGAGCGGTACAGACGCTCGGCGACCTCGATGGCGTAGTCGGGGGGCACCTTGCGCCCGAACTTCCGCGCCTCCTCGCGCAAGGCGTCGTAGAGGATCTCGCCGAGGATCTCGAATTCGACCAGGATCTCGTCGATGTCGTAGCCCTGCTCCCGCCGCAACCGGGCCAGCTTGCCGAACTCGACGCGCATCAACTCCTCGTTGTCCAGCTCGCCATCCGAGCAGAGGTAGTCCGAGACGGCCCGCAACACGTCGGGAATGTGGTTGAGCAGAGCGTCGGTGGGAAAGATGCGGCGCGGGTGGACGTCCAGCCGCGCAATCAGGCGGTCCAGCCAGGCGCGGGTCAGCTCGGTGGAACGGCGGTGAAGCTCGGTGCCGAGGTGCGCTTCCAGCGCGAGGACGTTCTCATTCTTCTCTGATTTCATAGGGAGCCCACCGCGCCGTCAAGCGCAAGTATCGGAACTAGGGAACCGGCTGATTGTACCTCAAGGGGCGTCGTAGCGGGAGCGGCGCACGTGCTGGCGCAGACCGTGGAAGATCCAGGGGAGCGTCTGCGCGGTGCCGCGGTCGACGGCCCAGCGCGGCGTGAGGCCCCCGGGGTCGGTGAAGAGACGGCAGACGGCCAGGGTGCGATCCGGTCCCAGGGCCGTCAGCCGCCAGGAGCCGTGGAGGCCCGCGAGATTGCCCGAGCCCGGCACGAGCATCCAACGAATCACCCACGCCTTTCCTTCCCGGCCGGTTTCGGACCCCTGCGTGAAGCGGACGCGGTAGCGGCGCTCGCCCACCGGCGAGGGCAGGGCCATCGCCTGACGGCTCAGCACCGAGCCGTCCCCTTGCGGCTGGGCGTCAGAGCTCCTGAGGAAGGGCATCCACTCCTGCCAGTGGGCGTAGTCCGCGAGGGCCCGGAAGACCCGCTCCGGCGGCGCCTCGACGATTCCCCGGCCGATCCCCTCGCGAGGCTGGCCCGCCCCGGCCGCCACCAGTTCCACCCAGACATCGCCGGTCGGGGTCGGCCGGACCTCGCCCGGCAAAGCGGGATCCGGGGGTGGAAGCGCGAGAATCGCGAGCACCAAGGCGGACAGAACGGCGAGGCCCGGCATGCGGGCGGATTCTACAGCGGGAGGCTCCACGGCTCGCGGCCGGTGAAGCCGTCGTCGGCGGTGAAGAAGAGGCGGCCGGCCACGGGGGTGAGCAGCATGGGCACGGAGGAGAACCCGCCGGGGGCAATGTCGTCCATGAGGCGGGTAGACGAACTCGACGGGCCGGTCGACGCCTTCGGCGAGAGGGCTCTCAGAGCCTTCGGATTCGAATCTTGACCTGCTGGCCGACCCGCTCGGCCACCAGGATGAATGGAACGGAGACCTCCGGGACCTCATCCAGAGCTGTCCTCAGGGTCTCCACAGTAAAGGCGGGATCGATATGGCCCGGTCGCAGATAGATGATCCCGACCACGGGTTCGAGCTTGGCGACTGCGAGCTGGCCAAAGTCGGAGTCATGGGTGAGTACCACTCGCTCCTCTTCGTAGGCCTTCCTCAAGATGGTCAGATCGTCCTCGCCAAGGAGCGGTCCTTCCTTGACGTCGTTGACATCCAGCCGATCCTCTCGGAGGAAGCGCACTACCTCTGGGTGGATGTTCTCGTCTGCCAGGAAGCGGAAAGCCCGCAGCCTCAATGGTGGATCTCAGCCGTGATCACGACTTCGTTCTCGAGGAAGCGGGAGGCATACCGTAGGGCCTGCTCGACATCCTCCGCCGTGAGGTGGCGGTAGGCTTTCAGGATGTCCGCCCGGCTGGCTCCCTGAGCCACGAGCTCGAGGATGAACTCGACGCTGATCCTCGTCCCCTTGATACAGGGTTTACCGCCGAGAATCGCGGGATTGGACACGATATGGTCGAACATGGCCTGTGTACCTCCTGCTGAAATGATAGTCGAGCCTCGTTGTAACTCCTCACCCCACTGCCACCGGCGCGTCCGCATACACGAACTCGACGGGCCGTTCGACGCCCTCGGCCAGGCTCTTGTGGACGGGGCAGGTGAGGGCGGCGTTCTCCAGCTTCTTTCTCTGCGGCTCGGAGAGGCCCGCGGGCATGGTGATGGTCACCGGGATGGCGCCGATGCGCCGGGGGTCGGCGGCCATGTGCTTCTCCAGGCGGAAGGAGAGGCCCGTCAAGTCGATGCCGTCGCGCTCGCCGACGATGGCGATGAGGGTGAGCATGCAGGCGCCGAGGGAGGTGGCGGCCAGGTCGGTGGGGGAGAAAGAGCTGCCATCGCCCTGGTTGTCCACCGGGGCTGCGGTGCGGATCACGGTCCCCGAGGGTCCGTGGGTGAGCTCGGTCTTGAGGTTGCCGATGTACTTGCCGGTGATCTCGACGGCCATGACGGGTCTCCTTGAAAGTCCTTCCGCCAGTCTACCAGCCCCGACCGTCCTCAGCATTATAAGCTGGCGAACCCGATGCGTGTGACCTTTTTCCTCGACGACCTCAATAGCGAGGAGGACCTGGAGAGCCTCCGGCGCCTCGATCCGGACCGCGACTGGCGGCACTTTCAGCGCGGCGAGCAGGTGTGGGTCGTCCAGACCTACCTGCGCCTCGCCCGGGCGGGCCTGCCGGTCGAGCTCGCCGCCGTGCCGCCGGGCGAGGGGCTGATCGTCTTCCACGCCAAGCAGGCCCGGGCCCTGCGGCGGCAGGCGCGCCTCCTGGGCGATGCCGTCCTGGTGGCGGCCCGGGCGGACAACCGGCAGCCGCTCATCGCCGACTTCGAGATCCTGCAGAACGGCCACTTCGCCGACGGCCGGCGGCGGTTCCACATTCCCCACTGGCCGCAGCCTGGGCTCCTGCCGCGCGATCCGGCCCGCGGCACGGCCATCCGGCGGCTCGTCTACAAGGGATTCGAGGGCAATCTGAACCCCGAGTTCCGCCGGCCGGAGTGGCGGCAGCTCCTCGCCGATCGGGGCATCGAGTGGGTGGTGGACGCGGCCCCATTCGCCGGCCGCGAGACGGACTCGCAGGCCATCGATTGGCCGGACTTCCGCGAGGCCGATCTGATCCTCGCCGTCCGTCCTGGGGACAAGCACCGGACGACGAACAAGCCGGCTTCGAAGCTGGTGAACGCCTGGCTGGCGGGAGTGCCGGCGCTGCTCGGCCCGGAGGTCGCCTATCGCGAGTTGCGCCGCTCCCCACTGGACTACTTCGAGGTCGCCTCCCTCGCCGAGGCGCAGGCGGCCGTGGACCGGCTGCTGGGCGACCCGGGGCTGTACAGGGCCATGGTGGAGAACGGCCGGGCCCGGGCCGCCGATTTCACGGCCGAGGCTCTTCTGCCACGCTGGGAGAAACTGCTGTTCGAGACGATCCCCGCGCTCGAGCCGTCCCCTTGGGGCCGGCGGGTACCGCTGGCCCTACGGGCGGCGGGGCGGTGGCTGGGCCGAACGGCGACGCTGCGGCCGGCGAGGTGAGGATCTCTACGCCGCTCGCCTGCGCATCGCTGCCAGGCCGGACAAGAGCAAGAGGCCCGTCAAAACGATCATTCCCCACCCCGAGAGCGTGGGAACCTCAGCCGGCAAGCTGGGGCCGCCGCTGCAGACGGCGACGTTGTTGTCGTCCAGCGTCACGGCACCATTTCGCGCCAAGGCCCTTCCGTTCAAGCTTGCGCCGGTATTCAGAGTGATGCTGGTGAGCGCGACGATGCTCCCTGCCAACGCGGTGCCTGTGCCGAGGGTCGCCGAGCTGCCTACCTGCCAGAACACTCCGCAGCTCGATGCGCTGTTGATCAGGAGGACGGACGAGGCGCTCGCGGTCGTGAGTGTGCTACCGATCTTGAAAACAAAGACAGCGTTGGAGTTGCCTTGCGCGTCGAGTGTAAGCGTTCCCGTCAACTGGGCCGAGGTCGAAAAACAGTAGACGCCTGGCGTCAGCGTCAACCCACCCAGATCCTGCCCGGTCAAGTCGGCATTGCACACTGAGGTGGCCAGATCGTTGTACAAGACCGTAAGGTCGGTCTGAGCCTGAGCCGCGACAAAGTCGCCGGCGTGGATCGTCCCTCCAGTCACGATTCCCGGCGGAAAGCCGGTGACTGCGCTACCAGGACTGACTCCCAGATTGCCCGTGACGATCGTCGGCGTGGCGGTATTGGTTACCGTCGAGCCACCCAACACCGCGAACGAGCTCAGTTGGGCCACTGCTCTGGAAGGACCGTAGAGAAGCGCGGCGATCCCGAGGACCGTGATGATCAGGTGCTTGTGCTTCATTTTGAACCTCCTTCCCGGAGGTGAAGGGGATGACTACCTCAGGACGAGGCATGGCGAGACAATACAGAACTTGCGAGGCAGGGTCAATTCGAGCTTGGGCGAGAGCCCGGTTCAAGAAGCCGAGCGGAAGAGCCCGGCGGAGCCGTTACCAGCCCGCCGAGCCCGCCCAACAGATGCACGAGGGGGACGACATGGACTCCCTGCGGCAACGGTCCTGCGAAAAGCGTCTGTCCGGCGAAAGCTTCAAACGCTGCCTTGCCGAGGAAGAGCGCAACGGCCGCGGTCGCCAGGGTTCGAAGTCTCGGATCGGGCGATTCCGCGATGCGGACCGCGGCCAGGACGAAGAGCGCCGAGGCCACGCCGGAGCCGCCCCGGTACACCTGGAGGCCGGGCGAAAGCGTGTGGACGGCGAGGGCGGTGAGCCCGCCGCCCAGCGCCAGGCCTGTGATCATGAGCCCGCGGTCTTCCCGGGCTTCCAGCCAGGCTCCGAGCCCGAGCAGCATCCCAATGTCGAAGGCCGCCATCCGCGGCGTCCAGTGGACGAGCTGTCCGGTCAACAGCCGCCAGGCCTCGCCGGCCGCCACCCGGGTCCGGTCATACTCCAGGGCCTCCGCTGGAAAAAACCAGACGCTCGCGTAGAGCGCGGCGAGCGCCACCGTGAGCCAGGGAAAACGCCTGGAAAAAGGTCTCATCAGGCCCCCGCGGCTCGGCGCCTGGCGAGCAGAGAAAACCCGATCAGCGCCGCCAGGATCAGCTCCGGAATCCCCAAGGCCCCGCCGCCCCCGCTGCCGCGGGCGGTGATGCGCGCTCCTTTGGCGTCGTACATTGCGATCGCCGGCGTGCCCGGCCCCTGGACCGTGCCGTTCCTGGCCTGCTCGTCGAAGCGAGTCAGCGCAGCGTTCAGGTTATCGATCAGGCCCTTGGTCGCCTGCTCGAATCCCTCTGCCGCGTAAATCCGCCGCTTGCGCTCCACGTTGAGCGGGTTCGACCGGCCGTTGACCTTGCTCTCGCCGGCCGCGCGGAAGAGCAGGGCCCGCGAATGGATGTCATAGACCACGGCGTCCATGACCGTGCGGGTGTCGTTTTTCTCCCCTTCGATCAGGAGAGGGCCGATCACGGTGAGATACGTCCACGAGGCGCGCGTCGATTCGATGAACTGGGCCTGGTCGTACGACACCAGGACCATGAGGTCGAGCCCCAGCGAGCTGCGAACCTGGTCGAGGTTGGCGAAGCCGCCGCCGGGCTGCAGGTAGGTCGTGGGCACCACCTCCAGGTGGCTGATGGCCTTGTTCTCCTTGAAAGCCGCGGCGACGCGGCCGAGCAGCTTCTGCTTCTGCTCTTCCGTGATCGGATCGTGCTGGTAGCCGCGGCTCGGAGCGAAGGCGAGCCCCACGCGGAGCGGCAGCTTGAGGACCACCTCGCTCGCCGGCGAGGCGGCGGTGATCCCCTGGGGATAGAGAAAGTCCAGCGCGCTGTTGACGCGATGGACCGGCGGTAACGACCCGACGCAGCCGGCCGCCAGCCCGAGCACCAGCGACAGGTTGCAGAGAAGAGCGATGCGATTCCTCATACAGCCTCCTTCCGAAGAGGTTGACTTCGATCCGGCGGCAGACAGAGCGAGGGCCATGCCAGCCTGGAACGAAACCGCATCTGCTTGCAGGGCCTGAGCTTAGAGTGGGCGACTCCAGCGCGGTCCCAACCCGCGGCGTACATCGCCTGTACACATGAGGCGCAGGGGATGCAGGGAGTCGACATCCTCCCCCGCCCGACCGCTGTGCTAACTTTTCCCCCACCATGACCCCCAACCGCCCCCTCGGCAAAGCCGCCGTCTCCGCCGAGCTCCTGGAGAAGGCGTGCTGCGATGTCGCGACGGCGCTGGCAGAGCTGGATTCGCGGCCGACGGGCTTGAGCGCGGCGGAGGCCGGCGACCGGCTCAAGACGGTCGGGCCGAACGAGATCGCCCGCGAGAAACGCTTGAGCGGCCTGATGCGCCTGCTCAACACCGTCAAGAATCCCCTGGTCATCTTGCTCACGGCGCTGGGCGTGCTTTCGTACGTCACGGGCGACGTACGGGCGACGGTG
The DNA here is from genome assembly GCA_049284515.1 of Thermoanaerobaculia bacterium. Taxonomy (GTDB): domain Bacteria; phylum Acidobacteriota; class Thermoanaerobaculia; order Multivoradales; family UBA5704; genus DATARR01. The sequence goes on from JBAPYB010000200.1 coordinate 23,210, forward strand.
GTCATCTTCGTCATGGTCCTGCTGGGCGTGGTGCTCCGGTTCTTTCAGGAGATGCGCGCCGATCACGCCGCCGAAAAGCTCAAGGCCATGGTTAGCAACACCGCGACCGTGGTGCGCAACGGCAAGGACGAAGAAGCTCCGCTCAAGGACCTGGTGCCAGGCGACGTCGTCCGCCTGGCCGCCGGCGACATGGTGCCGGCCGACGTCAGGGTGCTCTCCGCCAAGGACCTCTTCCTCAACCAGTCGGCCCTCACCGGCGAAGCCCTGCCGGTCGAAAGGAGAGCCGCGCCGGCGGCCGCGGACGCCGGCAACCCCCTGGAGCTGCCCAATCTCTGCTTCCTGGGCTCGAACGTCGAAAGCGGCACCGCCACCGCCGTGGTGGTCCACACCGGGGCCCGCACCTACTTCGGCTCGCTCGCCGCGAGCATCGTAGGGCAGCGCCAGCTCACCAGCTTCGACAAGGGCGTCAACCAGTTCACCTGGCTGATGATCTGGTTCATCGCGGTGATGGTGCCGGCGGTCTTCCTGATCAACGGCCTGGCGCGGCACGACTGGCTGGAAGCCTTCCTCTTCGCCATGGCGGTGGCGGTCGGCCTCACTCCCGAGATGCTGCCGATGATCGTCACCGTCAACCTGTCCAAAGGCGCCCTCGCCATGGCGCGCAAAAAAGTGATCGTCAAGCGCCTGAACGCCATCCAGAACTTCGGCGCCATGGACGTGTTGTGCACCGACAAGACCGGCACCCTGACGCAAGGCAAGATCGTCCTCGAAAAACACCTGGACGTCCGCGGCGAGCCGAGCGAAAAGGTGCTCCACTACGGCTACCTCAACAGCTTCCATCACACCGGCTTGAAAAACCTTCTCGACGACGCGGTCCTCGCCCACGAAGAGCTGGAGGACTGGCTGAAGGCGAAGGAAAAGTACAAGAAGATCGACGAGATCCCCTTCGACTTCGTGCGCCGCCGCATGTCCGTGGTGGTGGAAGACGAGACCGGATTGAACACGCTGATCTGCAAGGGCGCGACCAGCGAGGTGATGGCCCTGTGCTCACGGGTGGAGATCGACGGCAAGGTGGTGGACATCCAGCCCGAGCACGACGACCACCGGCAGCAGCTCGTGGCCGGCTTGAACGCCCAGGGCTTTCGCGTGATCGCCCTGGCGTACAAAGAGATGCCGGGCGCGCCGGATGAGCCCGTGTACGCCGTCAAAGACGAGTCGGACCTCATCCTGCTGGGCTTCCTGGCCTTCCTCGATCCGCCGAAGGAGACGGCCGCGCAGGCGCTGAAGCAACTGAACGTCTTGAACGTGGGCGTCAAGATATTGACCGGCGACAACGAGGTCGTCACCGCCTATATCTGCAAGGAAGTGGAGATGGCCGTCGAGAACCTGTTGCTCGGCTCGCAAATCGAGGCGATGAGCGACGCCGAGCTCGCCGCGGCCGTCAGCCGGACCAGCGTTTTCGCCCGTCTCGTCCCGGCGCACAAGGAGCGCATCATCCACGCCCTCCAGAGCACGGGCCACGTGGTCGGTTTCATGGGCGACGGCATCAACGACGCCCCGGCGCTGAAGGCCGCGGACGTCGGCATCTCGGTCGACTCCGCGGTGGACATCGCCAAGGAGTCGTCCGACATCATCCTGCTGGAGACCAGCCTGCTGATCCTCGAAGAGGGAGTCAAGGAAGGGCGGCGCGTCTTCGGCAACATCATCAAGTACATCAAGATGGCCGCCAGCTCCAACTTCGGCAACATGTTCAGCGTCGTCGGGGCGAGCGCGTTCCTGCCCTTCCTCCCCATGCTGCCGATCCAGGTGCTGACCAACAACCTGCTCTACGACTTCTCGCAGACCACCATCCCCACCGACCAGGTCGACGCCGAATGGGTGATCCGGCCGCGCAAGTGGGCGATCGGCGACCTCCGGCGCTTCATTCTCTTCATCGGCCCGATCAGCTCGATCTTCGACTACCTGACGTTCTTCATGATGCTCTACGTCTTCCACGCCTGGAAGAACCCGGCGCTCTTTCACACCGGCTGGTTCGTGGAATCGATCTTCACCCAGACGCTGATCATTCACGTCATCCGTACCAACAAGCTCCCCTTCGTGCAAAGCCGCGCCAGCACGCCGCTCCTCCTCACCTCCCTCCTCATCGTCGCGGTGGGCGCCTGGCTGCCCTTCTCCCCCCTGGCCGGCACCCTCGGCTTCGTCCCCCTGCCGCCGCTCTACTGGCTGCTCCTCGCCGCCATGCTGCTGGCGTACGTGGTCCTCACCCAGGCGGTGAAGAGCTGGTTCGTCCGCCGGTTCGGGGAGTGAGCTTCAGGGGGGCCAGATTCAAAGGCGGAGCGTCATGTAGACGTTTGCCGACTGATAGCGAATGTCTGGCGGCATCGGCTCGTGTTGAAAGCCCAGGGATTCATAGAGGCGGATGGCCTGGACGAGCGCGGTGTGAGACGTCAGCTCGATCTTGGAAACGCCCGCTTCGCGCGCGAACGAGAGGACGCGCTCCGAGAGCTGCCTGCCGAGGCCCCGGCCCTGGGCCAAGGGTGCGACGGCCAGCTTGGCGAGCTCGAAAACGCTCGGCGAGACTCGGATGGCCGCGCACGTGCCGACGACCTCCCCGTCCTGCAGAGCGCAGAAGATCTGGCCGCCCGGGGAGAGGATGTGGAGCTCAGGGTCCTGGAGATACTCGACGTCGGCAGGCTCGAGGAGGGAGTGGGCCTCCAGCCAGGCGCGGTTGAGGCGCTCGAAGGTCTCCCGAAACTCCGGCCTGTAGGTCACGATGGTCGTGTTGGGCTCTTCCGATGGAGTCGACATAGACGGCGCCGATGCTATCAGGGAGTCCCGATGTCCCGGTACGTGCGTGGCCCGCGCCTCCAGCTTGGCCAAAACTCTCGCAACGGACAGGCCCGAGCTCATGATCTCTCCTCCGATTGCCGTAACGTCCAGGCTCTACGCGGCATAAGCCTCCCCGTTTGCAGCGAGCGGCAGGCTCTTCGCGGCAATCGTCGTGCATATCGCGGTAATTGATGTGTCCGGCGTGAGCCGATCACGACGGATTGCCGCAACGTTCCTGCCCGGTCTGTTCCCGGGCGTGCCCGTTGCGGCAAATGACACGCCCGGTGAAGCACCGGGCACGCCCGATGGTTCAAAGGGCATGCCCTTCGCGGCATTGAGGGTGGCATACGCGGTAAAATGTCCACTCATCGCGGTAGAAGACAGACTCGATGCAGCAATAGTCGGACTCGTTACCGCAACAGTCAGACCAATTGCCGCGAATAGTGGAGACTATCCAGCGACGTGCGTGTCCGTCGTCACGCCGGGCGTGCCCGTTGCGGTAAAGAACGGGGCCGGCGAAAGGCCGGGCGTGGCTGTCGCGGTAAACAGTCTGACCGACGCTGCAATATACGTGGCCGACGCTGCAAATGACGTGTCAGGTACCGCGAGTGGCATGGCCTATGCGGTAAAGAGTGTGACCGATGCTGCGAAGGGTGCGTCAGGTGCAGCGAATGGCGTGCGCATTGCAGCAACTGGCGCGTTGAATGCCGCGACATCCGCGCCCTGCGTTAGGGCGCCCGTAGGGTCTTCAGGCCTGTAGAAGAACGTAACGATGTGGCGCGCGGGGGGCAATGAAGCCTAAGGGACTGTCACGAGATAACTAGCAGCCTGTCGGAAACCCGGCCTGCGGCCTCGGCCCTGGGCTCCGTTCTCCCGACCCGTTGGGCCGGACGGGCCGGCCACCCGCGTCATCGCTGGAGATCGTGAAACGTATCCGTCCGCCCTGCGCGCTATTGCCGAGCCTTCGAAACTGGCGTAAGCTTCAACCTTCGTGGAATGAACTAGTTACCCGGGCGGTCTCCAGGAAGCCAGAGGCGATTGGGGCAGACGATAAGCACTCCCGGGCCAAGGGGCGGTGGCGGCTAAACGGTGACGTAGCGGTTAGGCCACTAGAGTGTTGCAGTGACGAACACAAGGAGAAAGGGCGCGATGCGATGCATATCCTGGAGCATCTGTTTCTGGTCGGCGAGTTCCCCACGCGAGACCGCCTGCTGTCGGGGCTGACGCTCGAGCAAGTCACGCTATGCCCGGACGGCGCGTCGCACTCGATCTACGAGGAGCTGTGGCACGTTGTGGCGTACCAGCAGAGCATCATCGAGCCGGGCGAGCCGACCCGCGAGGTGTACCCGAGTGCGGCGCCGGAGCACGAGCACCAATGGCACGACTTGGTGCGAGTGTTCCTGGACGGCGCTCGCGCTGCGGCAGCGATGGGGCAGGCGCCTGAGCGGTTGGCGCTCGAGGTAGAGCCGGGCGTGACAATGGCCGACGAGCTGAACAGTGTGGCGGTACATAACGCGTATCACCTCGGCAAGATCGTTGCGTTACGGCAGCGGATCGGCGCGTGGCCGCCCACGGGAGCGTCGGACCGCTCGTAACCGGGTCGCGATGCGACTCCGCTGGGGCGCAACGTATTGTTTGGCGGATAAATCCCGATGAGCTACCTCCTTCAGGCGATAATCGGTAGAGGTTTAGAGCAGCCTGCGGCCTTCCGGACAGCACGGGTCGTCCCGATCGCCCAGAGCCTAGTGATGATTCCTCTTACGAACGCGCTCTACGACGAGATTGGCCGCGGTGAGCGATTTGTGGGATTCGAAAAGCTCTCGGCCAGGGTGGAAGAGTGGGCCAGCTTGTCATTCCATAGGAGATAGCCCACGCACAAGCCTCGGGCGGCCGATCCGGGTAATTACGGACCCGGGCCGGTCCGCTACCTCCATGCTCCTTCCTGAGGAAGCCATCAACTACAAAGGTTCTTGGATGGTTGACGGATCGCAGGAGGAAGCCCGTGATGGGCATCGAAAGGACGGTGGGCTCAAGGCCCGTCTCGTCGGACCTCGTCGGGATCTTCCGGCGCTTCTCGACCTCCTGGGGCGACCAGATGACCTCGGTCCTCGGGAACGCGTCTTCGGCCCAGACGAGGAGCCGCTTTGATGCGCGCTTCCTCATGGACCAGGGCCGGATCATGATCGCCGATCTTTCAAAAGGCGTGATTGGTGAAGATCACTCCCGCCTCTTGGGCGCGCTCCTTCTCTCGCAG
>JBAPYB010000201.1:0-9404 GCA_049284515.1 Thermoanaerobaculia bacterium
GCCGAGCACCACGTCCACGCCGATCTCCCGGATCAGCCGCTTGGCCGCTCCGGCCGACCGGACGAGCGTCGTCAGGGCGCCGGCCTTCGCCACGAGCCCGCGGCCCACGAGCGGCCGGGCCGGCAGCGGATGGAAGGGAATCCCCCGTTCGCCCGCCAGGCGCTCCTCGATCCCCCCGGCCATTCCCGTGAAGCTCACGCGCCACCCCCGGGCCCGCAGCTCGTCGCCCACGGCGAGGGCCGGGAAGACGTGGCCGCCCGTGCCGCCGCCGGCAAGGAGAACGTGGAGGGAAGTGGGCTTGGCCATTTCATCGGTCGCCGGTTCATGCGTGCTGCGAAAGGTTCAAGAGGACGCCGCAGATGCACAGGGTGACCACCAGCGACGAGCCGCCATAGGAGATGAAGGGGAGCGGAATCCCCTTCGTGGGCAACAGCGCCACGCTGACGCTGACGTTGAGCAGGGCCTGGATGACCAACACGCCGGTCAAGCCCCAGGCGAGGTAGCGCCCGAAGGCGTCCGGGGCCTTGGCGCCGGCGGCGAGGCCGCGCCAGGCGAGGACGGCGAAGGCGGCGACGACGGCCAGGGCGCCGATCATCCCCAGCTCCTCGGCGACGATCGAAAAGATGAAGTCCGACTCCGGGTGCGGCAGGAAGAAGAGCTTCTGCATGCTCTTGCCCGGCCCGAGGCCGAAGACGCCGCCCGAGCCCACGGCGATGAGCGACTGCAGGGCCTGGAAGCCGCTGCCCAGCGGGTCCTTCTCCGGATCGAGGAAGGCGAAGAGCCGCTGCCGCCGGTAGGGCTCCATCATCACCAAGGCGCCCAGGAGCGGCGGCACCACGGCCAACGCCGCCACGATGTACTTCCAGGAAAGGCCGGCCAGGAAGATCATGAGAAAGAAGGTGGCGCAGAGGAGAACGGCGGTGCCCATGTCCGGCTCGAGCAGGATCAGGCAGGCGGTGAGCGCGGTGAAGAACCCCGCGGGCACGAGGAAGGAGAGCTGGTTGACCTGCTCCTCCTTCTTCTCGATCTGATAGGCGAGGAAAGGGATGAGCGCCAGCTTGGCCAGCTCCGAAGGCTGCACCGAGATGCCGGCCAGGAAGAACCACCGGCGGGTGGCGTTGAGCTGGGGCGAGAAGAGCACGGCCACCAGCAGCACCAGGCAGAGGCCCATCAGCGTGTAGATGACGGCCGGCTCGCGCAGGCGCCGGTAGTCGACGTGCATCAGCCAGCCCATGAGCAAGAGCCCGAGCCCGGCGGCGAGCGACTGCTTGACGAGGAAATGCCCGAGCCCGGGATTGCGGGAGAGGGCGGCGCTCGCGGCACTCGCGGAATACACCATCACCAGGCCGAAGAACGTCAGCAGGACCACGGTGGTGAAGAGGACCTTGTCAAAGGCGAGCTTCTTCGCCATGCGGCCCTCCCGAGATCTCGGACGTCTCCGACGGCATCTTCAAGATGGCGCGCGCCAGCTCCTGGAAGACGTCGCCGCGGTGGTTGAAGCTCTTGAACTGGTCGAAGCTGGCGCAGGCCGGCGAGAGGACGACCGCCTCTCCCCGCCGCGCCTGGGCGGCCGCCGAGCGCACGGCGCGATCGAGCGTCTCCGACCTCTCGAAGGGGACGGCGCCCTCCAAGGCTGCCGCGAATTCCTCCGCCGCCTCGCCGATCAGATAGGCGCGGCGGGCCTTGCGGCGGACCATGGGGGTGAGCGCCGCGAGGTCGGCGTTCTTGTTGCGCCCGCCGAGGATCAGATGCACGGTGCCGTCCGCGAACCCCTCGATGGCCTTCATCGTGGCGCCGGGGTTGGTCCCCTTGGAGTCGTCGTAGAAGGCGACGCCGTCCCGCTCGCCGACCCTCTCCAGGCGATGGGGCAGGCCGGTGAAGCCGCGGAGGGCGGCGGCGATGGCAACAGGGCCCACGCCCACGGCCCGGGCCAGCAGGGCGGCGGCCATGGCGTTCTCCAGGTTCTGCACGCCGGCGAGGGGGACGTCCGAGGCGTGGAAGAGATCAACGTCTGGAGCTCCGGGAGCGACCTCGACGACGTTTCCCTCCGCCGTTGAGAAGCAACCGTCTGTCACTGGGGCCAGGCGCGAGAAGAGGCGGCGGCGGGCACGGGTGGGAGTCCGGAGAGTCTCGGGATCGTCGGCGTTGAGCACGGCGACGCCATCCTCGTCCATGTCTCGGAAGAGCCGCCGCTTGGCGTCCGCGTAAGCCGCCATGCTGCCGTAGCGGTCCAGGTGGTCCTCCGCCAGGTTGAGGAGGGCCGCGGCCTTCGGCTTCAAAGTGACGATCCCCTCGATCTGGAAGCTCGACAGCTCCACCACGAAGACCCGGCCCGGCGGCCCGTCCACCTTGCCGGCCAGTGGCTCGCCGATGTTGCCGCACATCTCGACGGGCAGGCCGGCGGCGCGCACCATCGCGGCGGTCATGGCCGTCGTGGTGCTCTTGCCGTTGCTGCCGGTGATGGCGATCACGGGTCCGTCGAGGAAGGGGAAGGCGAGCTCCACCTCGGCGATTACCGGCACGCCTTTCGTGCGGGCCTCCTCCAGGAGGGGCTTGTCGAGCGGCACGCCCGGCGAAACGACGACGAGGTCGATCTCGGTGGGCAGGGCGGACACGATCTCGATCTCCAGATCTCCTGCATCCACCGCTTTGTCGTCCGTAACCAGCACCGTCGCGCCATGCGCCAGCAGCAGGCGCACGGCGGCGCGGCCGGAGAGCCCCAGGCCGTAGACCAGCACGCGCTCGAAGCGCCCCGAGGGGGTCCAGGGTCCGTTCATCGCAGCTTCAGGGTGGAGAGCGAGAGGAGCGCGAAGAGGATCGAGAGGATCCAGAAGCGCACGATGACCTTCGGCTCCGCCCAGCCGGAGAGCTCGAAGTGGTGGTGGAGCGGCGACATGCGGAACACCCGCTTGCCGCGCAGCTTGAACGAGGTCACCTGGATGATGACCGACATCGCCTCCATGACGAAGACGCCGCCCACCAGCACCAGCAGGATCTCCTGCTTGGCAAGCACGGCGACGCTGCCGATGGCCGCCCCCAGCGAGAGCGAGCCGACGTCGCCCATGAACACCTCGGCCGGGTGCGAGTTGAACCACAGGAAACCGATCCCCGCGCCCACCATGGCGCCGCAGAACACGGCCACCTCGCCGGCGCCGGGCACCCAGGCCACCTGGAGGTAGCGGGCGATGATGAAGTTGCCCGCCACGTAGGTGAAAACGGCGTAGGTGGCGGCGGCGACCGAGGTGGCGCCGATGGCGAGGCCGTCCAGGCCGTCCGTGAGGTTGACGGCGTTCGAGGCGCCGGTCAGCACGAAGGCCACGAAGGGGATGTAGAACAGCCCGAGGTGAAGCTCCAGCTTCTTGATGAAGGGGAAGGTCAGGGTCGGATTGAATCCGGCCTCGGCGGGGAGGAACAGCAGGGCCATGCCGAAGCCGACGCCGACCAGGACCTGGAGCAGGAACTTGGTGCGGGCGGTCAGCCCCAGGTTGCGGTGGTTGCGCACCTTGAGGTAGTCGTCCGCGAAGCCGATGCCGCCGAAGGCCGCGGTCACCAGCACCATCATCCAGACGTAGACGTTGCCCAGGTCCCCCCAGAGCAGGGTGGGCACCAGGGTGGCGAACAGGATGAGCAGGCCCCCCATGGTGGGCGTGCCCTTCTTGACCTGGTGGGCCTGCGGCCCCACGTCGCGGATGTTCTGGCCGACCGAGAGGCGGCGCAGCTCGCGGATGAACCACGGGCCCAGCAGCCAGGACAGGATCAACGCCGTGACGATCGCCCCCGCCGCCCGGAAGGTGAGATAGCGGAAGACGTTGAACGCCTGGAAGCGGTCGTGCAGCCGGTAGAGGAGCCAATAGAGCATCCCTCAAGCCTCCTCCACCAGCCCGGCGATGGTCAGGTGCATGATTACCGCCATGACCGCTCCTCCAGGGCCTTGGCCGTCTCTTCGAGATCCGAGAACGGCCGGCGCTCGGCGCCCACGATCTGCTCCCGCTCGTGCCCCTTCCCCGCCACCAGCACCACCCAGCCGGGCTGCGCCGCCGCGAGGGCCTCGCGGATCGCCTCGCGGCGGTCCGGCACCAGGCGGTAGCGTTCGTTGCCGCTCTGCCGCAGCCCCTCCTCGATCGAGGCGAGAATGGCCCGCGGGTCCTCGCTGCGGGGATTGTCCGAGGTGGCGATCACGAGATCGGCCAGCTCCCCGGCCACCTTCCCCATCATCGGCCGCTTGCCCGGATCGCGGTCGCCGCCGCAGCCGAAGACCACGGCCACCTTGCCGCCGGCCGCGATCTCCCGCGCCGAGCGCAGGGCCGCGTCGAGGGCGGCGTCGGTGTGGGCGTAGTCGATGAAGACGGGGAAGGGCTGGCCGCGGTCGACCGGCTCCATCCGTCCCGGCACCGGCTGCTGGCGGGCGAAGGCCGCCGCCACCGCCGCCAGGGGCAGGCCCAGGGTCTCCGCTCCCGCCGCCGCGGCCAGCAGGTTGGACAGGTTGTAACGGCCGAGGAGGGGGGAGACGAACGGCACCTCGCCCCGCGGGGTGAGCAGCACGCCGCGGGTGCCCGCGGCCGTCACCGCCACGCCGCGAGCCGAGACCTCGCCCTTCTCACCGAAGCTGAGGGCGTCCGGCATCTCCGCCGCCAATTGGCGGCCGTAAGGATCGTCGACGTTGACCGCCGGCCGCGCGCCTGGCTTCAGCAGATCGAACAGCTTGCGCTTGGCCGCGAAGTAGTCGTCGAAGTCCCGGTGGTAGTCCAGGTGGTCGCGGGTCAGGTTGGTGAAGACCGCCGTATCGAATGCGGCGCCCGCCACCCGCCCCATGGCCAGGGCGTGGGAGGAGACCTCCATGGCCACCGCCGCGGCGCCGTCGTCGCGCATCCGGCGGAGGATGCGGAACAGGTCCGAGGCCTCGGGAGTCGTATGGCCACCGGCGTACAGATGCTCGCGAAAGCGGTAGCCCAAAGTGCCGAGGAAGCCCGCCGGGTGGCCGGCCGCGTCGAGGATGGCCGCCAGCAGGGTGGCGACCGTGGACTTGCCGTTGGTGCCGGTGACGCCGGCCAGGATCAGCTCGCGCTCGGGATGGCCATAGGCGCGGGCGGCCAGGGGGCCGAGGACGGCGCGGGGGTCGGCCGTCGCGAGCCAGGGCACGCCCACCCCGGGAGCGGGCTCCCCGGAATCGGGACCGACCACCGCCACGGCGCCCTTCGCCACCGCTGCCGGCGCGAAGGCGCCGCCGTCGAAGCGCTGGCCCGCGAAGGCCACGAAGAGATCGCCCGGAGCCACGCTCCGCGAGTCGTGGGTCACGCCCGTCACCTCCGGGTCCGCCCGCGGATCGCCCGCGCCGCGGGAGATCGCAAGCCCGCGCACCAGCTCAGAAAGGCGCATGCGGGCCACCTCCCTTCCCCTTGGCGGGAGCGGCTGCCGGTGCCGGCGTCGCCGGCGCCTGCCAGAGCACGGGATCGGGACCCGCCTCCAGGGCGTGATCGTCGCCGTCCGCCGTCTCCTCGCCGAGGCCGGCCACGGCGGAAACCGCGGCGGGACCGGAGGCGCGGAGGCCGGCGGTCACCGTCTGCCCCGGCCACATGGAGAGCGGCTGGCGCTCCGGGTGAACTCCCAGGTACAGCAGCACCTGGCGGGTGATGGAGCCGAAGACGGGCGCCGCCACCTGGGCGCCGTAATATTCGTTCCCCTGGGGCTCGGCGATGGCGACCACGCCCACCAGGGCGGCACGGTCGGCCGGCGCGTAGCCCACGAAGCTCGGTAGGTAGCCTCCCCGCAGGTAGCCCCCCCGCACGGGAATCTGCGCCGTCCCCGTCTTGCCGGCCACCCGGTAGCCGGCGATGGCGGCGGACTTGCCCGTGCCGGTCAGCACCACGCCCTCCAGCAGCCGCGACAGCTCCGCGGCGGTGGGTGCGGAGATGGGACGGCCCACCACCGGCGGCTCGGGGTAGCGCGGCACCCGCAGCTCGCCGCGGCTCACCGCGGCCACCACGTGGGGCTTGAGCCGAATGCCGCCGTTGGCCACGGCGGCGGTGGCGGCGGCGAGCTGAAGCGGGGTCACCGAGATCCCCTGTCCGAACGCGATATAGGCCTTGGCCAGGGGACCCCAGCGCTCCATCGGGTGAAGGATGCCGACGCTCTCGCCGGGCAGGTCGATGCCCGTCAACTGCCCGAAGCCGAAGCCGCGGATGGTCTGGTAGAGCCGCTTGTCGCCCAGCCGCAGGGCCGCCTTGATGACGCCGACGTTGCTCGACTTGGCGATGACGTCGGCGAAGGTCAGCCGGCCATAGGGCTTGTGATCGCGGATGTGGATGCCGAAGAGGGTGATGCCGCCCATCTCGCAGTCGAAGACGTCGTCCGCCTTGACCAGGCCGGAGTCGAGGGCCGCCGCCGCGGTGACGATCTTGAAGGTCGAGCCGGGCTCGTAGACGTCCATGATGGCCCGGTTGCGCCAGTCGGCCTCGCGATAGCTGCGGAAGTCATTGGGATTGAACGACGGATAGCTGGCCATGGCCAGCACGCCGCCGGTCTTCGGGTCGAGGAAGATGGCGCTCCCCCGCTTCGCCCCCCGCGCCTCGACGGCCCGCACCAGCTCGCGCTCGACGATGTGCTGCACCGTGGCGTCGAGCGTCAGGTAGAGGTCGTGCCCCGGCTCGGGCTCGGCGAACGACAGGTTGGGCGAGGCCAGGGTGCCGTGCTTGGCGTCCCGCAGCACGGTGCGCACGCCCTGCTTGCCGGCCACCTCGCGGTCGTAGACCAGCTCGAGGCCGGCAAGGCCATGGTTGTCGGTGCCCACGTAGCCCAACACCTGCGCCGCCAGCGACCCCATCGGGTAGTAGCGCTTGCTCTCCGGCAGGAAGTAGATGCCCGGCAGCGCCAGGTCCCGCACCTTGGCGGCCACCGGCGCGTCGAGCTTGCGGGCCACCCAGACGAACTCGCGGTCGCCGCCGAGCTGGCGGGCGAGCTTCGCGGCGTCGAGGTCTTTGACGGCGCCGGCGAGCGCCTTGGCGGTGGCCTTGGGGTCGCGGATCTCGGACGGCACGGCGAAGGCGGAGTCCACCTGCACGGAGACGGCCAGCTCGCGGCCGTGGGCGTCGTAGATCGTGCCGCGCGGCGGATCGAGGGTCACCACCCGCTGCTGCTGGCGCTCCGCCTTGCCTTGATAGTGGTCGTAGCGCACCACCTGCAAGTGGTAGAGGCGGGCGGCGATGAGCAGCACCCAGACGGCCCCGAAGCCGGCCACGACGCCGAGGCGGCCGAGCCGGCGCATCACGGCAGCTCCTCCCAGAAGACCACCTGCTCCAGGGCCGGCGGCTGCATGCGCAGCTCGCCCACCGCCCGCGCTTCGATCCGCGACGGGCTGGCGAGATAGGTGGCCTCCAGCCGGAGCTCGCGCTCCTGGCGCGTCTGCTCCGTCAGCTCCCGTTCCAGCTTGTCGATCCGGTAGCCGGTGCGCGTCGCCTCGAGATGGATCCAGGTGTAGGACAGCAGGCCGCCGCCCAGGCTGAGCACCACCAGCAGCACGAGGGCCAGCTCACGCCAGCGGCGCCGGTCGCGCTCGCGCACCAGGTAGGTGTTGACCACCGGCCGCCGCAGGGCGTAGGCGTTGCGCAATCCTCACAACCTCCGGGCCGCCCGCAGCCGGGCGGAGCGCGAACGCGGATTGAACGCCACTTCCTCCTCGGAGGGGCGCAAGGGCTTGCGGGTCAGCACCTCGATCGCTTGAGTCTCCGCCAGCGGCCGGCCGGTCACCGGGTCGACCTCGCCCTGCGCCATGCCGCGCAAGGTGTTCTTGACGATCCGGTCCTCCAGGCTGTGGTAGGAGATGACGACCAGCCGGCCGTCGGACTCCATCAGGTCCACGGCCTGCTGGATGAATGCCTCCAGCCCCTCCAGCTCCTGGTTGACCTCGATGCGCAGCGCCTGGAAGACCCGCGTCGCGGGATCGATGCGCTCCCGTTCTCCCCACGGCTTGTGCCCGCGATGCCCGCCGTGCGCGGCGGCCACTCGACCCACCAGCCGCCGCAGCTCCCCCGTGGTCTCGATGGGACGCTCCAGCCGCGCCCGCCCGATGGCCCGCGCGATCCGCCGCGCCTGCCGCTCCTCGCCGTAGTCCCTGAAGATTTTCTCCAACTCTTCCTCCGAGGCCTGATTGACCACGTCCGCCGCGGTCAGCTCCGCCAATCCCATCCGCATGTCGAGCGGCCCGTCGAAGCGGAAGCTGAAACCGCGCTCCGCCGTGTCGAGCTGCAAAGAAGAAACGCCCAGGTCGGCCAGGACGCCCGCGATGGCTGCGGGGCCGCGGATGCCGAGACCGGCCAACGCCTGGTCGAGCTGGTGGAAATTCGCCTGGACCAGCCGCACCCGGGAGCCGAACGGCGCCAAACGCCGGGCCGCCCGCTCGAGCGCCTGCGGATCGCGGTCGATGCCCACCAGCTCGACGTCCGGCGACGCGGCCAGCAGGGCCTCCGCGTGGCCGCCCAATCCCAGGGTCGCATCCACGAACACCCCGCCGCGCTCTGGCGCGAGCCGTTCCAGGCTCTCCGCGAGCAGGACGGGGACATGCTGGACGTCCAAGGCCCCGGCCGGCCTTCCTCAGATCCCCTGCGCGCTGAGGGCACGGAAATCCTCGTCCGTGAACGGCTGCTCCGAGAGCCGCGAAACGAACCGCTCGTGATTCCAGATCACCAGGTGGTCGAGCTGGCCGCTCACCACCACGTCGCCGCTCACGCTGGCGCTGTCGCGCAGGATCTGCGGAATCAGGATCCGCCCCTGCACGTCCAGCCGCACCTGCTGCCCGAAGTAGTTGACCCGCTCGAGGTACCGCACCCGCGTGGGATCGGTGGAGGCCATGGAGCTCAGGCGCTGCTCGATCTCCTCCCACACCGGCAACGGATAGAGCAACGCCGAGTCTCCCTGCACCGAGGTGACGAAAAGCTCAGGGCCCCAACGATCCTCCAGCAACCGGCGGAAATCCGTCGGGATCTTCAGGCGACCCTTGTCGTCGATCTTGGCTGGAGCGCTACCCCGGAACATGACTCCGCCCTCACAAGCCGGACTGTCTGAGATGGAATCCTAGCAGTCCACTCCACTTTTGTCCATTTTTTTCCACTGCCGGCCACTTGCTTTCTGCGCCGCTCCAAAACGTGAGCGAAAGAGAGGCGAAAGAGCGGAAAAGGAATGAACGCAAAAACGCCCGCGGCGAGAAGCGCGGGCGTCAGGTCAGCGGCAGGACAAGTGGGCTCAAGCGCCGGGGGGAGGCGGCGGAGCGGAGGGATCCGCCGGGCTGGGAGTGGGCGAGCTGCTGGGCTGGCTGCCCGCGGGCGGGGTCGTGGCAGGGCTCTGCGGCTTGGCGGATTTGTCCTTGGAGATGCCGGGAAGGGTCGTGGTGGTGGCATCCGGGGTGGCATTGG
>JBAPYB010000202.1:0-24284 GCA_049284515.1 Thermoanaerobaculia bacterium
GGGGATCGAGCTGTCCGCCGGCCGCCGCTGGCAGGAGGACGGCAGCCGCTTCAGCCTCGCCGGCCGCGCGCTCTGGGAGCGCCTCGATCCGGTGGGCGGCGACGCGCGCGACGAACGGCTCGCCTCACTGACCGGAGACTGGGCCGGCTATCGCCGTTTCGGTCCCCTCTGGAGCCTGCGGCCAGGCCTCTCGGCCCATTACGAGGCGGGCGATACGGCCGGCGCCGGCGGCTGGTCGCGCTACGGCGGCACGGCCCGGTTAGGGGTCGCGCACCAGAGCTACCGCCTGGACCTCACCTGGCGGCGCGACGGCTCGCGGGACGTCACCCGCGGCTTCGACCTTTATCAATTGGGGGGCTCCGAGGTCTCCCTCCTGCCCGAGTCCGCGCTGTCGAACCGCCTTGCCGTCCCTGCCCTGGCCGCCGGCACCCGGCTCGGCGAGGAGCACGAGGAGCAGCGCGCCGAGCTCGATCCCGGCTTCCTGCCCGCGCCCCTCTTCTACGAGCGCCACCGCCTCTGGGACCGCGACGGCCCCAAGGGCGGCTGGCTGAGCCTCGCCGGCCTCCGGTACCGCTTTGCGATCGGCCCCATGCCCATCGGCCGCCTGCCCGCGCTGGACCTGGAGGTCGGCGTGGCGCGGATCCTGGAAGATCCGGAAGGGAGGCTGAAGAACGACACACGGTGGTGGCTGGTGACGGTCGTGAGGCCGTAGCCACCGTGTCGCCTCCAAGGGGCGTGAGGAGGCCCTGGCCGTGCCGCTACGGTCTGGCTCACTCAATTTGGGAAGCGGCATCGCGCTTTGGGAAAACATCCGGACCGGCCGTCTAGAACCTTAGAAATAGGAGGCAATCATGGCCGAAGGCGACGCAAAGCAAGACGCGAAAACGAGCTCAGTTTCTGATATCGACGACATTCCGCCTGAAAGTTCCGGTGGGGAACCGGTAGGGACGGCCGGAATCTTCCTCATTACTGCCTATCTGGTCCTTTTTTCCTTCCTTGTTGTCTACGGCCTTATCGCTTTTTGGCCGACCCAGAGCGGGAAGAACACCTGCTCCAAGCCGAAGACCGAGTCAAGTAGTGCCATGACCGCGCCTTCCCCAACGCCCACGCCCACACCAACGACCACGCCAAACAAGGTCGAGCAGCCTTCTCCAAGCCCCATCTGCTATCGGATCAGTTATTTCAACTGGGAGCATAACCTCCCCAGTGAACAAATTCTGTTGATCATCGTGCTGCTTTCCGGCGCCCTTGGAGGGCTCGTGCATGCCCTCCGGTCGCTCTACTGGTACGTCGGGAACCGGAGGCTCGTCTGGAGTTGGGCACTCATGTATCTACTGTTGCCCTTCCTTGGGATTACCATGGCTCTGGTCTTTTATCTGATCATCCGTGGCGGTTTCTTCTCGCCGACCGCTACGATCGACGATACGAGCCCCTTCGGCTTTGCGGCATGGGCCGTCCTCGTCGGTATGTTCACGCGAGAGGCCGCCGATAAGCTCAAGCAGGTCTTCGAGACTCTTTTGACCAAGGCGGAGAAAGGCAAGGATCACGTCGGCGCCCCTGTCATCTCGAAGATCAATCCCTCTACAGGCTTGGTCAGTGGGGGGGAGACCGTCAAGATCACTGGCTCTGGATTCCTACCGGCCAGTTCCGTCCACTTCGGCTCTAGCCCTGCCCAGACGACACAGGTCAGCAATGACGGCACTACCCTGACCGTTGTCACTCCGAAGGCCAATGCACCAGGGCAGGTCGTCCTCGAGGTCGCCAACGGTGATCAGAAGGCGACCGACACCTTTACCTACACGTAGAACCACTGGAAATTCAAGGCAGCGCCGGGCCTACCCGGCGCCGTCTTCCGAGCAGGTCTGGCCGGATAGGGCAAGAACAGTGCGGCAGGGCTTTCCGGCGCGCCTCCGTGCGAGGGTCCGGCGTCGGGCTTCCTCGGCGGGGAGCGAGACCCGCCGAGTGGGCTGCAACTCTTCTGAGCCGGGCTGCGCGACCCGTGGGGCGCGTCGCGCGACCGGCCGGATCCGCGAGGCGACCCGTCCCTCGGGTGCCGCAACCCTGGGTCGAGCTGTGCGACCCGAGAATTATGCTGCGCGACCCGTGGGGCGAGAGTCCCGACCCGAGGGTCAGACTGCGCGACCCGAGGGTCAAGCTACGCGACCCATGGATCAAGAGTCGCGACCCTTGGGTCCTGCTGCGCGACCCTTGGGTCCTGCTACGCGACCCTTGGGTCCTGCTGCGCGACCTTTGGGTCCTGTTACGCGACCCTTGGGTCGGGCTGCGCGACCCTCGGGTCCAGAGGCCCGACCCTCGGGTCAGAATCAAGCGAGCTGCGTGTCCGCTGCGAACTGCTGCTCGACGATCTCGCGGATCTTCGGGATCGCCGATTCCTCGACGCGGCCCGCGAGCGCGAGGGGGAGCAGCGCGAGGTCGACGGCGTCGCGGACCACCGGCAATCGGAGGATCACCTTGCGCGCCATCTCTCGATCGGCGCCGGGGCCTCGGAGGCGGTAGGTGGCAGCGATGGAGCTGCCGCAGATCAGCTTGTAGAGGAGCGGGGGATCGTCCAGGTAGTCCGCCAGCCTCGGCGCGCAGTCGACGAGCTCGGCGGCGCTGTCGAGGAACGTGTTGAAGTCGACGAGCGTACGGACGTGCCGGGTCTGCGCGAAGGCCGTCTCCTCGTGCGCGAGGTCCTCCGCGATGCGCTGCTCCAGGTCCGGACGGGCGGGGAGCTCGCGCTTGCCGCTGCACAGCAGGGCGAAGTACCGCGCGATCATCTCGGAACAGGCCGGCACGCCACCGTTGAACGGACGGGTCCAGCCGATCAGAGCCAGGCGAGGTCCGAGGTCCGGGTGGAACGCATGCTTGAACAGCCTGCGGACGTCCTTGACCTCGAGCCCGCCGAGCCACTCCGCCGGAATCGAGCTCTCCCCATGCCCATCGGCCGCCTGCCCGCGCTGGACCTGGAGGTCGGCGTGGCGCGGATCCTGGAAGATCCCACGGGTCGACTGAAGGACGACACGCGATGGTGGCTGGTGACGGGGGTCCGGCGTCGGGCTTCCTCGGCGGGGAGCGCGACCCGCCGAGTGGGCTGCAACTCTTCTGAGCCGGGCTGCGCGACCCGTGCGGCGCGTCGCGCGACCCGCCGGCTCCGCGAGGCGACCCGTCCCTCGGATGCCGCGAGCCCTGGGTTGAGCTGTGCGACCCGAGAATTAAGCGGCGCGACCCAAAGGTCAAGACGCCCGACCCGAGGGTCAAGCGGCGCGATCCATGAGGCGAGAGTCCCGACCTTCGGGTCACGCTGCGCGACCCGGGGGTCAAGAGTCCCGACCCTCGGGCCCAACTCGGTGAAGGTCAGCTCGCGGGCGGTGCCCGCCGGGGTGCCCTCCTGCAGGAGCTCGAGATAGCGGGCGAGGAGATGAGCCCTCCGGCCCTGGACCTCGGTTCGGCTGCTAAAATCCACTCACCTGCCAACCGCGGTCCCCCTCATGCCCAACCACCTCTTCATCATCCGGCTCTCCGGCGACTTCTACACCAAGGCGCGGAAGACCCGCATGCGGTTCTTCCGGCGGCTGGTGGCGAACCTGGAGGCGGCGCTCGTCCAGTACGGCATCGCCTACCGGCTGGAGAAGACCTGGAGCCGCATGTACCTGGAGACTGCCGAGCCCGGCGCCGCGGAGATCGCGGCCCGGGTCTTCGGCGTGCAGTCGGTCTCCGAGGTCCAGCGCCGGTCCTGGACCGACTTGGAGGAGCTCGTGGCCCTGGGCGTCGAGACCTTCGCCGAGGCGGTGCGTGGGCGGAGCTTCGGGGTGCGGGCGACCCGCCGGGGTGAGCGCGAGCGCATCGGCTTCGACTCGACGCGGATCGAGAACGCCCTCGGTCGCGCCCTGCTGGAGGCCGGAGCCGGGCGGGTCGACCTCTCCGCGCCGGAGGTGACGGCCCACGTCGAGCTCGAACCGGGCACCGTCCACTTCTTCTTTGACAAGGTGCGCGGCCACGGCGGCCTGCCGATCGGCGTCGAGGGGCAGGCCGTGGCCCTGGTTTCCGGCGGCTTCGACTCCGCCGTGGCGAGCTGGCTGATGCTCAAAAGGGGCGTGCAGCTCGATTACGTCTTTTGCAACCTCGGCGGCACCGCCCACCGCCTGGGCGTGCTCAAGGTGATGAAGCGCATCGCCGAGCAGTGGAGCTACGGCACCTCGCCGCGCCTGCACGAGGTGGACCTGGCGCCTCTGGTCGCCGAGCTGCGGGAGAAGGTGCAGCCCCATCACTGGCAGATCGTCCTCAAGCGGCTCATTCTCCGCGCCGGGGCGGCGGTGGCCCACCGCGGCGGCCGGCTGGCGCTGATCACCGGCGACGCCATCGGCCAGGTCTCCACCCAGACCTTGCAGAACCTGGCGGTCATCTCCCAGGCCTCCCCAGCTATCCCCGTGCTGCGCCCCCTCCTCGGCTTCAACAAGGAGGAGATCATGGAGACCGCCCGGCGCATCGGCGTCTACGACCTCGCCGCCGTGGTGGCCGAGTATTGCGACCTGAACCCGCCCAAGCCCACCACCCGGGCCGCCCTCAAGGACGTGCTGCGCGACGAGTCCGCCCTGGACCCCGACCGCCTCGACCGGCTGGTGGATGAGCGGCGGATCTTCGAGCTGCGCGAGGTCGATCCCGAGGCCGTGGCGGCGCCGGTGCCCGAGGTGGACCGCCTGCCGGCCGGTGCCATCCTCCTCGACTTGCGCCAGAAGCCGGCCTATCAGAGCTGGCACTATCCAGGGGCCCTCCACCTGAGCCTCCCGCAGGCCCTCGCGGCCTATCGCTCCTTCGCCCGCGACCGGCCCTACGTCCTGGTCTGCGAGGTGGGCCTCAAGAGCGCCCACCTCGCCGAGGCGATGCAGGAGGCCGGCTTCGAGGCCTACCAGCTCAAGGGCGGCCTCAAGGGGCTGATGGAGCTGGCCGAGCGCGAGCGCAAGGCCGATCTCTCTCTGCTGGCCCCCGCCCTGCGGACCGACTGAACGCAGCGTCTATAGCCGGAACTCCCGCGTCTCCCCGTCGCCGAAGGTGATCACCAGGCTACGTCTCTCCACCGACCGCACGCGCCCGGCACCGAATATGGGGAGGGTCACGGCGTCTCCCGCCATCAGGGCCTCCGGCCGGCGATCGCCGACCAGCGGGGGCAGCGGCAGCACCTCGGTCGCTGTCTGAGGGCGGACGGGCAGCTCCGCGCGCGGCGGCGCCGCCAGCTCGCGGATGGGCTGGGAGCAGTTGTCGCAGTGGCCGCAGCGGGTCCACTCGTGCTCTTCGCCGAAGTAGTCGAGCACGGCTTTCCAGCGGCACAGGGCCGTCTGGGCGTAGAGAACCATGCGTCGCAGCTTGTCGCGGTCGGCCTCGGCCCGCTGCTCGTAGCGGGCCGCCATCTCGTCCAGCTCCACGGCGGAGAGGCCGGAGCGGGTGAGGCGGTAGAGCCCCGCCTCGGGTTCGGCCACCAGCTCCAGGTCCTTCATCGTGGCGAGCACCACCCGCACCTTGCCCAGCGCCACATCCGGGGCCCGCTCGTGCACCTCGCCGGAGGTCAAGTCCCGGCGTTCGGCGCCCAGGCGCTCCAGAGCCTTGTAAACCGCGGCGAAGTGCTCCCGCTTGGGGTAGCGCCCGTTGAGGAAGAAGACCTGGGTGTTGCGGTCCTCCTGCTGATAGAAGAGAACGCACCGGGCCGGCTCGCCGTCGCGGCCGGCGCGGCCCGCCTCCTGGTAATAGGCATCCAGCGTTCCGGGCAGGTTGTAGTGGATCACGAAGCGGATGTCCGGCTTGTCGATCCCCATGCCGAAGGCGTTGGTGGCGACCATCACCCGGATCTCGCCCGTCATGAAGCGCTCCTGGTTGCGCGTCCGCTCCCGCGTGCCCAGACGGCCGTGGTAGCGCGCCACCTTGAGCCCCAGGCTGTCGAGCAGGTCGGTGACCTCCTCGCAGTCCCGGATGGTGGAGACGTAGACGATGCCCGTGCCCTCCATCTCCGCGAGGAGGCGGCTCAAGGTCTCCCGTTTCGACTCCTCCCGCGGCGTCGAGATCACCTCCAGGCGGAGGTTCTCCCGGTAGACGCCAATATCGATGACCGCCATCTCCTCTCGGCCGAGCTGACGGCGGATATCCTCGACCACCTCCGGCGTCGCCGTGGCGGTGAGCGCCAGGACGAGCGGATCGCCCAGGGCTTCAATGGCCTCCCGCAGCACCAGGTAGGACGGGCGAAAGTCGTGCCCCCATTGCGAGATGCAATGCGCCTCGTCGATCACGAAGACGGAGATCTTGTTGCTGCGCAACGTCTTCAGAAACTCCCCTTGGGCCAGGCGCTCCGGAGTGACGAAGACGAAATCCCGCTGCTCTTTGTGGATCCCCTCCAGCGCTTCGGTCTCCTCGCCCGCCGTCAGCGTGCTGTTGACCTGAACGGCGTCCAGCCCCACTTCCTGAAGCTTGTCCACCTGGTCCTTCATCAGGGAGATGAGGGGCGAGACGATCACCGTTGTCCCCGGCAGCTCCGAGCCGGGAAGCTGATAGCAGAGCGACTTGCCTGCCCCCGTGGGCATGATGGCGAGCGTGTCCTTGCCTGCGAGGACCGAACGGATGACCTCCTCCTGCCCCTCGCGGAGAGCCTTGAAACCAAAAGTGCTGCGCAAAGTGCGCCGGAGTGTCGAAAGCTGAACGGTGTCTGCCATGCAAGCCCCTTCCTGGGAGATTCCTGGAGCGACTAACTAAGAGCAAGCGCCGTGCCGTGTAGCTCCTTCCGGGAACGGACCCTGCCCGTCCTGCGGTCCGCGAAACCATTGACGCTGCGCCGTTCCCTGGCTACACTGCTTCTACAAATCGGCGAAGGGGAATCGGTAGGACTTGCACTGCTCCCCTGGGGATGTCTCCCAGCGTGGGAGTAGGAGTCGAAGATTTCTTTCTACATGGAGTAGAACGCGATGCTCACATTCCTTGGCGTGTTGATGCTGGGTGCGGTCTCGGGATTCATGATGGAGCAGCAGTGGGGAGCCCATCTCGTGCGCTGGACCCGCCAGCACCGCATGCGCGTGCGCGTGCTGCGCCGCAAGGGGGTCAGCCCCCTCCGTGCCTGGCTCGGCGAAGAATGAAGATCAACCCAAGTTGATACAGATCTTCCCGAAATGCCCGCCCGCCGCCATGTGGTCGAAAGCGGCGCGGATGTCGGCGAGAGGGAAGACACGGTCGATGACCGGCCGTAGATGGTGCAGGGCGATGGCGCGGTTCATCGCTTCGAAGCTGTCGCGCGGCCCGACCAGGACCCCTTGGACGCGGACGTTCTGCATGAAGATCAGCGGCAGAGGAAGCTCCAGCGTGTTGCCGGCGAGATTGCCGATCAGGGCGATCGTGCCGCCCATCCGCACCGCCCGCAGCGACTCCTTGAGCGTGCCGGCGCCGCCGACCTCGACGACGAGGTCCACCCCGGCGCCGCCCGCCAGCTCCTTGGCCTTGGCCCCCCAGTCGGGGACCTCCCGATAATTGATTCCCAGGATCTCCGGACCGCTCGGACCACCGCCCAGCTCCCGGGCGCGGGCGAGCTTGTCGTCGCTGGACGACGTGATGATCCCCCGGGCGCCCCGCAGCCGGGCGAGCTGCAGGGCGAAAATCGAGACGCCGCCCGTCCCTTGGAGGAGCACCGTCTCTCCGGCCGTCAACCCATGCAGGCAGGTCCACGCCGTGACGGCGGCGCAGGGGAGGGTGGCGGCCTCCTCGTCCGTCAGGTGCTCGGGGAATTTCACCAATCCTTCCTGATCGTAGACGGCGAGCTCGGCGAGCGTGCCGTCCAGGGGACCGCCGAGCGTGGTGCGCATCCGCTCGCGCCGGGGCTCGCCGGCGATCCAGTGCTGGGCGAAGTTGCCGCACACCCGGTCGCCGGGACGGACCCGGGTCACGCCGTCGCCGATCGCCACGACCTCGCCGGCGCCGTCCGAGCAGGGGATGAGCGGCAGCTTCAGCTTCGGGTTGTACTTGCCTTCGATGGTGAGGAGGTCGCGATAGTTGAGGGAGGCGGCGCGCAGCCGCACCAGGGCCTGGCCCGGCCCCGGCGCCGGGTCCGGCCGCTCGACGATCGCCAGATGGTCCAGGCCGAAGCTGCGAAGCTCCACCGCGCGCACGGCTCAACCCTCCAGCGCTTTCTGGATCTTCTCCTGAAGCGCCCGGGCCGTGGAATCCGCGAGCTTCTTCGCGGGCCAACCGACCCCCAGGCCGTCATTTCCGGATTTCGGGATGATGTGGAAGTGCACGTGGTGCACGGCCTGGTGCGCCTCCGTGCCGTTGTTCTGGAGCACGTTGTAGGCCGTGGCGCCGGTGGCCCTCAGCACTGCCCGGCAGAGCCGCGGCAGGACCCGGCCCAGCGCCGCGGCCGACTCGTCCGAAAGCTGGTGGAGCTGCGCTTTGCGCTCCTTGGGAATGACCAGCGTGTGGCCGTCCGACAGCGGGCCGATGTCCAGGAACGCGAAGACGTGCTCGTCCTCGTACACCTTCCAGGAGGGGATGTCACCCGACAGGATCTTGTCGAAGATGGTGGGCTGGTGGTCGCTCATGGCCGGTATTGTAGTCCCCGGCGAGCCGCCGGGAGGTCCCGGCGGCTCTGGACTGCGGAGGGCTCCGGCCTAGCGGAACCGGAGGGTCGCCCCGAACCGGAAGACCCGGGGCGAGAGGGTCTCGAGGACGGCGTAGCGGGCGCTCGCAGCGACCCGGGCGTTGTTGTCGCGCTGCAGCACGAAGTGCTTGTTCGTGAGGTTAAAGCCGTCGATGCCGAGGTTCAAGGTCACGTCCCCGAAGCGGAAGTCCTTGTCGATCCGGCCGTCGAGCACGAACACGTTGTCGTTGCGGAACTCGTCGATCTGGTCCGTGAGCTGGACAGAGCGCTGGCCGGTCGCCGAGGCGTACGTCGCGAAGACCGGGACGATATAGCCTTGGCGGCCGGTGACCATGGCGGCCGTATTGAAGCCCCACGGCCGGTCGGGCGCGATCTGGTACAGGCCGTTGACGTTGAACGACCAGCGGGCGCCGGTGAAGACCAGGGGCTTGCCGAACGACTGGTCCGAGACCACGTCGTTGCCATCCGCGAAGCCGAGATCGGTGGTGATGGTGTTCGTCGGATCGTCGAAGCGGCGGAACTCATCGCCGATGTGCCACTTCCAGTCGGCATAGGTGAGATAGCCGCGCAGGCTCCAGCGATCCGCCAAGCGCCGTGAGAAGAAGAGGGTGGTTCCCAGGTAGTTCTGCTCGCGGTCGCCGTTGGTGTAGAAACGTCCGCCCGTCGACCTCAAGCCCGTGCGCAGGTCGTAGACGGGCTGCGGCGCGGCGTTCTGGCCGTTCGGCAGCACGCAGGGGCTGGACGGGGTGCAGATGAATCCCGTCTGCACGTAGTCGGCGGCCGTGGCCACACGCACCTGGCCGCTGGCGTCGGTCACCAGGAGCCGGGTTTCGGGGATGTCGTGGATTTTGCGGTAGGTGACGGTCAGTCCGCCGTCGAAGGCGGAGCCGAAAGTACGCTCGTAGCCCAGAGTGAGCTCGTCGGTGAGCGACGGCTTGAGGTTGGGATCGTTGACGTTGACCGACCTGAGCGCCGACGGATTGGCCAGGTTGATGCCGGCCGAGTAAATGAGGCGGAGCGACGGGCGCTCGTTGGGATCGAGCCGTAGGTTGCCGTTGGTGTCGAAGAAGTAGAAGTAGGCGTAGGTGAAGCCGAGAGGGTTGACCCGGCTGGCCAGCGGCACCTGGCCGAGCTGCTCGGCGTAACGCGAGAAGGTGGCGCGCACCAGGGACTTGCGATCCTCGCCCAGCGCGTAGGTGGCGCTGAGGCGCGGTGCCACCGTGCCCCAGCGGAAGCCGCCGGCGTCGTTGCCCTGGAAGTTGATCGGAGGGAAGAGCCCCGGCGCGCCGGGCGCGACGCCCGGAGTCTCCGGGTTGCCCGGGTCGGAGCTGGGCAGGTTCCTCGTGGTCTGCCGGTCGTACCGCAAGCCGGCGTTGAACGTCCAGCGGTCGTGGGTGAGGGTGTCCTGCAGCCAGCCCGCCTCGTACTTGGATGCGAGGTCCACGCTGCGGTTGCGATGGAAGCTGGCGATCGCATAGCCCGAGGGGAAACCGAAGAGACTGCCGGCGAAGATGAGCTTGCCGTGCGGCCAGACGGTGCCGGAGGAGTTCTCCTGCTGGCGGTAGCTGGCGCCGAACTTGAGCTCGTGATCGACGGCGCCGGTTTGGAAGAAGTAGCTGGCGTCCGCCCGCGACTGGTCGATCCTGACGTCCTGATGGAAGGCGAAGTTGGTGCCGCTGCGCACGCCGTTGGCGCTGGTGACGATGTCGGCGTCCAGCCCGCCCTTGGGAGTGAGGTTGAAGCCGCCATTGTCCCGTGCCCCCAGAGCGGTCACCACGAAGCTCGGATTGATGATCCAGGTGTCCTCGGCCTTGAAGATGTCCTGCGGCGTGGTCTGGTCGAGCGTCGACTCCGGCGCCCGCTGTGGCCCGGCGCCGCGGCCAAACTGAAGCTTGTCGTTCGTCCAGTAGTGGAGCACGCCGGAGTCGCTCGGCCCGGCCTGGAAGTTGAGCTTGAAGTTCGAGTTGCGCAGCACGAAGCGATTGAGCTGGCCGCCTTGGACGAAGTTGTCGATCTCGTTCTCGTCGTAGGAGCCCCAGGCCCAGAGGTGGTCCTTCCAGAGGGGGCCGCCGGCGTCGGCGCCCTTCTCGTCCACCCGGTCGATCCGGTTGCCGTTGGGCAGGAAGGGATCGGACTGGTATTTGCCGTCGGTGCGGAGAAACCGTCCCGAGCCGCGCCACTCGTTGGTGCCGCGCTTGGTCACCTGGTTGATGGTGACGCCCGACGTGGCGACGGTCACGTCCGCCGAGGAGGTCGTGAACTGCACCTCCTCGAAGGCGCCGAAGTCGTAGTAGGTCATCGAAGCGCCGACCTGGTTCATGTCCGTCACCAGGACGCCGTCCACGGAATAGGCGTTGTCGCGCGACCGCGAGCCGGTGCCGACGAACGCCGATTGCGAGCCGCTCTCGTTGCCGCCGACGTTGATGCGGTCCACCAGCACGCCGGGCGCCTGGCTGAGCAGCGACCAGGGATCGCGCGCGGTGGGGATCTTGTCGAGCTCCTGAGCGGAGATGGCGGCACCCTGGTTGAGCTTGCGCACGTCGAGCAGGGGGCCCTCGCTCGTTACCGTGATCTCGCCGGTGACGGCGGCGCTCATGGCGATGCGGAGCTCCGCATTGCCTCCGACGTGGACTGGGACTCCGGAGTGTTCGACTGGCGACCAACCCTGGAGCTCGGCCTTCACCGCGTAGACCCCAGGATAGAGGTTGAGGAAATGGAACTGGCCCTGCTGGTCGGTTGTCTGGACCTGCGGCGCGCCCACGCCACTGAGGGTGACGGTCACCCCCGCGAGCGCTCCTCCCGTATTGCCGGCAACAGTGCCGTACAGATCGCCGGTCTGCAACTGAGCGAGGGCCGGAACAGCCATCGACAGCAGCAGCACGGCTAGTGCGAGACGCACTGAGCTGCCTCTGCTCATTGGATTCCCCTTTCAAAAGGTCAAGCTAGCCGAGATTATGCATATTCCCAGATGTTCAAGCCAATCCTTCAAGAAAGTGGGCCTTGAGGCTTCCCTGGCCGCTAGTTGGCACAGTCTTTGAACTGTAAGGCTGGTACCCGCGTAGCCGACCGCCGGATTTACTCACTGCGGGCACGGTGACGCGACCTAAGGAGAATGAAATGGCCAGAACCAGTAAAACTGCTGAGCGAGTGAAGGACGGAGTGGACGACCTGGTCAAGAAGGCGCGAACGCTCGTCAACGGCGGTCTCGACTCCGCACAAGAGACTTTGGAGGGGCAGGTGAACCGGATCGACCGCCGTTACCGCGAGACGGCGGCCCAGGCGCGCGGTGGCGTTCAGCGCGTCTCGAACCACGTGCAGAAGCACGTCGACGATGCCAGGAAGTCCCTGATGGGGCGCTACACACGGGCAAGGAAAAAGGTGTCGCGCCTCCAGCGCGACACGGGCCGGTATGTCAAAGACAACCCGACCCGGTCGCTGCTGGCGGCTCTCGGGCTTGGGCTCCTCCTCGGCTTGGCCGCCAGCCCCCGCCGCCTCGGCGCAGCCCGAGCGTAGAGACAATTCCTCCGGCGGGCCTCTTGCCGGGCCCCTCCTCCTGTCCGAGGTCTCCGCTCCGCGTACTGGAGCGGAGACCGCATTTCCATGTCGAGAGGCGAGAGCGCCTTCAGCGGGCGCTGGTTTTGGACGGGCGATTCTTCGCGGGGGGAGACTTGCGGGCGGTGCTGGCCGCCGGCACCGTGATCGTGTAGCTCGTCGCCGCCTCCGCACTCGGGCACGCGAAGCCCCCTTGGTTGTCGTCGTACTGCCAGGCGTATTGGTTGGGGCAGGCGGCATGAACGTTGGCGATGTACTGCTGGGCCCATGGCTCCCAAGCCCGGGCCACGGTGCTCGCTGAGCAGGGCTGGCCGCTGATCTTGTACCAGGGGCAGCAGGCGGAGCCAGGATTGGCGGGGCCGTTGCCCGCCGCGCCGGGAGGGCTGAACGGCGAGCAGCCGTACTTGCCGACGCATCCCGCAGGCGTCACGCTGTTGTTGGGGCCGGCGGTACAGGTGAGCTGCTGCGTGCTCGAGCAGATGCAGCCGTACTTGTCCTTGTCTGCCTCCGTGGGGTTCGGCATGACATTGCGGACATAGGTGTTGGGGCTGAGGCAGCCGCCTTGGTAAACCAGCTTCGCGGGACAGACAGGCTGCTTGGAGCAACCGGCCACCTTGCAACTCTTTAAGCTGGGCGTGATCAGGAGAGCGGTGGTGAAGCCATCCACCATGCTGACGTCGTAGTTGTCGTTGTTGCTGTTGATCTTTGCCGGCGGGTTCTGCGAGTTGTTGAGGCCTCCGTCGAAAGTGAACTCTGCCAGCGTCTGGTAGGGGAAGGTGGCCGAGGCGATGGAGAAGTTCCCCGACCAGCAGGAGACGATGCTGACGGTTTGCGAGGACTTCGGCTGGCCGGCGGGCGCCAGAGTGAGCGAGCCTCCCGAGATCTGCTGCGGCCAGCACTTGCCGGTGTAGGGCGGCGCCATGTTGTTGCTGTAGCAGCCGTCGGTCTCCTTGATCTGCACCGAGTTGCTGCTGTTGTTGACGAAGGTCACCGAATGGCTCCAATGCGGACAGCCGGGGTAGTACGTCTGAGCGCTGGCCGAGGTGGAAAGGGCGGCGAGGAGCCACAAAGCGGCGGACGTGGTGGTCGCGAGTGTGCGCAAGATCTCACCCTCCATAGAATGAGTGGTTTGTACGGAAGATGGCCCGCACTCTATGCCGCCGGGAGGGCAGCGTCAATCCAGCGCGCCTGGTAATCTCGGCCCAGTGTACAATACCCGCGTTGGCTTTGCCCGGCTTGCAGGGTCGTTGGAGGGCCAACCGTCTGAGTCAAGACAAACGATGAGTCCCAGAGAAGCTCTTCATCAGTTGGTGGATGATCTGCCTGAAATGGATCTGCCCACCGCCTCCCGCGTACTCGAGGCTTTGCGGGACACCTCCGATCCGGTGCGGAGAGCCCTCGACCACGCGCCGATGGATGAGGAGCTGGACGCCGATGACGCCGACGGCGGTCTGACCGAAGCGCGGAGAGATGCAGAAGCGGGCCGCGGCCTCACGACCGAAGAGCTCCGTCGAGCGCTGAGCTTGCCGTGAGCTGGCAAGTCCGCTGGCAGTCAACCGCTCGCCGAGATCTCTCCCGCCTCGATCCTCAGATCCAGGATCGTGTGATCCTGGCGGTCCAACGTTTGGCCAATAGCGGCGAGGGTAACGTGTTGCGGCTCAGGGGAGTAGACCCTCCAGAATGGCGGCTTCGAGTGGGTCAGTGGCGAGTCCGGTTCCGGCGTAACACCACGGAACAGATCCTCGACATACTCCGCGTGCTTCCCCGCGATCAGGCCTACTGATCCGGCCCGGCCGCTCGCCTCGTGCTGTTTGAGGAAGTCCATCGCACTGAGAAGGCTGTCGCCATGGATCTCCACCACACCCAGATATGAGTTACCAGTCGCCTTCCGCAACTGGCTCAGTCGGGTCATCGTAGCGAATGGGCAGCCCACGGAGCGGATAGGGATTCTCTATCGTCTGAGCTGGCTCGCGGCGAAGGAGAAGGACTTCGATCTCATCAACGGCTTGAAAGGGCAGATCTGAGAGACGCAGTTCACCCTCTTGCTCGATCTTGGCTGCAGTCTTGTATGCCTCCATTTCCGGCACCTCCCGCTGGCCGTGCGATACTCAGAGCATGGCGAACCCCAAGAGTGCCAGCAAGCCGAAGGAAGACGTCATGTGGCCTCCATGTTTTCAAGCAGGTGATAGGCGAAGCTCGGGAGCCAGCCATGCAAGAACAGCTCGCTACGCTGGCGTTCACTTGGAGCAAGTCGTCGCAGGAGAGTTGCTATGACGGAGCCGCAGCAGCTCGCATCTAATCTGCCGCCCCCGGGCACCGATCGCGCCCACCGGATGAGGATGGATCTCGCTGGACGCCTTCGGAACACGAAGGTCGCCGTCCAGGACGCTTTCCTGCCTTTGTTCGAGACCGTGGTCAACAGCATTCACGCTACTGAGGAGCGGTTCGGTGCCGAGGTCAGCACCAAGGGTCGCGTCGAGGTTGAGGTGCTCCGGGTCCCCCAGTTACCCCTTCCCGGAGTGGTTGGAAGGCCGCCGGTCGAGCTAATCGAGAGCTTCTCCGTTATCGACAACGGCAGCGGATTCACCGACGCGAACCTCGACTCCTTCGAGACGGCAGATAGCTCAGCGAAGCTGACCCTCGGAGGCAAGGGTATCGGAAGGTTCACCTGGTTGGTGGTCTTCAAGAAGGCGGAAGTCGAGAGCACCTTTCTCGATTCAACGGGCAGGCTCCGGCGACGCTCTTTTGCTTTTTGCCCAAGCGAGACCGGCATCACTAATTACCAAGAGAGTGACGCTGATGACACAGCCGATCTAAGAACCTGCATTCGGCTAAGCGGAGTGCAGCCGCCCTATGCAGAGATCCTTGGGAGAGGGCCCGAGGTCATCGCGGACAGGATCTTCGAGCATTGCTTCAACTACTTCGCGCTCAATCGCTGCCCGGTAGTCCGGGTCATTGATGCACGCGCGGATGGTCTGCTAGACCTCACGGTTAACAACCGGCTAGCAGAACTCGACATCGAGAGCCCCGAGCCTCTGCGCCTGGGCAACCACGAGCTTCGGCTCCGCCACGTGTGGCAGAAGTACGCCTCGGGCCGAAAGCATATGGGTCATCTCTGCGCGGACGAGCGTGTGGTCACCTCGTTTCCGCTCTCCGAGGTTTCCGACCTCAGCTCGGAGCCGATTCGGCTATCGTCCGGTGACACCCAAGTTCACCATGTGTTCGTGGGTGGTGAGGCGCTCGACTCGTCGGTCGACATCACCAGAACCCGCTTCAACCTTCCTGACGGAGCTCCGATCATAGAGGCGTCCGGCCTCCTCGACTTGAAGACGTTGCGGGAGGCTGTGGGTGCGAATATCAATGAGAGGTTGGCCGATCTGCTGCAGACCGAGCGCGAGGAGAACTTTCGCCGCATCGAACACCACATCCGCACATCGCAGCCCGAGTACGCCCGCTTGCTTGAGCACAAACGTGAACAGTTACATCGCATCAAATGGTCTGACAACCCGCGTCAGATGGACGAGAGCCTCTATCGGGTCAAACAGACCTGGGAGCTGGAGATCCGTCAGCAACAGGCCGAGGTTGAACAAAAGCTGATCGCGGACAAGACTGAGCTCGACCAAGTGGCGGACGAATTGTACAGGGTCGTTTCCGAGACGAATCTTGCGGGGCAGGCCGACCTCGTCCGGTATGTCACGAAACGGCGGGCGGTGTTAAATCTACTCAGCACGATGACGTCTCGCTTTCAAGGCCCGGCGCTGGAAAAGCATATCCACCAGATCGTGTTTCCGCTCCGCAACACCAACGGGCAGATCGCTTACGACGACCATAACCTGTGGCTCGTGGACGACACGCTGTCGTTCTATGAATTCGTGGCCTCTGACATCCCTCTCTCGCAGAACAGTGCCTCTCCCTCCGATTCTCCGCAGCGACCCGACATCCTCGCGTTCAAGACTGGCGACCCGTTCCAGCACGTATCTCTCGTTGAGTTCAAACGGCCGGACCGCGATGACGAGAATCCCGTCGAGCAACTCGCTAAGTACGGTCGTCTCCTGCGCAGGGGCGGTGCTATAGATGCTCAAGGGCGTACGCTACCTGGAATCAGCCTCACGGTCCGCATCGACGCCTATGCCGTAGTCACGCTTACGCCTAAGATGGAGGAGCTTCTCGAAATGAGCCCCGGCGAGATCAAGAGGGTTGAGGGCGAGTGGCGCTGGCACGGGACGATCTCCAGCCTGAACATGAGCGTCGAAGTGCTCGATTTTCGGGCCTTCATTCGGCGCGCGGAGCAGCGAAACCAAGCGTTCTTCAAGACGCTCGGCTTTAGGTAGTGGACTTGGCGAGCGCCTGCTAGAGCCTTTAGCATTAGCAGGTGCCAGAAAAGGTGCCTGAGACTTGGTTGGAGCTCGTATCAAAGCTTTGGCGTACTGCCGCGGCTTGTATGCCACAGCGCCAGGATCTCGACCGTCTTGGTCTCGTGCGAGACGGAATAGTAGAGGTGATAGCGGATACGCCCCAGGAGAACCCGTCGTACGCCCGAAAGCCGAGTTCGAGGCACCAGTTCTCCAGCCGAAGGAAATGTGCTCGCCAATTCGAATCCTCTTGCGAGCTCCTCCTCTAAGGCCTCGGGTGCTTTCGGCCGGTTCTCGGACCACCATCGCGCGGCAACTCGGATCTGAGCAGTTGCCCGGGGAGAGACACGAATCCGGAATCTCAAGACCGTAGAGAGCGGAGCTCATTCAGCAGGTCTTCGCCGTCCACGTAATCGCCCCGGCGAATGTCTTCCATCGCCTCTAGGAGCTCTCTCTCCTCGGCTGGGGTAAGCATGATGGGCTCGCCGGACTCGGGAGCTAGTACCACCACCGGAGTCCCCTCGGCCACGAGCTCCGCCGGAATTTCGATTCGACCGCCTGCGACAGTGCCCGTAATGGCTTTCATGGCGTGATGATAAGCCCATCTACCACCTGTACGCAACAGAGGGGCAACCGTGGCGGCTCGGGGTTCTGGGGCGTCCGATTCGCTGGTGAGACTTCGAGGCACCGTCGAGGAGGAGGAGGGCTGGGCGGTGCGGGCGGGTATGACAGACTAGAACTCCATGAGCAAGACCACTCTACTGGAACCGCGTTTTGTCGCGATGATTGCCACGGAGGTGGGCTGCCGGCCGCAGCAGGTGCAGGCCGCCTCCGAGCTCTTTGCCGAGGGGGCGACCGTCCCCTTCGTCGCCCGCTATCGCAAGGAGGCCACGGGCGGCCTCGAAGACCTGCAGCTCGAAACGCTCGCCAAGCGCCGGGAGTACTTCCTGGAGCTCGCCGAGCGGCGGGACGCCATCCTGGAAAGCATCCGCGAGCAGGGCAAGCTCACCGAGGAGCTGGAGGCGGCGGTCCGCGCTGCCGTCACCAAGCAGGAGCTGGAGGACCTCTATCTCCCTTACAAGCCGAAGCGCCGCACCCGCGCCCAAATTGCCCGCGAAAAGGGGCTGGAGCCCTTGGCGGACGCCCTGCTAGCCCACGCGGCCTCGCGCACCCGGCCGGAGGAGCTGGCGGGCGAGTTCGTCAACGCCGAGAAAGGCGTCGAAGATACGGACGCCGCGCTGGCCGGCGCGCGGGACATCCTGGCCGAGCGGCTCTCCGAGAACGCAGGCGAGCGCGCCGAGTTGCGCCGGGTGCTCGCCGCGGAGGGGACGCTGCGCGTGCGCGTTCTCCCCGAGAAGGAGAAGGACCCCGAAGCCGCCACCTATCGCGATTACTTCGAGCACGACGAGCCGGGGAAAGACATCCCTTCCCACCGCCTGCTCGCCATCCTGAGAGGCGAGCGCGAGGGTTTCCTGATTTCGGACCTGCGGATCGACGACGAGCGCGAAACCGAGCGCCTGGGCCGCTCCTGGCGCCTGCCGCTGGAGACCCCCTGCGGCCGGCAGATCGGCGAGGCCTCGGCGGACGGCTACAAGCGTCTGCTGCGGCCGTCGATCACCAACGAGGTCCGCTCCGAGATGCGCGAGCGGGCCGAGGCGCAGGCCATCGCCGTCTTCCGCGCCAACCTGGAGGCGTTACTCCTTCAGGCGCCGCTGGGCCAGATCGCCGTCATGGGGCTCGATCCCGGGTTCCGCACAGGCTGCAAGCTGGCGGTGGTGGAAGGCACCGGCCGCGTGGTGGCGACCGACGTCATTCATGCGGTCCCTCCCCACGCGGACGAGGCCGGCGCGGCCAAGACCGTCGTCGCGTTGCTCCGCAAGCACGGCGTCCACGCCGTGGCCGTGGGCAACGGCACGGCGAGCCGCGAGACGGAGGCCTTCGCCCGCAAGGCCGTGCAGGAGGCGGGGCTCGACAAGGTGATCGTGGCCATCGTCCCCGAGACGGGCGCCTCGGTCTACTCGGCCTCGGCCGTGGCCCGCGAGGAGCTGCCCACGCTCGACGTCTCGCTGCGCGGCGCCGTCTCCATCGCCCGCCGTCTCCAGGACCCGCTGGCCGAGCTGGTGAAGATCGAGCCCCGTTCGTTGGGCGTGGGCCAGTACCAGCACGACGTGGATCAGAAATCGCTGGAGCGCGAGTTGGACACGGCGGTCGAGGGCGCGGTGAACCGGGTGGGCGTGGAGCTCAACACGGCGTCGGCCTCGCTGCTGCGGCGGGTCTCGGGCCTCTCCGAGCGCCTGGCCAACAACATCGTGCACCACCGGGACGGCAACGGCCCCTTCTCGTCCCGCAAGTCGCTCCTCAAGGTCACAGGCTTCGGCCCCAAGACCTTCGAGCTCTCCGCCGGCTTCCTGCGCATCCGCGAGGGCGAGAACCCGCTCGACCGCACGGCGGTCCACCCGGAGCGCTACGAGGTCGTGCAGAAGATGGCGACGGCCCTGTCGGTGCCCGTGGGAAACCTGGTGGGCAATCCGGACCTGGTGGGCAAGCTCGACTTCAGCCGCTTCGCGGACGAGGCGCACCAGGTGGGGAAATACACCCTGGAGGACATCCGCAACGAGCTTCTCCGTCCGGGCCGCGATCCGCGCCCCGAGTTCAAGACTCCCGAGTGGCGGTCGGACGTGACCTCGGTCAAGGACCTCCAACCCGGCATGGTGCTCGAAGGGCGCGTCTCGAACGTGGCCAACTTCGGCGCCTTCGTGGACATCGGCGTCCACCGCGACGGCCTGGTGCACGTCTCCGAGCTGACCCACCGCTGGGTGGCGGACCCGCGGGAGGCGGTGAAGGTGGGGGAGATCGTGAAGGTGAAGGTGCTGGAAGTGGACCACCAGCGCGAGCGCATCAGCCTCTCTATCAAAGCCCTCCAGCAGCCCCCCGCCGAGGGGCGCCACGCCACGGGAAGCGCCGGCCGGGGTGGGCGGCCGCCTGCGAAACCGCCCGAGAGACCGGCGGCGACGGTGGCGGATTTGATGCGGAAGTTCAATCGGGATGCGTGAAGGACGGTTAAGTCCGTCAGAGGGACCGGCCCCTGAGTGATATTCTTGAATCCATGGCTTGGATTGAGAAGGTCGTGACCTACACGTTGGAACTGGACTGCAAGCTCTTCGTCATCGAGAACGTACTGGCACGCGTGAACGAAGAGACCGGCGAGCAGTTCTTTTCTCCGCAGACTGTCGAACGCCTTCAGGAGATTGTCGAAGGGGCTGAGAGGCCAATCCGGATTCTTGAAACGCCTGTTTTCGACTATGCAGCGTAGAGAGGCAACTCTTCAGGAGGTCTCTATGAAAATCCGGATATCCCTCGTTCTTGCGTTGCTCCTCCTGCTGTCTACGGTGCCTTCGAACGCGAAGGACAAGCCTGCCCCTACGGCTCCCGGCAAGTACAAGGACTGGAACGGCGAGGTCGACGAGCTCGAGATTCTCGCTTCGTTCAAGCTTTCGGACTTCGACCGCATCGTCATCGAGCCGCTCGACATCTCGGCGACGCCGTTGCCGGAGCCGGACGACAACACCTATGCGCCAGTCAAAAACACCCTGGCCCTCGTAACCCGGCCCTTTGCGGCAGGGCTTTCGGGCAGGATCGGGGAGAGGCCTGAGAAGCCCGAAGTGGTGCTCGCCCCGCGACGCGCGGAGCCAGGAGAGAAGGCCGCGCCTGGAACGCTCGTAGTTCGCGGCACGGTGACGAAAATGGATCCCGGCTCCCGGGCCGCTCGATACTGGGCAGGTTTCGGCGCCGGAGCGGCGAGGACGGAGATCTCCGGCGAGGTGGCGGACGCAGCGACGGGCCGGGTCCTGTTCCGCTTCCGCCAGGAGAGGCGGTCCGGCGTCGGCGCCATGGGCGGCGGCTACGAAGAGCTGATGGAGCGCAACGTCGCCACGATCGGCAACGACATCGGGGCCGTGTTGCTGCACTTCTGAGGCTACAGCCGCTGTGTTAATCTACGTCCATGAAGCCTGAGATCGAGGAACTGGTCCGGAAAGCTCTGCAGTTGGATGAGCGTGAGCGCGCCGAGGTCGCTGCTCGCCTTGTCGGCGGCCTTGAGGACGAAGAGGATCAGGACGCCAGTCGCAGGTATCGTTCTCTGGATCCCCAAGGGCTCAAGCGCTTCGAGACCCAGGTCTTCGACCTGGGGCCCTGCCTGGTGCAGGATCTGGACGACGTTGCCAAGGTCCTGGCAATCGTCGAAGGAGAAGCCTTCAGGTGATCGTTGTCGACGCCAACCTTTTGATTTACTCTTCAGTCACAAGTCTTCCACAACACGCAGCGTCGCACCAATGGCTTGACCGGCAGCTCAACGAATTGCCCAGGGTAGGCCTACCTTGGGCATCCCTCCTGGCCTTCGTACGTCTCGTCAGCAACCCCAGCCTATTTCCCGCTGCGTTATCGGTCCGGAAGGCTTGGGAACACGTTGAGGCTTGGCTCTCCTGGCCTTCCGTATGGATTCCTGCCCCGACTGAAAGACATGCTGAGATTCTGGGATCCCTGTTGTCGCAACCCGGCATGACCTCCAAATCCGTCCCGGATGCACATCTCGCGGCGCTCGCTATCGAGCATGACCTCACTTTTTGCAGCAGCGATGGCGGTTTTTCCCGGTTCGCCGGGTTGAGATTGGAAAATCCCCTCAAGGGTCGCTCCGCCTCATAGTCAGTGCTGGACCTCGGCCTCGACCGCACGCAGCGCCCCTTCCACCTCCGCCGGCTTGGCGGCGGCCTTGGCGCCGTGGCGCAGCCAGCGGAGCGCTGCTGCGCGGTCACCCTTGGCGGGTAGGGTCCTGCCCATAGCCAGGTACGAGGCGGTGTGGGTGGGGTCGATCTCCAGCGCGCGGCGCCAGCAGGCGACCGCGTCGTCCGGCCGGTCCTGCGCGGCGTGGACTCCACCGAGCTGATACCAGGCTGCCGCGAAGTTGGGACGCGCGGTGAGGGCGCGGCCGAGGTGCGTCTCCGCTTCGGCGGTGCGACCCTTGGCGGCGAGGAGTTGACCGAGGGTGTACTCGGTCTCGGCCTGCTCGGCGCCGGCGGCGAGCGCCCTTTCCAGGATGCCGATGGCCTCGTCCGTCTTCTCTTCAGCGGCCAGCGTCAAGCCCAGCCATTCGAGGGTGAGGGGATGCTCCGGCCGGCGCACCAGGATGACGGCGAGGGTCTTCTCCGCGTCGGCGAACCGGTGCCGGCGGATCTGGCCCTGGGCGAGGTCGAGCCAGGGCTCGATCGCCTCCGGCCGGGCCGCGTCCAGCCTCTTCTCCAAGTAGGCCACGGCGTCCTCCGTGCTGCTCATCCGCACGACGGCGGCGGCCCGGTACACCTCGCCGAGGTCACCCACAGGGGCGGGATCGAGCAGGTGGACGCCGGTGAGCACCGGCTCGGTTTCGGCGAGCGGGGCCAGCAGCTCGGGGCCTCCGGGACGGCGCCGGATGAGGTGGTCGGTCATCACCGCGTGGACCACGTCCTGCGTCCGCCGTTTCGCCATGTGGCAGGAGACGCAGTCGCTGATATCCATCTCCGTCGCCTTTCCAGGCCGGCGGCAGGCGTCCGGCGCGTGGCAGGTGAGGCAGGCAGCGCGATAGTGGCTGGCGCGCTCGCTCTCGGGGAGCCGGCGGTGCGGGTCGTGGCAGGTCAGGCAGGAGAGGGCGCCGCCGCTGGCGAGGAAGCAGCGGCTCTGGCGCAGGCGATAGGGATGATGATTGATCTCGAAGCGGTCGGCCGGCGATCGCCCCTCCTCCGTGACGTCTACCTGGACGAGGTAGTCCGCGAGCGGCTCGCCGGGCCGGAAGGAGTCGTCGCTGCGGCCGAAGCGGCGCACGCCGGGGAGGGCCACCGACGGCTGGAGATGGCAACTGGAGCAGACCTCGTCAGGCCGCGCCCCGGGGAGCTTCCCAGGGGTGAAGATGCTGGCGCGGATCTCCTCCTTGACACCCACACCGCCCAGGGCCAGCCACACGTGCTCGGCGGCCGGCCCGTGGCAACGCTGGCAGCCGACTCCCTCGGGAAGGCTGGCCGGGAAGGTCTGTGGCGCGCCATAGGCGTCGGCCCCGGCCGGCACGTCGGGGTAGGAGGTGTGGCAGAAGAGGCACTCGCGCCGCACCCGGCGCAACACGCCCTCGTGGTCCGGCCGGTCGAAGCCAGGGGCCATGCCCCAGCTCCGGGTCTGCGAATACCAGGCGATGGGGAGCTGAAAGATCTCACCTCCCGCGGTCTGGTAGAGATAGGTCCGGGCGTGGTCGCCGGAGCCGAGGATCCAGTCCACGGGCTGCTCGAAAACGTTGATCGGCTGGCCGGCCGGGTCGAGCTGCCAACGCCGGAACACGAGCCGGCCGTCCCGGTGGAACATCTGGAAGCTCTGCGCGGAGGGGGCGTGGACGAAAGGCGGCGCCGAATAGTCCTCGATCTCCTTCGCTGTCTGCGGGCGCTGGAAAGCCCGGGCCATCCCCTTCTCGCGGTAGGACTCGGCGATCTTCGGATGGCAGAGGGCGCAGGACCGCTCGTCGACGTATCCTGGCGCGGCCCCGATGGTGACGGAAAAGCCGAAGCCGGCGAGATGCTTCGCCATCATCGATACGGACAGAGAGGAAGCCGGAGGATCTGCCGGCGAGACGGACGGCACCGGCGCCTGCCCGAGGAGCAGGAGGGAGGTTAGCCCCAGGAGGGCCGCCGATCCCGGGCGTTGGCGGCGCACAGCGGCCCGAGCATAGCAGGCCGTCGATGAGAGGGAATCCCCGCCCGTATGCTCAGAGGGTGTCTCAAAAGTAGTCGCCAGCGCGGCCTACGTCGCCAGGGATTGAAATCACCTGGCTACCCTCGGTAGTCCCTGCGGGACATAGAAACGAAATTGCGGTCCCGGAGGGGACAAGCGTCAGTAGCCAAGGATTTCAATCCCTGGCGACGCAGGCGTCATCGTCTACGACCATTGAGGGAAAATACAGAGGAGGAAGGTTGGCAGAGTCTTCACCATCGGTCACCTCCTCGAAGGCGATAAAGAGAATAGCAGACTGATTGACGAGCTGCGTCGCACGGAGGAATACTGCCCGCAATGCCAAAGATTAAGACAGGGGTCGCATTGCTCGAAGCCATCAATCGGGCGCTTGAAAACGATCCGCAAACCGAGGAGAAGGCTCGGGTGCGTGCTATGCGGGATAAGCAGCGCCGGTTGGTGGAAGGCGAGTGGTGATCCGCCTGAGTATCGATTGATCAGCGACGCTAGACCGGGATTCATCATTTACGGTGCATAGGCAATCCCCATGCGCCTCGCCGACCTCGTCACCACCTCCCACCGCGTCGCTGAAACCCGCTCGCGATCGGAGAAGATCGCGGCGCTTGCGGACCTGCTACGGCGCCTGGCTCCGGAGGAGATCGACGTGGCCGTGGCGTGGCTTTCAGGGAATCTGCGGCAGGGACGGATCGGCCTCGGGGGCGCGGCGATCCGGGATGCCCGGCCCGGGACGGCGGCCGCCGAGCCGTCGCTCACCCTGGGCGAGGTGGATGCGACGTTCGAGCGTATCGCCGCGACCACCGGCGCGGGGTCGACGGCAGCTCGGGTGGAGCTGCTCGGCGGTCTTCTCGCACGGGCGACGGGGGAGGAACAGGATTTCCTCGTCCGCCTCATCTTCGGCGAGCTGCGGCAGGGCGCTCTGGCCGGGCTCATGGCCGATGCGCTGGCCGCGGCGGCGAGTCTGCCGGCCGGCGAGGTGCGCCGGGCCCTCATGC
>JBAPYB010000203.1:0-4304 GCA_049284515.1 Thermoanaerobaculia bacterium
CACCTTGGGAGGCCCGCCGGCGGCGATGCGGGCGAGGACGGTGCCGGCCTGCACCTCGCCCTCCGCGGGCAGGGGCTTCTCGATCAGTAGCCAGCCGGCGACGGGCGAGCGCAGATCGAGGCTCGACCGCTTCTCCCGCGCCGAGGACAGTTTCTGCGCGTCGAGGTCGGCCTGGGCCTTGTACTGGGCGAGAGTGGCCGCCGGCACCACGCCGCTGTCGAACGCCCGCTGGTAGCGGGCCAGCTCCTTGGTCGAGGCCTCCAGTCGCAGGCGGGCCTCGGCGAGCGACTGCTCGGCGTCCAGGTTGTCGATCCGCGCCAGCACCTCGCCGGCGCGCACCTGGAGGCCCGAGGAGAGGCCGCCGCGGAAGCGGTCCGGGTAGTGCAGCCGGCCGGCGACGGGGATCACCACCTGCGCTTCGTTGGCGGGGCGCACCACGCCCAGCAACGTGAGCGTAGGCTGGAACGAGGCCCGCGCCAGCTTTTCGATCTTCACCGGCAGCGCGGCCGCCTCCTCCGGGACCTCAGCCGTCTGGGTGCAGGCTCCGAGGAAGACAACCAAGAGAAGTAGACAAATGGATCGCATGGGATTCTCCATCACGAAATCATCAGCTCCGGCCGGCGCAGCCGCCGCCGGGCGTAGAGAAAGAAGAGGACCGAGCCCACGGCCAGCACGGCGAGGCTGCGTAGCCAGGGCAGCGCCGCCTCGGCGCCCGGCAGGAAACGGCCATAAATGACGTGCAGGCGCTCGGGGATCGGGTCGAAGAAGAACCACGGGGACATCGCCGCCAGGGTGACGGCCGAGGCGAGCCACACGCCGCCCGCCGTGCGCAGCCGCACGGCCCAGAACAGCGAGACGGCGCCCAGGAAGGCGCTCGCCGCGAGGATCTGGAGCCCGGGCTCCAAGAGCGGAAACTTCGGGTCGGCGTTGAGCCAGGCGATGCCCATGATCAGCTCCCCCTGGAGAGCGACCACGGCGCAGACGGCCGCCGCCCGGCGCACGAAGTAGAGCTCGGCCGCGGGCGCCGCCAGCGCGAGGTCGAGGCAGCCGGCGCGGCGCTCCAGGTCCACCATCCCCGCCAGGGCCGGCAACCCCAGGAGCACCGCGGGCAATAGGAAGACGTAGCGGTAGAGGTCCCCCGGCGCGCCTTCCGACTCGAGGAACATCGACATCGCCATGATCAGGATCACCGCGCCGTCGAGCACGGCGAAAAGCAGCAGCCGGCGGCCCAGCAGGAGGTCGAGAGAGAGATGGAGGGAGCGCAGGAGATCTCTCACCGTTCGGCTCCGTCGAAGAACACCCGGTCGCGGGCGCCGGCGCTGGGGATCAGGCGGTGGCATTCGCGGTCGGGATCGAGCAGCACGGCCTGCGGCCGGCGGGGCGTCGAGAACGAGAAATCGCCGGCCTGGTCGTGATCCGCGCGGACGGTCGTCTCCAGCCGTCCAAGGTCGGTGTTGAGGACGACCTTGCAAAGCGCCTCGCCCTGGGTACGGTTGCGCATCCGCCCCGTCACCCGCCAGCCGCCCTCCGCACCCCCGGAATGGTGGAGCTCGACGCCGTCCAGGATCGGCTGGGGAAGATAGCCCTGGACCAGGAAGTCCTGGATCATGCGGTCGACCGGGACCTCGCTCCGCTTCTCGATCGCCGCGTAGAGCTCCTCACGGGTGAGCGGCTCGTTGCTGGTGCGCGACAGGACGTCTTCGATGGCGCCGCGCAGAGCTTCTTCACCCATGCGGTAGCGCAGCGCCGTCACCAGGGCGGGGAAACGGTTGTTCCAATAGTTCAGGGAGTAGGAAGACTCGGGCGGCGGAATGCTGAGCAAGGCCTCCGTGCCGGTGCGCACGCCCATCACCGCGGCGCCCCCGTCCGGCATGATCCCGAGCCGCTGGAGCACCAGGCTGCGCAGCAGCATGCGCACCAGGAGGGCGTCGTCGGGCTTGGCGGGCCGGCGGCGGGCCAGCCGTCCGGCCACCAGCTCGGCCACCAGCGTGTCCGGTTTGAGGGTTTCCGTCCGGATGAGGTCCATCTCGGTCATCCGCACCAGCTCGCCCTGCACCGAAATGTGCGCGCGGCCGGGGTCCGCCCAGCGATTCATATAGGCGACGTTCGCAGCGTCGAGACCGAAGGCCTCGTCGCTCGGCCACTCCAGCACCACCGTTTGCCGCAGATCTCCCAAGCCGGGCCAGGCCTCGTCCAGCCGGCTGATGCCCTGCGCCAGGAACCCCAGGTGCAGCTCTCCCAGCGCCGCGTGGAAGGGCAGGACCGCCACCGTCGCGCCGGTCGCGCTGGCCCGGGGGAGCTCCCGGTAGTGGCCGCCGGCCACCGTCAGGTCCGACACGGCCAGCCGGCAGTGGCTCCGCAGCCTCCCGGGGCTTCCGGGGCTTCCGGGGTGCCCCGGGGAGACCAGGCCGCCGCAGGAGTCCGCCACCAGGACACCCGGGGGCGCGGCGAGGTCCAGCGACAGGTCGGCGGCCGGGAAGAAGACTTCCTGGGGCATCCGGAGAATGTTCGGATTCTCCTCGTCCGCGTACAGCTTCCAGGTTTGATACCGGGGAACCGGTGTCAGATCCGCCGCCTGGAGCTCGATGCGCCGGGGCGAGAGAGCCGGCACCTGATAGCCCTTGGAGAGATCCGCGAGATCGCGCCAGAACCTCGCGTGGAGATGGTCGCCGAAGGTCTTGTGGAACCCCCAGTAGGCGGCCCTGGCGGAAAAGAAGCGGTCCTCGGCGGGCTCGCCCCGCAGCCGGAACCGCAGCTCCCGGGCGCCGCCCGGGGGAATCGGCGGCGAGACGTCCACCCCGAGCCGGTCCCAGACGCGGGACAGCTCGAGCGTCCCCTCGCCGGCCGCGGCCGCCTCCACCCGGACGTGGGGGTTCAGCGTGAAGGCCAGATGTCCTTGGGGCGAGGTGCCCAGGTTGCGCATCTCCGCCGTCACCGTGAGGGCAACTTCCCGGCCGGGTCCAAGCACACCCTCCAGCCGCCAACGGCCGGGCATGACGCCGGTGGGGGTGGGATCGGGTTTCCCCGCGGTCTCCATCGCGAAGCGCACCGTGCCGAGGCGCTGGTAGTGCTCCGCGCGCTCCGCGAGCAGCGCCACTCCAGCCAGGGCGATCAGGAGCGCCGTGCCGAGCGCCACCAGGTCCGCCCGCGAGGGGCGAGGGTCGGAGGTGTAGCGTTCCCGCAGGCGGGCCACGATCAGGAGGAAATTGCGTAGCGAGTGATCGGGGCCGATGCGTAGCGGCCGGACGTCCGGCCGGGTACGGCGCAGATGGCGCACGGCCAACCCCAGCGTCGCCGCGGCGAGGGCCACGGGCAACGCCGCCAGGGGCAGGTACTGTTCGGCGGCCACCCGCCAGTCCCAAGGCGACTCGCTCATCTCCAGGGGGAAGAAGATCGTCCAGGGATCCGCCGGAACGTAGGGCGTCGTGATGCGCTTGATCGCCATGGCGAACTCGGGGATCTGCAGCCAGTCGCCGCCGAGGCGGATTCCGAAGCGCCCCAGCGCCGCATTGACCAGCAGGGGGACGAGCCCGAGAACCACGCCGCCCAGCAGGAAGGCGTTGATCATGCCGCCGGCGATCGTCCCCAGGCCCAGCCCCAGGGCCGAGAAGGCGAGAGCGATGGGGACCACGTGCATCAGCCACGGCCCGAGCAGCGGGCCGGCCCTCAGGTTCGCAGGTCCGAGGGCGGCTGCCGCGGCCACACCGGCGACAGCGACCGGCACCGCCGTGAGCGGCAGCAGCACGGCCTGAAGGGCCAGCCAGCGGCGCAGCAGGTAGCCGGCGCTCGACATGCCCGCCAGGGAGGCGGTGGACCACGATCCCTCGTCCTGCTCGCGGGTGACGGCGTCGATCGAGATCAGCAGGGCGACCACGGCGGTGAGCACCGGCAGCAGGTCGAAGACCTCGGCGGCGTAGGTGGCGCTGCCCACCGTGATCCTGGCGCTCTGATGCCGGGCATAGATCAATGCCGCCGGGAAGCCGCCCGCCAGGACGCACGCCGCGGCCAGCACCCGGAAGCGCAGCGACCGCCACTGGGTGCGGACCTCGTGGACGACGAACGCCGCAGTGATCCCGGTGAGCCTCACGCTCCGCCCTCCGCGAGGTCTTCGGGAGCCATCTCGATCCCCTGCAAGGCGAGGAACGCACCGTAGGACTCCTCCAGGTTGGGAGGCCGGGGCATGGCACCGTGGACTTCTCCATCCTTGTAGATGATCCGCTCGACGCCGCCCTCGCGGTCCGCCCGGCGGGTGACCTCGACGGCGCCCTCGGGCAGCGGCGAGCCGGCCGGCATCTGCCAGAGGC
>JBAPYB010000204.1:0-2236 GCA_049284515.1 Thermoanaerobaculia bacterium
CCGCAAGCCCGGCCTCGACGGGGCCGAGGGCCACGAACCGCAGGCTCTGGAGCGGCAGCCGGCGGCCGGCCTCGGTGCGGATCGTCACCGTGTGCGGAGTCTCCCCGGTCTTCGGGTCCTTCGCCTCGCGCCGCACGTCGATCGCCACTTTGATCTCCACCTTGGGATCGAGATGGCCGGTGCTGCGGAAGGCGCGCACGGCGGCCTTGCGTACGTCCTCGATCGAGCTCGCCTCGTAGAAGTCGGTGCGATAGAGGCTGGTGATGGACGGCCGCACGGCCCGCGGCGGCTTGTCGCCCGCAAACACGAAAGAGACCTTGGGACCCGGCTCCACCGTCACGGCCACGTCCACCCAGCCGGGCTTGGACTCTACGGATTCGACCGGTATTACGGCGACGGCGATCCGCGGGTCGGGATATCCCTTCTTGTGCAGCAGCTCCGCCACGTCCACCTCGACGCCGAAGGCCGCGCCGTCGGGGACCGGCTGCTTCTTCTCCAGGCGGACGGCGGCGCGGATCTCGCGCTTCAGGAGCCCCTTCGCCGGGGTGGCGACGTCGAGACGCCGCAGGCGCGGCCCCGTCTCCTTCCCCTTCCGCTCCCCGCCGCCGAAGTTGAACGCCTGCTGGAGGCTGCCGCCGTGATGGCCGAGGTCGTTGGTGAACCCCTCGGCCCGCAGCCCGGGCAGGGAGGAGAGGTCCTGGACGTAGAAGAGATAGGTCTGCCGCTCGGCGTTGCGCA
Source organism: Thermoanaerobaculia bacterium (assembly GCA_049284515.1). GTDB lineage: Bacteria > Acidobacteriota > Thermoanaerobaculia > Multivoradales > UBA5704 > DATARR01. Next base: position 739 of record JBAPYB010000204.1, read on the forward strand.
GGTCGACGGAGACGGCGAGCGAGACGTTGCGCGACAGGTCGCGCCCGATGGTGAGCCGGGCGCTGGGATCGGCCTCGTTGAACACCAGGACGGGCCGCACGGAGAAGCCGCCGAGGCCGGCCGACTGGCTCAGCCGCTGCAGGAGGCTGGCGCCGTAGTAGCCGGCGAAGCCGGCGGTCAGCGCGGCGCCGGCGTCGACGCTCGTCGTATCGCCTGCCGGGGCCTGCTGGGCGAGGAGGTCGAGCGGGCTCTCCCCCTGGAGACTGGCGATGCTCGGGTCCTGCAGGGACGTGGTGGTCGTCAGCTCCACCTGCGGATCGGTCGCCGGATCGCCGGTGAAGAGCAGCGAGCCGCTGTCGATGCGCACCGTCTGGCCGTAGGCGTAGAACAGGCCGCCCGGGTCGATGTCGACGCGGCCGCGCAACACCGGCGCGTCGAGCGTGCCGTCGAGCGTAAGCTGGCGCCAGGAGGCCCGCAGGTCGCCGACGTTGTTCTTGACCCGCACGCCGTCGGTCGTCTCGATCGCCAGGGCAACGTCGACGGCGGCGAGGGGGCTCGCCTCGGTGCCCGGCGTGTCGCGCGGCTTGAACAGCAGGGTGAAGACCTCGCGGTCGAGGTTCAGGTCGCGGTCGAGCACGCCGCGGTCGACCACCACGCGGCCGGAGAGCCGGCTGCGCTCGCCGGGGGGTGAGCGGAAGGCGAGCCGGCCGGAGAGCTGGGTGTCGATGCCGTAGTCCAGCCGGTAGCGGACCTTCGCGAGCTGGGCGTCGACCTCCACGCCACGCTGAGCCGAATAGCCGCCCGCGAGCTCCACCGTGCCGCCGTTGACGCCGAGCCTGCCCTCGCGGATCGTCCAGCGACCGTCCGCGAGATCGGCGGCGAGCTTCGGGTCCGTGATGCGCGCACCGGCGGACGGAAAGGAGAACGAAGCGCCGGGGCCGCTCGCCGCGACGTTGCCGGTCAGCCTGTCCGGCGGTCCGGAGGCGCGTGCCGAGAAGGCGAGCGAGCCGGCCGCGACGCCGCCCTGGAGGTAGGGATTGAGGAGCGCCGCGTCGAGCGCGCCGCTCGCCTCGGCGGCGAGCCGCGTCACGAGCCTGGACGGCGGGTCCGTGAGCCGCCAGGAACGGGAAAGGTCCGCGCTCGCCCGCAAGTCGGCGCCCACGCCGCTGGCGTCGCCTCCTTCGGCGTTGGCGATCAGATGGACCGGCTGCAATTCGAGCCGGCCGCCGGCCAGCTTCAGAACCACCGGCCCCTGAGACGCCACGCGGCCGTCCGGCGTTTCGGCGGTCAGCCCGGAGAGCCGCACCTCGCCCTGGCCGGCGGCCGGCGCCGCGAGATCCAGCGTCAGCTCGACGTCCACTCCTCCCCGCACCCGCTCGGGCCGCGGCTTCAGGCCCAACGCGGCGAGCAGGGGCTGCGAGTCGAGCGCGGGGGCCGCGAGCGCCAGCATCACCGGTCCCGTGGCGAGCGTGCCGGGGAAACCGTCGAGGGCCGAGGC
>JBAPYB010000205.1:0-6895 GCA_049284515.1 Thermoanaerobaculia bacterium
GACTCCGGGGGTTCGGCCATCTCCTTTTCGACATGGCGCTCGCCACCTGGGGCGAGTGGCCGAACCATCGGGAAGGCATCTTCCCTGCGGAGCTGCGCGCCGCCGTGGCGGACATGCGTTTTCTTCAGGGCGCCATGTCTTCCTGGTGCGGCCCGGCCTTCACCGGCTCAAGCGAGTACGAGGTACGCCTTGCGGGCGTCGGTGCCTCCATCGCTCTCGCTGTTGGCGAGCTGGCGGACCGCCTGGAAGTGGAGCTGAATTCCTGGCAAGGGAAGGTCTCATGAGAGATCGCACCCTGAAGCCGGAGAGGGTACAGTGAAGCTCAAGACGGCGAGCTTTACGGTCAGAGCGACCATGCCGCAGTCCATCGCCTGGAAGCGTGCGGCGGACTCGGAAGGCTTCCCCTCCTGCGGGGCATGGCTCGCCCGGGCCGCTGACGCCTATCTGCGGGTCCGCCTGAAGGCCGGCATGCCTCTCCCCCTGGCATGGCGCCACGGTCGATTCCGCGTCACCCTAGAGGACGGCTCGGAACCGGAGGTCAAGGGGTGGGTGGCTCCTCCGTTTGGCTACTTCCACGGCACGCCAGACGGGCCGATTCCGTGGGGCCGGACGAAGTTCTACAGCCTCGTGTACTTGCCCCGCAGGCGGCTCGTGGCGACCTTCAGGTATGCCAAGGAGTGCCGCATGCTCGGCGCGGAGCTGGCGGCGGTCTATGCCCGCAGTGACGGGGAGGGGGACATCCGGGCGGGGCCGATGGTAGAGCGCCACGAGCGGGAAGCGACGTAGTACCGGGCCGGCTCCGCGTGGGGCCGGCTCTTTTGTGTTTATAGAGGGCGGCGAGCGCCCGGATAGCCGCTATTCAGGCTGAGATTCTTCCCCTTCATCAACATCCTCATTCTCTTCTGCGTCTTGCTCATCAAACGGGAGAGGAGGCTGCGGCATGCTAGGGACATCAATAGTAAGCGGTGGCGACCCTAGCTTGCCGCTAAGTGCGATTAGATCGCCATCGTAACAATCTAAGCGCGGCGCCTTCCAATGCAATATCGCAGTCAAGCGCAACGCCGTAGCGACATGTATGGAATCCTTCGGCTGAAGGCCATGATTCCAGATCAATCGCCTTGCGTCCTCGGCAATGAAGCGGTCGGCATCCACCACCTTAATATAGTCATTCTGAAAAAACCGCCTGATTTTTTCATGCTGGTCAGCTCTCAGCGGCGGCTTACCCTTGAGCTTGATTACTTCGGTCAGCGTAATTGCCGAAGTAATAATGTTTACATCACCGCGTTCGGCTGCTGTCAGCACCTCGCGACATTGGCGTCTCCGGTCCGGCTCCGGCAGGAGCCACGCGAGAAATACCGAGCTATCCCAATAGCGCCACTCCATTTGTCACACTTCGCTTAGAATGCCGTAGACATCTTCGGCCGTCGGTAATCCATGGGTGGGCAATTCTTCTAAGTTCTCGACCTCTATGCTAAGAGGCTCGCCCTCCCGGTTGTACCGAATGAGGCCGAAAACATAGACGCGCTTCCCGAAGTTTTTCCAGTATTCCTCAAGCTTTTCCGGCGGCACAATACACTCGATTTTTCGACCCGTCAACGAATCATAGACGGCCAAATGCGGGCCGCCATGGATTGAAAAGGTTTCCAAGGTACCCTCCACCGATCCGAATGCAGTAGAAGTCACGCCGAGGATGCGATCAACGTGAGCAACGGTGTCTTTTCTGACAGATGCCGCCTTGCGCGAGAGCCTAATTTTTGCCCGCTCTATATCAACTCCATCCGCAACGCCGCCAAGGTCTTTTGCTTTCCGAAGGGCAAGGTTAGAAAAGCCCTCGGGACGCTTCGAGGATCGGTCTAGGGACCGCATACCGTCGACTATCGTATTGGCAATCTTCCCCACCTTGACGAATGGTTTCAAGGCTTGAGGATCAGAATTGAGTTGCACGCTACCGGGTTCTACGGATACAATCCAGCGGACGGGGCGCTTGCGACCCTCAACCTGCTCGGCAACCTCTGTTATGAGATCAAAAAAGGCGTTGACCGCCCGAACAAACCGGTCCGCGGTGATTCTCGGTCCTTCGAGGTAGAGGGTTAGGCGGTTGGCTGGTTTTTTCATGGCTACATGACTTAAAGCTAAGCGTAAACTACTCCGGCTGTAGCGACTCCGCCTGCGCGTGAGTATCCTCCTTTTGCCGGCGTCCGGCAAGAGGGCAGGCCCGCGCCGGCTAGCCCGCAGTCTTAAGCACTTCCCGTGCCGCCTGTAGCATGGTGGACCGCACCCAAGCGGCCCGGCTGAGCCCCAAGTGCTCGGCGGCTCGGTCAATGATCTCCAGGTGGGAAGGTTCAAACCGCAGGAGGACGGGTTCTGTCTGGGTCCGGTTCTGGGGGGCTTTCGCTGTGTCATTCATGCCCATAGGATAGCAGAAATCTTGCCTGAGTCAAGACTTACCACTTGACACAGGATATACTCCTGCTATACTAGGACCATGAAAACGGCTCCGGCAGTCGCTGCAAACGACCGCCGGAGCCTGGAACCGCCCGACCTAAGCCGAACGGACCTCCATCCTGATTATGGCTTTTGGCCGGGCTTACCGCAAGGGAGCCCCGCTCATGAAATGCACCGCCTGCCCGTCCCCCTCACGCACGAAGAAGATGGGAAAGGACCGCAAGGGTAACCAGCGCTTCCGTTGCCTGACCTGCCGCAAGACGTTCTCCGAGCGGCCGGAGCGGCCCCTGGGAGCCATGCAGCTCCCCCTGGACAAGGCCCTGCTTTGCCTGCATCTCCTGTGCGAGGGCAACGCCGTGCGGTCCATTGAGCGCATCGTAGAGGTCGACAAAAAGACGATCCTCAAGCTCCTTGTCCAGGTGGGCGAAGGATGCGAGCGCATGATGGCCGAAACGATCCAAGCCGTCCCCGTCCAGGACGTACAGGCGGATGAGCTGTGGACATTCATCCAAGCCAAGCAGGGCACCTGCACGCGGAAGAAGATCGCCAACCCGGACGCCGGGGACGCCTACTGCTACTTCGGAATCGAGCGGACCTCTAAGCTCATCCTCGCTTGGCACCTGGGACGGCGCAACGGGTGGGACGCGCACGATTTTATGGAGAAGCTCAGCAAGGCGACGGCGGGAGACTTTCAACTCAGCACGGACGGATTCAACGGGTACCCGAACGCAGTCGAGTACAACCTTGGCGCCCGGGTGGACTATGCGCAGGTCATCAAGGAGTTTGGAAACGTAGGCGGGGAGGAAGGCAGACGGTATGCTCCTCCCCGCCTGACAGGACAGGAAAAGATCGTTGTCAGCGGCACCCCGGATGAGGACCGGATTTGTACCTCTCATGTCGAGCGGAGCAACTGGACGCTTCGCGGCCACCTGCGCCGGTTTACGCGGCTGTCGAACGGCTTCAGCCGGAAGAAGAGCAACCTGCGCGCAGCGCTGGCCCTGTACTTCGCTTACTACAACTTCGTGAGGATGCACCGGTCCATCCGGATGACGCCCGCCATGAAGGCCGGCATCGCCCGCAAGCCGTGGTCGCTGGCGGAGCTGCTCGGCGCGGCTCAGGCGACGGCAGCTTAGAGCGCTCAAGTTTTCTTCAACCGTGACTCAGATAGACTTTGGCTATCATCGGCAGCGGGGGGCGAGCCCCCCGCAGAAAGGGAGTTTTTGCGATGGCTAAAGTAGACGCTTATCACACGACCTCTGAGGAGTACTCGCACAGGGACGTGTACCACGACCACGACGACTGCAAGGACGGGAAACAGATCCTTGCCAAACACAAAGTTGCAGGTAAGGGCGGAAGGCCCCGCTGCAAGGTGTGCATCGATCTCGGCTAGTCCAGTCGCTGCCGGAACGTAACTTCCCAATGCGGGCCGGTAGGTTCATTCCCGTCTAGTACGTACCACACCCGCCGGAGGGCCAGAATCGGGAGCCCGTGAGCTAGGCAAACTCCCACGGCCTTCCACCCTTCCGGCGGGTCTCCGTGAAACCTGACGGTGGGCTCCGGAAAAGCGTGGCCCTTCCCACCTTCGCAGGACTCAAACGTTTCAATGCCGCCAGCTTGCAAGACTTCGACGGCCTTCCGGATACCGGGGTCAAGCTCCATAGGGACGGGCGGAGATGGCGAGCGCTCCCGAGCCTGCCGCCGAAGGTCTTTCTTGTCCTTAGTTTGCTTCATTGCTTAGGCCCACAACTTTCCCCCACTACCACCCTTGGGTCAAGAGTCCTGACCCTTGGGTCAAGAGTCCTGACCCTTGGGTCAAGAGTCCCGACCCTTGGGTCAAGAGTCCGTCCCTCCTCACCCCGAAAAGAGCCAAGGAGGCCGGGGCGGCTTCTCTGGTTGCCGCGCTCGGAGGCGGCAAGCAAGACGAAATTTGAGAACTTGTGAGATCCTGGTAGGTCGATGAGCCAAGATTCGGCCCCTTCCCATGCTGCCGGCAGCAGCTCTGAGAACGAATCCCGCTACCGGGCTCTCTTCGAGAACCCGGTCATCGGCGTCCGCATCTCCTCGGTGGCGGACGGCGGCCGGATCGTCGAGGCCAATCCCGCCTACCAGAGGATGACGGGATATTCCGCGGCGGAGCTGCGCCAGCGCACGATCTTCGACCTCACCCACCCCGAGGACCTCGAATCCAACCGGCAGCTCTACGCCGAGATGAGGGCGGGCCGGCGCAGCTCCTACCAGATCGAGAAACGCTTCGTCCGCAAGGACGGCTCCGTCTTCTGGGGGCGGCTGACGGCCCATCCGTTGCGGGAGGCGAACGGGCAGGCCACCCATCACATCGGGCTGGTGGAGGACGTCTCGGAGCACCGGCGGTCCCAGGAAGCGCTGCAGGAGAGCTCTGAGCGGCTCCAGGCGGTGCTCAACGCCGCTCTCGACGGCATCGTGCTCATCGATCCCGCCGGCACCATCCGGCTGGTCAACCCGTCCGTCCAGAGGATGTTCGGCTATCCCCCCGAGGAGCTGCTGGGACAGAACGTCAAGATCCTCATGCCGGCGCCCTGGCGAGAGGAGCACGACGGCTACCTCGCCCGCTATCTGGCGACCGGCGAGGCGCGCATCATCGGCATCGGCCGGCAGGTCGAGGGCCGGCGCCGCGACGGCTCGACCTTCTTCCTGGACCTCGCGGTGAGCGAGGTCCGTTACGGCGACGAGCTCTACTTCCTGGGAACGCTGCACGACATCACCGAGCGCCTGCAGTTGGAGGCCGAGGTCCGCCAGTCCCAAAAGATGGAGGCCATCGGCCGCCTGGCCGGCGGCGTGGCGCACGACTTCAACACCCTGCTCGGCACCATCCGGGGCTACAGCGAGATGCTGCTCGGCGCCCTGCCGCGCAGCGAGGCCCTCCGCCGCCCCGTCGAGCAGATCCACCGTGCGGCCATGCGCGGCGCGCAACTGACGCGGCAGCTCCTCGTGTTCAGCCGCCGGCAGGAGGTCCAGGTCCAGGCGGTCGACGTCGGCAGACTGCTGGCGGACGTGGAGGTCATGCTCGACCGCCTGATCGGCGAGGACATCCAGCTCACCCGTGAGATCGAGCCGCAGCTCGGCCGGGTCTGGGGCGATTCCGGCGAGCTCCACCAGATCATCCTCAACCTGGTCGTCAACGCCTGTGACGCCATGCCCCAGGGCGGCTCCCTGACGCTCTCGGTGCGCAACCTCGCGGCCGGCCACGAGATCGCCGTCGAAGGCGGCCGGCTCCCTCCGGGCTCGTACGCCCTGCTCCAGGTGGCGGACAGCGGCTTAGGGATGGCCGAGGAGGTCCGCAAGCGCATCTTCGAGCCGTTCTTCACCACCAAGGAGCCGGGGAAGGGCACGGGCCTGGGCCTCTCCACCGTCCATGCCATCGTCCAGCGCTGCAAGGGCGGCATCGCCGTGGAGAGCCAACCGGGCAGCGGCACCACCTTCCGGGTCTATCTGCCCTACGCCGCTACGGCGGCCCGGGAAGAGCCCGAGCCCGCTGCCGTCGAGCCGGCCGTGGGCGCCACGACCGATGCGGGCACCGGCCGGGCCGCCGGCACGCTCCTCCTCGTGGAGGACGACGACATGTTCCGGGGACTGTTGCGGCAGGTGCTGGAAACCCAGGGCTACAGGGTCCTCGCGGCCGAGAACCCCGCGGTGGCCCTGGAGCTCGCGGAAGCCCACGGCGACGACGTCCGGCTCCTGCTGAGCGACATGGTGATGCCCGGCGGCAACGGCGCCGATCTCGCCGTCAAGCTCGTGGACCTGAATCCGGCGCTGAAAGTCGTCCTCATGTCCGGCTACACCGACGACGCCCTGTCCAGCCGGGATGCCGACCTGACGCGGGCCGACGCCTTCCTGGAGAAGCCCTTCGCCACGAAGGAGCTGTTGCGCCTGATCCGCGAGCTGCTGAGCGCGTAGACCTCAACCGGCGGCGGGAACGGACAGGTCGAAGGCGGGCCTTCCCTCCCGGGTCTCTGCCCGTAGCGCGCCGCCGAGAACCCGCGCGAGCTCATCGGCCAGCGGCAGCGCCAGGCTGCGGCCACCGCGCTGGCGAGTCGCCCGGAACCCGTCGTGGAAAGGCTCGAACACGGCCTGGGGCGGCCCTTCCGGAAAAGGCGGGCCGTCCGAGGAGATGACGGCGCGGAGGCCCCTGTCGTCGATGTCGAGCCGGAAGAAGACCTCGGACTTCGCATGGCTCACGGCGGCGCTCAAGAGCAGGATGAGGATCTGCCGCAGGCGATCCCGGTCGGTGCGGAAGACTCCGGGCAGGGCGGGGTCCAGGGAGTCCGTGAGGGCGATCCCTCCTTCCCAGGCCCTTGGCCGCACCACCTCTTCGACCTCGTCGACGAGCTTCTCCAGGGGCACCTCTTCAGGCCGGAGCTGGACTCTGCCGGCCATCAGCCGCGCCAACTCGCCCACGTCGCCGACCAGGGCC
>JBAPYB010000206.1:0-21970 GCA_049284515.1 Thermoanaerobaculia bacterium
GGGCGAGGCGGCGCGGCGGGAGGCACGCAAGGCCACCCAGCTCGAGCCGAAGCTCGCCGCGGCCTGGCGCGCTCTCGGCTGGGTCCTGCAACATGACGAGATCGGCCGGCGACTGCATCCGGGCTACGATCGCAACGGCGCCATCGCCGCCTACCGCAAGTCCCGCGACCTCGATCCCAAGGAAGGCTCCACGCGCGCCGACCTCGCCATCCTCCTGGAGTACGACGCCAAGGGGCGCCGCTACAGCGCGGCGGCGGACCTCCCGGCCGCCATCGCCGAATACCAGGCGCTGCGCAAGGACCTCAACGATCACGGCATGGACGAGAACCTCCTCGTGGCCCTGGTGCGGGCGGGCCGCTTCGACGAGGCCAGGAAGCTCGCCGCGGAGATGCGGGAATCGCAGACCGTCTCCGTGCTCTCCCTGGTGGCCGCCGCGGCCACCGAGGGGGCCGCGGCAGCAATCCAGGAGGGCGAGCGCAGGCTCGCGGACGAGAAGGCGCGGGCCGCCGTCCTGCAGCAAGCCGGCCAGAACCTCCTCCTCGTGCGGCGCTACGCCGACGCCGCCGTCTTCTTCGACCGCGCCGGCCGCCAGTCGGCCAATCCCGCCGCCCTCCTCTCGCTCGCCGACCTGGTGCGCCGGACGCGCAGGCACGAGGAGATCCAGCTCCCGCCGGACCAACCCGCGACGGTTTTCAAGCGGTTCCTCCTCGCCATGTTCACTGGCGACCCCGAACCGCGCACGCTGAGCTCCTTCTTCTCCCGCGACATGCAGGCCGAGCTGGCCAGGGAGGGTCCCGACGAGACCCTCCGCAAGTCCTTCTTCAAGATGCAGGAGAGCCTGGCGAGCGACGTGCCGGCGGACGCCGCCCTCGACCTCGGCCTCACCTCCCTGCGCGAGACGCTGGCCGGCGACGACGACCTCGGATACCGGATCGAATTCGCCTCGTTCACCTCGGGCATGGGCGAGACCTCGCGCCAGTTCGCCATCTACGTCGTCCGTGAAGGGGGTGAGTACCGCCTAGTGGGTGCCGACGCCTCGGCCCAATTGCTGGCCCTGGAGATCCTGCGCCGGCTGGACCGCGGCGACCTGAAGGGCGCACGCCAGTGGCTCGACTGGGCTGCCGAGGACGCCCGCGGTCCGGAGCGGACGGGGGCTGATGCGCTGCCGCGCGAGCCCTTCCCGGCGCTGTGGGTCAAGGGCTCGCAGGCCGGCGCCGAAGAGATGCGCTGCGCCGCCGCCGCTCTCCTGGGCAGCGACAGCGCGAGCCCCCAGGCGCCTCCCCTCCTCCTCGCCTGCCGCGAGGCGGCTGCCGCCGCCGGCGAGCCGGCGCGCCGCAACGTGCTCGACCTCGCCCTCGCCCTCACCTACGAAAAACTGGCCCGCCACCAGGAGATGGAGAAAGTCTCCCGCCGGCTGCTGGAGACCCTTCCCGACTCGGAGCGCGCCGACGGCATCCACAACGCCGCGCTCCTCCACCTCGGCCGCTGGGATGAGATCCGCGCCCACGCCGAGCAGCGCCTCCAGCGTGCTCCCAACGACGGCGTGGCCCTCCACCTCCTCGCCAGCGTCGCCCTGCACGCCCGGGACTTCGACCTCGCCGAGCAGCGGTTCGGCCAGCTCATCGAGGCCGGCAAGGCCACGGCGGGCGACTTCAACGAGCTCGCCTGGATGCGCCTGGAGCTCGGCCGGGTGGACGACAAGACGGTGGAGTACAGCCAGCGGGCGACGACCCTGTCGAGCTACGGCAGCGCAGCCGCCCTCCACACCCTGGCCTCGATCTACGCCGAGCTGGGCAAGACGGCCGAAGCCTACCGGCTCATCCTCCAGTCGATCGCGGCCCGCAGCGACGGCGCTCCCAGACCCGACGACTGGTACGTCTTCGGCCGCCTGGCCGAGCACTACGGCCTGCCGGACGTGGCCCGCGACTACTACAAACGGGTGTCGCCGCCCGCGGGCCCACAACCGGAGCCCCTCTCCACCCACGCCCTCGCCGCCAAGCGCCTGGCCGCCCTGGGCGAGGGCGTGAAGGCAGCGAAGGCCGCGAAGCGGGCGCGGTAGGGACGCCCCAGGCAGCCTCTCCTCCCGACTGGGGCAGACCTCCCCGAAGGCACCCTCTCCGTGTCTTTTCCAGTTGGGAAACAGCCCGCAGGCTTCGCGACTGGCACGGAGCCCGGCGATATGTCACGATGGAGACGGCTATGCAACTGATGGGGATCGACAGCCTTCGCTTTCGGAGTCTCTACGACTTGACGAGGATTCCGCTCAAGCCTTTGACCCTAATCATCGGGCCGAACGGCAGCGGCAAATCCAATATCTTCAAGGCGCTCCGGTTTCTGCACGTCGCTGTAGCCGGAGACGCCCCCGAATGGCGAGCCTATGACGATGAGAGCCATGATCTGGTCTGGTATGGGAATCCCGATCAAAGCCGAACCCCGGATCAGTTTCGCCTTCTGTCATCCTTCGGCGGCCACGACATCCCTTGTGCCGGGCGCATCGAGTACAAGACCGTGTTCGATGTCAACGGCTTCATCGAGATCTTCGAGGAAAGTCTCTGGCTGAGGTCTGAAGGATCTGACCGCAAGCTGCTCGACCGTGGAAGCGAAGAGATAGAGCTGCCCGACGGATCGAAAATCCGGACTCGCTCGCCCCATACCTTGGCCTTACGAGATCTCGGTGACTCTGAGCAACGCTGCATCCAAGCGATTTACCGGCACATCGCGGGTTGGCGCTTCTTCGACGTCGATCCACGTCTCGCCCGCCAGAGCAGCTACATTCCCGAGTCTGCACCCGTGCCGGCATTGGATGCCAGCGCCTCGAACCTCAGCGCCTTCCTCTACGCGCTTCGTGAGAACCGCCCAGGAGATCTCGAGGAACTGATTGCAGCCATGCAGCGAGCCATCGATTCTCGTCCGGATCTGGTCATTGATCACGATGGCCCGCGCGGTGGAAGGCATGCTCGGTACCTGTTTCATGAGGCGGCCTTCGGCGAACGGCTCATCCCACCGGAAAGCGTTTCCAACGGTACCATCCGGTTGCTTGCCCACATGGCCCTACTCCTCGCCGATCAGTCCGTCTCCCTTGCTTGCCTAGAAGAGCCGGACTCCGGGCTTCACCCAAATCTCATGCACCATCTGGCCGACGCCCTTCGGGGGGCAGTGCGGTCGACACCCGAGGGTGTGGAACGCCAAATCCTCGTCACCACCCACAATCCCGAATTCATGGACTGCTTCAACCTAGAGGAGGAAGTCGATTACTTACAGGTCCTGGTGACCGAGCGAACCGCAGAGGGAAAGACTCTTGTCACTCCTTTCACCGCGGCGGAGTTCGCCCCTTGGCTTGAAAAGTATCGACTGGGCGAGGCGGTTCGGCGCCGTTTTCTCTAGAGATGCCTCTTCAGATCTTCGTGGAGGACGAGTTGGCGGAGGCCTACGAGGTTCTCGCCTTGCGAGCTCTTGGATTTCCTCCCGAGATTCGCAACCGCCGGGCGGTTCGGGCCGCACGCATCAACGTTGAAGATCTGACGACGCTCGAAGGATTACTGGACCTGACCCGACGGGCGATGAGAAGCGGGCACGACACGATCCTGTTCATCCTGGATGAGGAGGAGCCGACCTCGGGACGTCCTCCGAAGCTTGCGAGCTTTCGGCAAGCCTTTCTAGAGCTTTGCACCTACCTCGCCTCGGGCCGCGAAAAAGATCTCGGAAAAGCCAAGGTTATACGTATCGTCTGCAAACGTTGCCTGGAAAGCTGGCTTATAGCCGACCCCCAGGCCATCGTTGATTCAGTCCGCGGGCGGCACGGGATTGAGTACTTTCCCGCTCCCCAGCGGACCGAAGAGCTGCTACCGATCCATGCGAGCGAACGGATCGCGCATGTGATTCGCGAGACCGGCAGGCGACTCGGACGGCGCGATCTCATTCAGACCTCCTCGAAAGGCATCAAGTCGCGAGGTGCTAGCATCGCGGGACATGTTGTTCCTGATCGCGCCCGCCCCTACAATGTCAGCCTGAATTACTTCTACGACATGATCGACGGCCAGCGTAGCGGCTGCGACCATCCCTGTCCTGAGTAGCCCTCACTCCGGACCATGACCGGGTGGTGGCCGAGCCGCCCTACCTCTGGGCGCCGCTGGAGCGCTTCTTCCCCGAGACGATGCGGTTCGACGACCTCCACCCGGTGTTCGGCGAGGTGTTCTCGCTGCTCCTTCGCTCAAAGAGAACGGCCCTTCCTTTGTAGAAGTGGCGCGAAATAGCAAGCCCGAGCACTCTTACACATGAGAGCTGTCGTGCTGTCGGACTGAATCCCAGGATGAGAGGTGCCCGGTTCCTCGGGGGCGTGTGCTCGGTGGCCGGCCTGCCGATCCGCGACATACGCGCCGGAATTCTTCTGGCGCGTTGGACGATCGACGAAAGGAGACCGTTATGCATCGTCTGTCCTTCGCCCTTGCCCTCCTCCTGGCTCTCGTCGCCACGGCCCCCGGCCATGCCATCCCCCGAGCCACGGGCGGAGCCGAAAGCCCACCCATCGCCAAAGTCGAGATCTCCCCATCGCGCATCGACTGGACCCCGGTCCTGAGCGAGGGGTACGAACGGGTCGTGCTCACCGTCGTCGGTCCCGAGGGGTTCGTCCTCGAGAAGCGATTCCCTCGCGGCACGCCACCGGCGTTCGAGCTTGGCGAGGTCCGTGATCGCACACTCCCGGACGGCGCCTACTCGTACGAGCTGCGGACGATGGGCAAAGGAGCCGGCCAAGTGCAGTCGGGATTCTTCTCGGTGCGCGGCGGAAGCCTCTTCGTTCCGGCGGCTGGCGTTCCTGGCGTGGAACCCCCGACCGCCGGCCGCAAACCGAGCGGCCCGCCGCTGCAACCCAAGTCCATCACTTCTGGCGAATGCGTCGGCGAGGATTGCGTGTCCGGAGACGAGGGCACCCCTCTACGACTCAAGAGCGCTTCGGCCCTGCGTCTCGACTTCACCGACGGTCCGAGCGCAATCACCGCCAATCACAGTTGGGCGATTCAGGCCAATGACCTCTACTTCGGGGGTGGCACCTACCTGGCAGTCAAGGACGTAGACAACTCCACCACGCCGTTCACGATCACCGCCAATGCCCCGGACAATGCGCTCTTCGTGAGTTCGAGCGGCAACGTCGGGCTCGGCACGGCCAGCCCCACGGTGAAGCTGGACGCCAAGGTGACCTCGCCGGGGAACGTCGTTGCTCAAATGCAGAATCTTTCGTCCACCGGCTACTCCGGCATTAACTACCTCAACTCCGACGGGCTGACGGTCGCCTTCTTCGGCGTCGACAATGCCGCCGCCACCACGCGGCTCAACAGCCTCCAGGGCTACCCCGTGGTCCTCCTCACCCGGTCGGTCGAGAGGATGCGCATCACCGCAGACGGCGACGTGGGCATCGGCACGTCCTCGCCTGCCGACAAATTCCATCTCGTTTGCAGCGGAGCGGGCGCAACGTGCGGTAAAGTGACGAACTCAAGCGCGACCGGATACTCCGGATTCGAATTCACGACTTCGGCTGGCACCGCCGTCGCCAACATCTCCCACGACAACTCCGCCGGCACTTTCCGCTTCAACGCCATCAGCAACGAGCCGATCGTCATCATGACCAACAGCACTGAACGGATCCGCTTCCCCGCGCCAGGAGGCAACGTGATCACGGCCGCCAACGGCGCCTTCCTGAGCAGCGGCGGCACCTGGACCAACTCCTCCAGCCGCGAGGTCAAGCAGGACATCACCGACCTAGGCTCCAGCGAGGCGCTGCAAGCTTTCGAGCACCTCAACCCGGTCAAGTTCCGCTACAAGGCCGAGCCCAACCAGCAGTACGTCGGCTTCATCGCCGAGGACGTCCCCGACCTGGTGGCCAGGAACGACCGCAAGAGCCTCAGCCCCATGGACGTCGTCGCCGTGCTGACCAAGGTCGTCCAGGAGCAGCAGAAGACGATCGAGAAACTGTCCGCCCGGCTCACTGAGTTGGAGCAGGCCAAGAAGTAGCAGCGACCGGCCGGCGGGAGGGACGGAGGAGCCGCCTTCGTCCCTCACACACCTCTTGAACGTGTTCGCTTCTACTCCAAAGTCGAGTCGACAAACGCGGCGCTCTGCTCCAAACTGCGGGTAACGGACCCTGGGCTCGTTGCGCCTAAGAACAGGCCGGCGATGAGAGGGTGAGCACGGCGTCCCTCTTCTTTCCTCCATGCGCACTCTTCGGGTGCCTGCTCTCGAATTTCGGAGATTGCCGGGCCGGACCGCGTGGGTCCGGCCCTGAACCAGCAGCACCTCGACAAAGGGAGGTAATATGGAGAGAGCTCTTCAATCCAAGGGGCGGATGACGGCGCTGGCGCTCGCGACGGTCATTCTGCTGGCAGCTCCGGTGGCGCACGCGGCGCCGCCGTTGGCCACCATGAGCGTCAGCCCCCAGGGCCTCGAATGGCAGGCGGCGGGCGACTATGAGAAGTTCACGCTCACCGTCTCCGGGCCCGGCGGCGTGACCCTGCGTCGCGAGATCCAGAGTGGGAGCGCCCTCGCGTTCGAAGCGGTGGGCGACGACGGCAAGCCGCTGGCGGACGGCACCTATGCCTACGAATTGATGGCCACGCCGCGCCTCGACGCCGAGACCCGGCAGGCCCTGGCCAGGGCCCACCAGGCGGGCGACGAGGCCGCCGTCACCAGGCTGAAGGCGGCGGGCAAGCTCCCCCGCGGCCCCCTCGCCCAGTCCGGATTCTTCACCATCCACAACGGCGCCCTCCTCTCGCCGGACGTGAAAGAGGAGCGTCCCGCCGCTCCACGGCCCACCAAGGCCCTGACGC
Organism: Thermoanaerobaculia bacterium; assembly: GCA_049284515.1. Lineage (GTDB taxonomy): Bacteria > Acidobacteriota > Thermoanaerobaculia > Multivoradales > UBA5704 > DATARR01. The sequence continues at coordinate 6,819 of JBAPYB010000206.1, forward strand.
CCCTCGTGCTCAAGGACGTGGTGACCGCCGACGACGCGATCATCCAGGGCAGCCTCTGCGTCGGCCTCGACTGCGTCAACAACGAGTCCTTCGGCTTCGACACCATCCGGCTGAAGGAGAACAACACCCGCATCAAGTTCGACGACACCTCGACCGGCACCGGCTTCCCCAACCACGACTGGCAGCTCACCGCCAACGACTCGGCCTCCGGCGGCGCCAACAAGTTCTCCATCGAGGACATCACGGCCTCCACGGTGCCCGTCACCGTTACGGGGAGCGCGCCGACCAACTCGATCTTCGTCGACTCGACGGGCCGCGTCGGCTTCCGCACCTCCACCCCGGTGCTCGACCTGCACGTCAACACCAGCAATACGCCGGCCCTGCGCCTGGAGCAGAACAACTCCGGCGGCTTCACGGCCCAGACCTGGGACATCGCCGGCAACGAGGCCAACTTCTTCGTCCGCGACGTGACCGGCGGCTCGCGCCTGCCCTTCCGCATCCGGCCCGGCGCGCCCACCAGCTCGATCGACATCTCCGCCGACGGCGACGTGGGCATCGGCACGGCCAGCCCGAGCCAGAAACTGGACGTAGAGTGCACGACCGCCGCGGACTCGTGCGCGTTAGTCAGGAACTCGAGTGCCACAGGGTTCTCCGGCTTCAGCCTCGCTAACCAAAACGGCACGGTCTCGTTCTTTTTCGGGACCGACAATGCCAACAGCAACACCCGCATGAACAGCATCAACAACTTCCCCATCGTCTTCCTGCTCAACAGCGTCGAGCGGCTCCGGTTCCCCGTCTCGGGCAACGTCATCACCGCGGCCAACGGCGCCTTCCTGAGCAGCGGCGGGACGTGGACCAACGCCTCGAGCCGCGAGCTCAAGAAGGACATCGTCGACCTCAACGGTGCCGAGGCGCTGCAAGCGGTCGAGAAGCTCAACCCGGTCAAGTTCCAGTACAAGGCTGAGCCCGACCAGCAGCACGTCGGCTTCATCGCCGAAGACGTGCCGGATCTGGTTGCCATGAGAGACCGTAAGAGCCTCAGCCCCATGGACGTCGTCGCCGTGCTGACCAAGGTCGTTCAGGAACAGCAGAAGACGATCGAGAAGCTCAACGCCCGGCTCACCGAGTTGGAGCAGGCCAAGAAGTAGCAGGAAACGCTGAGTGTAGGCGGTAGAGACGGCCCAGGTCGTGAACGACACCGGCGCGGTGTCCACGGGGACCGCGGGCCGTCTCCGGGCGGACACCCCGCCCGGTCCGAGAGGCGGGGATCGCCCCGACGAGAGCTCTCCTTCGTTCGGAAGGTTATTCCCGCCTCGGAGACGCCCCGCGGTCCCCGTGAGGTTCGAAGGGTTATCGTTCAGGACCTGGGGACGTCTCTACCTCCTCTGGTGAGAGCACCCGCCGCGAGAGCAGGAAGCCCACCGGCACCGTGACGGCCAGCACCGCCGCCGGACCCAGCCGCGAATCGAGCCCGGCCAAGCCCACCGCGACGTAGATCACGGTATACCCCAGCAGGTACTGAAGGACGTAGACCGCCGGATAGCGCACCAGGTTGCGCCAGCGCAGGGGGACGCGGAAGACGAACCGCGAGTTGAGGAGGAAGGAGAGGAGGATGCCCGCCACGTAGGAGAGCGAATAGGCCCAGCGGTAGGACATCCCCCGCAGCAGGAGCAGGTACAGGAGCCAGGTGAGCCCCGAGTTGGCGGCGCCGGCCGCAACGAAGCGCAGCACCTGGCGGCTAGAGGACCTCGTCAATGACGGCCTCGGGCTTGCGGCTCACCTCGTCGAAGATCCGCCAGAGGTATTCGCCGATGATCCCCAGCATCATGATCACGATCCCGAGGAGGAACGAGAGGATGACCACCAAGGTGGGGAATCCGGGCACGTCGGAGATGCCGCGCAGCGCATTGATCGCGATCACGGAGCCGTAGCCGAAGCTGACGAGCGCGACGAACGCTCCGAACAGCGACATCAGGCGGATGGGCACGATCGAGAAGCCGAGGATCGAGTCGAGGAAGAACTTCACCCGCTTGAGGAACGTCCAGCGGGACTTCCCGTGCAGCCGCTTGCGCCGGGTGTAGCGGATCTTCACCGGCTCGAAGCCGAGCCAGTAGGCGAAGAGAGCCGTGTTGACGTTCTTCGAGCTGTCCAGCATGTAGGGCAGGAGGTCGCGGCTCATGAGCGCCACGTCGTAGCCCGCCGGCGGGTAGTCGCGGACGACGAACCAGCGGACCAGGCGGTAGTAGAGCCGGGAGAACAGCACAGAGAGGGCGGAGTCCTCGCGGTCCTCGCGCACGCAGACGACGAACTTGGCGCCCTGCCGCCAGCGGTCGGCCATCTCCAGGATCAACTCCGGCGGGTCCTGGAGGTCGGCCGCCAGGATCATGAAGCAGTCCCCGGTCACGAAGCGGAACCCCGTCTTCGAGGCATGGACGGCACCGAAGTTCCGGGTCAGCTTCACCACCTTGGTCGCCGGCCGCCGCTGCTTCAGCTCGCGCAGCACGGCGAGCGAGCCGTCGCGGGAGCCGTCGTCGACGAAGATCAGCTCGAGCCCGATCCCCTTCTCCAGCAGCCCCGCCTCGACCTTCAGGAGAGTGTCGAAGAGCGCCGGCAGGGAGTGCTCGTTGTAGTACACGGGCACCACGACCGAGAGGGTCTCGTTCATCGGCCCTCCCGGACGGCGGCGAGGAAGCCCTCGTAGTCTCGGTAGTAGTCCTTTTCGTTGTATACCGCCGAGGCCAGCACCAGGCACACCGAATTGGAGGAGAAGTTGTCGATCTCCCGCCAGACCAGGGGCGCCACGAGGAGACCGTAGTGCGAGCGGTTGAGGTGGAACTTCTGCCGTTCCCGGCCGTCGTCGAGCAGCACGTCGAAGCTGCCGGAGACGGCGATGATGAACTGCTGGCAGCTCCTGAGAGCGTGCCCCGCGCGTTGCGAGCCGCCGGGCACGTCGTAGACGTAGAAGACCCGGCGGATGCCGAACGGTACGTGGCGCTCCCCCTCGATGTACGTGAGGTTCCCGCGCTCGTCGTTGACCTTCGGCAGGTCGATCAGGTGACAGTCCTGGATGGGCATGGGGCTCGCCTAGCGGCGGGGGCCGACCGCCAGCTCGTAGGTGTCCACGGCGATGGTGCGTGCGCCGAGGCTCTCCTTGAATTCCAGCACGCCGTGGTTGAGGTCGCGGCCGTCCGCGGACTCCGACGTGCCGAGGTCGAAGAAGCCCTTGTCCGCATAGGCCTCGCGCAGCAGGAAGTCGAAAAGCAGGTCGAGTGCCGCGAGCTCCTTGCCGGCCGGCGAGGCGGCGATGTACTGAGCGCGGGCCACCGTGGGGGTCTCGTATATCAGGACGCCGGCCACCAGGCTCGCTTCCCGAAAACAGCCGAACAGCCGGATGTTGCGGTGGAACCTGCGCTGCAGAAGGGAGATCTCCTCCAGGGAGTGGACGGGCTTCGCGCCGAAGGTCTCCTGGAGGACCTGCGCCAGCAGCGACCAGTAGGCGGCGAGGTCGTCCGTCTCGCGGCAGGCCAGCCCGGCCGCCAGGGCCTTCCGGACCCCCCGTCCGCGCCGCTCCTGCGCCGCCACAGGATGGCGCGAGTCGAGGACGGAAAGCACCGTCCGGTGGACGAGGCTCGCGCCGTTGCGCGCCAGGGCATAGAGGTCCTCTTCGGCGGGCGCCCGGTGGTAGATGTGCGGCACGGCGCGGTACCGGAGACGGGCGAAGGACTCCTGCCGCAGGTGCTCCAGGAGGGCGTCGAAGACCTCCAGCATCTTCGGCGCCGTCATGGCGGCATTGGAGACGATGCCGCCGTAGGTCAGGCCGCCGTGGCTCTCCAGGACGTCGCCCCGCCGGCTCGCCGGCAGCAGCGCCAGGATCGTCCCCTGCTCGCGGACATCGCGGACGATGAGCGAGTGGTCCTCGAAACGGTCCTGGTGATACTCCATATAATCGCGTAGAAAGAGAAAGGTGCCGTTCCGGCTGTCGCGGACGAAGTCGTCCCACGGACCGTGGGCCTCTCCCGTGAACCGCTCGACGGTCACCCTGGCGCGCGTCATGACGGGGATTAGACCATGAGATGGCAGAAAAAGGGTCTTGTCTACGCTCCGGGCGGCGACCTGTGGTGGGCCCGCAGCCACGGGCACCTGCCGACGGTCGACCCGACGGTGAAGGACGTGATCCGCGTCTACTTCACGGGTCTCGACGAGAACAACTACGGCCGCATCGGCTACGCCGACCTGGACCCGGAAGACCCGGCGCGGGTGCTTGCCGTCTCGCCCGAGCCCGTGATGGACCTCGGCGAGCCGGGGGCCTTCGACGACTGCGGCGTCGTGGCCTCCTGCATCCTCGCTTTCAAGGGTGCGAAATACCTTTACTATCACGGCTTCCAGCGCACGGCGCAGGCGCCCTATCTGCTCTTCACCGGCCTCGCCGTGGCGGACCCGGATGGCCGTTTCCGCAAGCATTCGCGCGTGCCGGTGCTCGACCGCATCGCCGGCGACCCCTTCATCCGCGCCGCGCCCTGCGTCGTCGCCGACGGCGACCTGCTGAAGATGTGGTACGTCTCCTGTACCGGCTGGTTCCCCCAGCACGGCGGCCTGCACTACCGGTGCAACGTCCGCTACGCCACGTCCCCCGACGGCGTCGCCTGGAAAAGCTACGACGAGGTCTGCATCGAGCCCCGGGGCGAGGACGAGTACGCCGTGGGGCGGCCGTGGGTCCTCCACGAGGGAGGCCTGTACCGGATGTGGTACTCGCGCCGGGGCTTCCAGGAGCCCTACCAGATGGGCTACGCGGAATCCCCGGACGGTCTGGCATGGGAGAGGAAGGACGACCTGGTGGGAATCCACAAATCGGAGACGGGCTGGGACTCGGAGATGATCTGCTACCCGTGTGTAGCAGACGTCGCCGGTTGCCGTCTCATGTTCTACAACGGCAACCGGCGGGGCGCCACTGGATTCGGCTACGCCGAGCTGGAGTGATTGCGAGGCTTACTGGACCGGGATCGCCCCGTTGTTGGGGGCCACCCCACCCGCGTTACCCGCGACGCGGTTGTTGCCACTTGTGACGCGGTTGTTGCCACTTGTAGAGACCAAGCCGCCAGCAGAAATGGTGATACTAGAGGTGTTGTTGTAGATCTGGTTGTTGGAGAGAAGGATCTGCGCGCCGCTGGCCGAGGCGTTGACGCCAGTGCCGTTGAAGGAGATCTGGTTGCCCTCTGCGTTGATCTGGCAGTTCGCAGCACTGCACAGGATCCCGCTCCCACTGTTGCCGGAGACGAAGGAACTGCTGATGGTGGCCCGGCCGCCGAGCGCTGCCTCCAGACCGTTGGTCACGGCTTCGAGACGGACGTTGCTGAGCGTGCCGAAGACGTTGCCGGTCGACGTGGTGAGCCGCACGCCGGTGGCGCAATTGGTGACGTTGGTGTCCTGAACGAAAACGCTGCTGCCCGTGGCGGACAAAGACGCGAGGACGCCGGCGCCGGTGAACCCGTCGATGTTGACGTGGTCGACGATGAGGGTGCCGCCCGCGAGGAAGTCGATGGCGTTGATGCCGGTTCCCAGACCCTTGATGGAGAGGTTGCGGAGAATGATCCGGTCGGTGGGCCCGGCGCTGATGATGATGCCGTTGGTGCCGGAGACGAGGACGCCGGCAAGCGTGCCGTCGCCGTTGATGGTGATGGACTTGGTGATGGTCACAGCGCCGAAGCTGCCGGGATCGAGGACCGAGATCTCACCGCCCGGAGCGGTCTTCGAGATGGCGCCCGCGAAGGTCTTACAGGGCGCGGTGCGGCTGCACGGATTGGCGTCATCGCCGACGCCGGAGACCCAGGTGCGGGTGGCCTGAGCCTGGGCCGGTACCGCTACCAGGACGGCCAGGACGAGGACAGTTAAGGCGGTGCTGACCAACTTCATAAGAAATCCTCCTGTAAGAATGATCTTGAGCAGACGCTCGACGGACGGCCCTCCCGGCCGGCGTCCCAGCATTAAGTATAAGCGCAATTTTTCTTTTTGGGATCGATTTCTACACGAGGAAAAGCTCCCGTCTGACGGACCGGGAGCTTCGCTGCCGGGCGGAGCGCGGCTTACTGGATCGGAATCGCGGTGCCGTTCGGCGCCGTCGTGCCCGAGTTGCCGGCCACACGGTTGTTGTTCGCCGACGAGACCGTAGCCCCGGCGGCGATGCTGATGCCGGACGTATTGTTGTAGATCTGGTTGTCCGAGAGACGGATCGTGGCACCGCTGGCCGAGGCGTTGACGCCGGCGACGTTGTTGAAGGCGATCTGGTTCTCCTCGGCGTTGATCTGCGAGGTCGCAGCGCTGGCCAGCAGGCCGCTGCCGCTGTTTCCGGACACGTACGAGTGGCTGATCATGGCGCGGCCGCCGGCGGCCGCCTCCAGGCCGTTGGTCAGCCCCTCCAGCCGGACGTTGCTGAGCATGGCGAGGACCGCGCCGCTCGAAGTGGTGAGGCGGACGCCGTCCGCACAGTTGGTGATGTTGGTGTCCTGAACGAAGAGGTTGCCGGAAGCGGCCAGGGATACGTTGACGCCGGCGCCCGTGAAGCCGTTGATGTTGACGTGATCGACGATGACGGTACCCGCCGCGAGGATCTGGATCGCATTGATCCCGGTTCCCAGCCCCTGAAAGGAGACGTTGCGGATAATCACCCGGTCGGTGGCCGCGGCGCTGATGACGATGCCGTTGGTGCCGGAGACGAGGACGCTGGCGAGCGTGCCGTCGCCGTTGATGGTGATCGACTTGGTGATGGTCACGGCGCCGAAACCGCCGGGATCGAGGACGGAGATCTCGCCGCCGGGGGCGGTCTTCACGATGGCGCCCGCGAAGGTCTGGCAGGGAGCCGTGCGGCTGCAAGGGTTGGCATCGCTGCCCACACCCGAAACCCAGGTGCGGGAGGCTTGGGCGCTGGCGGGAGACACGAGCAGGACAGCGAGAACGGCGAACGTCAGGACGGCGCTGATCAGTTTCATGAGATTTCCTCCTGTAAGAATGGCTTTTGAGCTCGACCGCCGGTGGGGGGGCCGGACCGGCTTTTCACAAGGAGCATTGGCGAAGGACGGGCCTGCTTCGTTACGGCCGCCGCTTCTTCCAGATTCCCACCGCCGTTTCGCCGTCCCCCACATCCCCCAGGATCAGCGCTCCCGCTCCGACCGTACAGCGGTCGCCAATCTTCGTGTTGTTGGCAACCGTCGTGTTTACTCCTAGAAAGCACGAATGCCCTACGTCGACGAAACCGGAGATCACGACATGCGATGAAATGAAACAGTGGTCGCCGATCGTCGAGTGATGGCCGACGTGGTTGCCGCTCCAGAGGACGACGTTGCGGCCGATGCGGGCGAACGGCTGGATGACGTTGTTCTCGAAGATGAAGCAGTGCTCGCCGAGCGTGACGTTGCGCCAGACGAAGGCGTGAGGGCTGACGTAGGAGGCGGGCCGATACCCCATGCCCTTGGCCGCCTCATAAAGGCGGGTGCGCAGGGCGTTGCCCTGGCTGTAGACGAGAGCGGCATAGAAGTCGTGCTCGCCGGGCGCGAAACGCTCCGGCAGGTCCTCGAATGGCACCACCGGCAGCCCGAAAAGCCGATCGCGCCGCAGGTACTCCCGCTCGACGCTGAAGGCCACGACCTCGTGCTCGGAGTCGTGGGTGAAGTACTCGTAGGCCACCTCCGCGAAGGCGCTGTCGCCGACGAGGATGAGCCTTTTCGTCTTGACCATGGACGGGTCCCTTCAAGGCTTCCTGATCAGCAGGTCCTCGCGCCGGTTCGCCATCGGCAGCTCGGGGCCCTGGGGCACGAGGAAGGCGTCGTAGCCCGCCGTGCGGGCGCGCAGCACCAGGGCGAGGAGGGCCGCGTCGTCGATAGGGCCGGGCTGGGCCACGGCGGGGGCGTCGCGAAAGCGCGCTCCCTCGGCCGAGCTCAGGAAACGCTTGCGCATCGATTGATTGGGAATGTCGCCGATCAGGAGCTGCCCACCCTCAGCCAGCAGTTCCAGGCAGGCGTCGAAGAAGGCGTGGACGTTGCCCTCGCGGAAGACGTACTGCACGACGCTGTAGGCCAGGACGGCGTCGAGGCGGCCCCGGTTCGCCGCCAGGAAGGGCGCCTGCTCCTCGGGGAAGCGCCCCGGCAGCTTGGCGGCGAAGGGTTCGTCGGGCAGCAGGGCCAGCATCTCAGCGGAGTCGATCAGCGTCAGGGTATGCCCCTTCTCGCGGCAGAGCGCCAGGAGCTCGTGGGCCACGGCACCGCAGCCCGGCCCGATGTCGAGCACCCGGCAGCCGGGGTGTTCGAGATTCGAAAGCTTGGCGCGGACGTCGGCCAGGATCGCCCCCTCCTTGCTGGCGCGGTAGGAATCGGGGAATCCGATCTTCTCGTGCAGGCTCAAGCGTTCGTCGCGTGCGAGCTCCCGGAAGCCCTCGAAGGTGAGATCCGCGAACCGGTTCGGATCCATGGTCAGGCCGGGAGGAGCTGGAGGCATTCGCGAACCGCCTCGGCCACCTCGTCCAGGGCTTCGGCGCCGAGGCCGACGTAGAGCGGCAGCGAGAGGATCTCGCCCGCGAGCCGTTCCGTGACCGGCAAGGCTCCGGATGCCGGCCCCAGGTCGCGGTACCCGGGCTGGAGGTGGACCGGGATCGGGTAGTGGATCAGGGTGCCGATCCCCCGCGTCTTCAGCTCGTCCATCAGACGGTCGCGCTCGCCATGCCGCACCACGTAGAGATGGTAAACCGGCTCGGCGCCGGGCCCGCAGGCGGGGATGACGACGCCGGCGAGGCGGCTCGAATAGCGGGCCGCCAGGCCGCGCCGGATCTCGTTGTGCCCGTCGAGGTGGGCGAGCTTGACGCGCAGGAGGGCCGCCTGCAGCTCATCCAGGCGGCTGTTCTGCCCCCGCTCCGCATGGTGGTAGCGATCCACCTGCCCGTAGTTGCGCAGGCGCCGAAGGCGGTCCGCCAGCGCGGCATCGCCGGTAATCACCGCACCGCCGTCGCCATAGGCCCCGAGGTTCTTGGTCGGATAGAAGCTGAACGCCCCGAGGTGGCCGACCGTCCCGGTGAGCCGCCCCCCCAGACGCGCGCCGTGGCTCTGCGCACAGTCCTCGACCAGGGCGAGGCCGTGCCGCTCAGCGACGCGGCTCAGGGCCTCCAGATCGGCGGGATGCCCATAGAGATGGACGGGGAGGAGCGCGCGGGTGCGGGAGGTGATCGCTGCCTCGGCGGCGGCCGGATCCATCGTATAGGTGGCCCCGTCGACGTCGACCAGGACGGGCACGGCGCCGGCACGCTCGATGGCGCAGACCGTCGCCACGGCGGTGTGGGCGACGGTGACCACCTCGTCTCCCGGGCCGATCCCCAAGGCGCGCAGGGCCAGCTCGATCGCGTCCGTGCCGTTCGCCACCCCCACGGCGTGGGGCACGCCGTGGTAGGCCGCGAAGCTCTGCTCGAAGGCCTCGAGCTCGGGGCCGAGGATGTACCAGCCGCTGCGCAGCACCCGCAGAGCCGCCGACTCCAGGTCGCGGCGCAGCTCCCGCTCGAGCGGTTTGAGGTCGTTGAACGGGATCATGGTGCAGGCCAAGCCTTTTTTGATGATCCCCTACGATATCATCCCTTCCAACCAGGGAGAGCCGACGATTCGAATCCCAACCCGGCGCGGTCGCCTTTTCAGTCTCCGTGAGCTGCGGCTCTTCGCCTGCTTCATGGCCGTAACCGCGGTGGCCAAGGGCTTGGCCCTTCTACCGAAGTATTCGATCGACGACTATTACCTGCTCCAGATCCAGCCGCGGGTGCGAATCATGATCCAGCAGGGACGGTTCGGCCAGGCTCTGCTGGTCGGGCTGCTGCGCGCGCTGCGGCTGGATCCCGGCTACTGCTACGTGTTCTTCGTCGTCGTCGCCATCGCCACCTGGGCGCTCCTCGCCCTGGCCGTGGTGCGCTGGTGGGGGCTCAAGCGACGAGGATGGTTGCCCATCGCCGCCGGTTGCCTGATCGCCGTCCACCCCTTCACCACCGAGATCTTCACCTTTCGCACTGCGCTCGGAACGTCCACCCTGGCATTGACCCTCTTTTCACTCCTCCTTCTCCCGCGCCGCTGGCCCCCGCGGCAGATCGTCGCAGGGACCGCGCTCTTCGCTCTGACCCTCTCGATCTATCAGGTCGTCCTGCACTTCGCCCTGATGATCCTGCTGCTCGGAGGAGCCTGCGGGATCGCCCGCTACCTTGCTATCGGCGCGAAGCTCGGCTGGTCGCGCCGCTGGGCCGGACTTTGCACCTGGGACCGCATCCGGCGCCACCGGCAGACGGCCCTCGCGACCTGTATCGCTCTGGGCACAGGCGTCTACTTCCTCGCCAGCCGGGCGGTCCTGGCCTTCTCCGGGTTCCCGGCCATCGCGCGGACCCAATTCCTCCCTGTCGCCGGCGTGGGGAAGAGGCTCGCCGAGGTCGAGACCCTGCTGCAAGCGCGCCTCCTCCTCCCCGACCCTCTCCTCTCCCCGCTCGCCCAGCAGCTCTCGCTGCTCCTCCTGGTGATGGCGGTCGGGGGGCTGCTGGCCCGCAAGGCCGCCTGGGGGCCGCGGCGCTCCGCCCTCCTCACCTGGGCGGCGGTCGGCCTGATCGCCGCCGGCCTGATCTGGTCGGTCGGCCTCATCCTGGTGCTCGAAGAATTCTGGCCGGTTGCACGGGTGATGTCGCATATCGGGGTCTTCTGGGCCGGCGTTCTCGCCGTGGCCTGGCTGGTCTCCGGCCGCTGGCGGCGGGCCGTCCTGGCCGGCGCCGCCACCCTGGTGATCCTCTCCTTCATCGGTTCGGACAACCGGATCCTCGACGATCAGCAGCGGCTCAACCAGCGCGACGCCATGACCGCCAACCGGATCGTGGCGCGCCTCGAGAGCCTGCCCCGCTTCCGCGAGATCGAGACGGTCGCGGTGAAAGGCGGGAGCTGGCGTTTTCCGCAACGGATCGCGACCGCCGACCACGACATGAACATTTCAGCATTCGGCGCCGAGTGGTCCAAGGTCCAGCTCCTGAACGAGATCTCGGGGTACAGGTGGAAATGGGGACCGGACGAGCTCCTCGCCATGCCGGGGAAGGCCGAAACCCGGCTCGCCGAGGAGTACTGCCGTGACGTGGAGCCCTGGCCCGGCCCGCAATCCGTCGCGATTCAGGATCGCCTGGCCATCGTGTGTCTCGGCCCGGGTTGAAGCGGCTCTCCAACCTGTAACTTGTGTGTAACCTGTAACGTCGGGACCCTGCGCCGCGCCTCAGAGGATATCCTTTCGGAGAGCGCCGGAAGGATGTCAACCCACCAGTCATTCGGCGAATGCGCGATCATAAAGAAAGCCTTCCGCCGATTGACTTACCGGGTGGACGGACCTACGATAGAAAAGGCGATAAAATCTTTGAGTGGAGGAGGTTTCGATGAAAAACAAAGCAGCCGTAGTCGTCCTCGTACTGCTGGCCATCCTCGTTTTCGCCGGCGCGCCGGCGTACGCACAGGCGACCCGCACCTGGGTCTCTGGCGTTGGCGACGACGCCAACCCCTGCAGCCGCACGGCACCGTGCAAGACCTTCGCGGGAGCGATCTCCAAGACCGCCCCGAATGGCGAGATCAACGTCCTCGATCCCGGCGGCTTCGGCGCGGTGACCATCACCAAGCCGATCACCATCTCGTCCTGGGGCTTCGAGGCTGGCGTCCTCGTTTCCGGCACCAACGGCATCATCATCAACGTCCCCAACGCCGGCGACGTCGTCATCCTGCGCGGTCTCGACATCGAAGGGTTGACCACCGGCTTGAGCGGCATCACCGTGCTCACCGGCGGCAACGTCTTCGTGGAGAACTGCACCATCAACCATTTCACCGTCAGCGGCATCAACTTCGTGACCACGGTCGCCGGGAGCCAACTCCACGTGGTCGATTCCATCATCCGCAACAACGGAGCGGCGGCGACCGGCCAGGGCGTCCTTGTCCAACCGTCCGCCGCAGCCACCGCCAACCTCAATAACGTCAGGCTGACGAGCAACACTCTCGGTGTCAACGTCAAGGCCAACGCCAATGTCTCGGTCGCGAACAGCGTCGTCACGAATACCCCGTTCGCCGGCCTGGTGACGGCTAGCGGGGCGACTCTGACAGTCGAGAACAGCGTCGTGACCCACAACGCCGTCGGCTTCAATTGCGTTGCCGGCTCGACCATCCGCATCGGCAACAACAGCATCACCGACAATGCCACCACGTTCTCGACCGGCGGCTCCTGCCTGACCTTCAAGAACAACGACGTCGACGTCGCCATCACCGTCACTCCGGTCAACCCGCAGTAAGCCACCTTCGAACCGGCGCGGACTCCCCCTGGCCCGAGGCTGCGGCCGGGGGGAGCCGGCTATGCTTCCAGGCTTCCCTCTAATTTCTCTATAATGCAATCCTGATACGGGTGGAGACGAAATCGCGAGAGACCTTCCGGGCGCCGTTGCTCCTCTATGGCCTGCTGCTGGCCGCCGGCGGCTTGGCGCTGTACCTCTTCGGCGTCCTGCTGGCCCTGCCCCGCAAGCTGCTCCTGCCGGAGTCGGCCTCCCTGGCGGCCCTCAACCACCGCATCGTCTGGCTCAGCAGCTTCCCCATCCTGCTCGGCATCCTCCTGGTGGCCGCGGACCTCGCATTCCTCATGCCCCGCAAGCGGCGGCAGCACGGCGTCCGTTTCGACGTGCCGGCCGTCACCGAGGTCACCGCCGTGCTCACGGCCTTCAACGATGAGCCGAGCATCGGCCAGGCCGTCGACGACTTCCGGGCGCACCGCCAAGTGAAGCGGGTCGTCGTGGTCGACAACAACAGCTCGGACGGCACGGCCGAGGAGGCGAGGCGACACGGCGCCATCGTGGTCACGGAGCTCGCGCCCGGCTACGGCCGCTGCGTCCATCGCGCCCTGCGCGAGGGTATGGGCTACGAGGACACCGAGCTGACCCTGCTGTGCGAGGGGGACATGACCTTCCGCGCCTTCGACGTCGACAAGTTCCTCGCCTACATTCCCCATGCCGACGTCGTCAACGGCACCCGCATCGTGGAGCAGTTGCGGAGCCCCAAAACGCAACTGACCACCTTCATGTACTACGGCAACTTCTTCGTCGGCAAGCTGCTCGAAGCCAAGCACCTCGGCACCGGCACCTTCACCGACGTCGGCACCACCTACAAGCTGTGCCGCAACCGGACCCTCCGGGAGCTCCTGCCCCGCCTCAACCCGGCCGTCAACCTCGAGTTCAATGCCCACTTCCTCGACACGGCGCTCGCCTCCGGGGTCGAGATCGTGGAGTGCCCGGTGACCTTCTTCGACCGGGTCGGCGTCAGCAAGGGGGGGAACGTCGACAACCGGCGCGCCCTGAAGGTGGGATTGGGTATGATCCGGGGCCTGCTCTTCGGGTGGCCTCGCAATTGATCCCGATATAGATCCGACCTGCCATGTCCCTCGCCCGCTACCACACGACGCGCTTCACCTTCGACCCGCGGCGCGACCGCTTGTGGCAGACCCTGTGCGACGCCTACTTCTCGCGGCTCATCCGGCCCGACTTCTGCGTGCTGGAGCTCGGCGCCGGCTACGGCCACTTCATCAATCACGTGCGCTCTGCGCGGCGCTTGGCCGTGGACCGTTGGGAGGGGTTCCTCCCCTTCCTCGCCCCCGGCGTCGAGGGCCACGTGGGCAACGCGGACGACCTCGACTTCGTCCCCGACGCGTCGGTGGACTTCGCCTTCGCCAGCAACCTCTTCGAGCACCTGACGCGGGAGGAGCTTTCCGCCACGCTGGCGGCCCTGAAACGGAAGCTCCGGCCGGGAGGGACGCTGAACCTCCTGCAACCCAACTATCGCTTCGCCTTCCGGGAGTACTTCGACGATTACACCCACGTCTCCATCTTCTCCGACCGCAGCCTGTGCGACTTCCTCGCCGCCGAGGGCTTCCGGGTGATCGAGGTCCGGCCCCGCTTCTTGCCGCTGACGATCAAATCGCGGTTCCCCGTAATCCCCTTCCTCATCCGCCTTTACCTGAAGCTGCCGCCGAGCCCGTTCGCCAAGCAGATGCTCGTCCGCGCCGAGTGGCGCCCGGCAGGTGAGCCATGAACGCGCGCAGCGCCATCACCCAGGCTGCGGTTGTCTTCTTCCTGGTGCTGGCGGCCCACCAGGCGGCCAAGCCGCTGCACCTCGACAACATGGACTTCCCGGCGGTGGCGGAGACTACGGCGAAGACCGGCAAGCCCATCTACTATCGCGGCGAGGAGAACCGGCTGCACAGCGGGCTCTATCACCCGCCCCTCTACATCTACACCCTGGCCGCGTGGTTCCGGCTGTTCGGCAGCGGCCCGGCCCAGGCCCGGATGTTTGGCGCGCTCTGCGCCCTGTTGCAGGGCTGGATCGCCCTGGAGATCCTGGGCCTCCTCTTCAGCCGCGAACGGGTGCGGCAGTGGAGCTGGCTGTTCTGGCCGTTCTTCCTGTTGAACCCGTATACCCTCCAGGGCTCCGCCATCGCCGACATCGACTCCACGATCTACGGGCCGTTGCTCGGTTTCGTCCTGTGGAGCGCCCTGCGCATCACCTGGCGGGACGGCCGCTGGCGCGACGACGGGCCTCGGCTCTGGGAGCTCGGGCTCGTGGCGCTCGCCCTGACCGCCGCCCTGTGGGCCAAGCTGACGACGGTCCTGCTGCTCTTCCCCTTCCTCTTCCTGCTCTTCGCCCCGCGCCTGGGATGGAAACGAGGAGCCTTCGTCACCCTCGGCGTCTCCGCCGCGGGCCTCGTGGGATTCGTGCTGACCTACGGCCTCTACGGCGCGCTCACGGGCCTGGACGTGGGCTATACGTTTCAGTTCCTGAAGGCGAGCATGCTCGGACCCGGCCGCCTGGGGAGCTTCCCCAGCAACTTCAAGGCGATGGTGCCGTTCATGGTGCGCTGGACGGGATTCCTCCCCTGGCTGAGCGCCGCCCTGCTGTTCGTCGCCACGGCCCGCCGCTGGTGGCGCGACCGCGAGCCGCGAGCCCTCTACACCTGCTGGCTGCTGGGGCTCGCCGGGGCGAGCGTCGTCTACTACTGCGGGCAGGTGACGTCGTTCGCGGGCGCGCCTTTCAAATACACGTTCGTCTTCTGGGCGCTGCTGAGCTGTGCGCCGGTCGCTCTGGTGGCCTGGC
>JBAPYB010000207.1:0-13991 GCA_049284515.1 Thermoanaerobaculia bacterium
CTCCTGGGCCCGCGCAGGCGCCGGCCCCGAAGCGCGCCAGCGTACGCAGGACCGCCCGCAACGCCGGACCGCGACGGATCGACGAGCCGGGTGAGAACCGGTGGAGCGTGGGATCGACGTCCATCAATCCGAGGTTGACGACGCGGACGATCTCTTCCTGGTGGGGGCTGTCGAGGACGTCGGTGGCGATGCGGCCCGCCGTGGGCCGGCTGTTGCGCACGTCCGGCACCAGCCAGTAGAGGAGCAGGGCGAAGTCCGCGCGGCTGAGCTCCGGCTTGGCGGCCACCTCCTGCACGTCGCGAGGGAGCTGCGACAGCCGCCAGCGGAACTTGGCGGACTCCAGCCTCTGCGCCAGGGCAGGATCTTTGGGATGCTCGGCCGCGAGGTTCTGCACGATCTTCAGGCCGGCGCTGGGGTCGCCCACCTCCAGCTCCAGCTCGGAGCGGCGTTCGAGGAGCTGACGATCGGACGGCCGGCGGGAGACGAGGTCCTTGACGGCACTGAGCTCGGCGGAACGGTCGCCCCGGGCCACGGCCGCTTTGCGCGCGGCTTCGTAGGTCAGGACCTCCGAGGGAGCCCAGCTCCGCAGCAGCTCGAGCTGCTTGTCGGCGTCCGGCAACTTGCCGCCGCGCAACGCCTCGTCCAGCCGGTTGGCGACGATCTCCAAGGCCCGGGAGTGGAGCTCGTTGACGCGCTTCAAGGCCAGCGGGCTGCGCGCCGCCACGGCGCGGTAGGCGGAGTAGGCCAGGGCAATGTCGCCCAGGTGCTCGGTGGCGCGCCCGAGGAGGAGCTGGCTCGCCGTATAGGTGGGCATGACGTCGCCCACGGGCAGCAGCCGGCGGAGCACGGCACGGTCGTCCTCGGCGGCGATCTCCACCTGGGCGGCGAGGACCTGGGCCGGGAAGAGCTCCGGATCCTCGGCCAGCATCTCGTCCGCCATGCGGCTGGCCTCGGCGGTCTCTCCCCGCTCGAGCAGGTTGTGCCAGGCGGTGGTCAAGCGCTCCCGCCGCTCGGGATCGACGGCGCGGGAAAAGCCCTCGAACGGATCGATCAGATAGGGCCGGTCGGCCGGGGCGAGAGCGAGAGGCTCAGGGGGCCGGACCGGCGGACGCACGGGCGGCTTGGGAGCCGAAGTGCAAGCCGTGCCCGCCGCCAGCAAGGCGGCGAGCAGGAGGAGAGCCGTGGCAGCCCGGCAGCCATGGCCTCCAGCCTCAGGGATGGGGCGCCGCTGCGATGGTGGCGATGGCATGCTTGTAAATGAGAATTTCCTTGCCTTCGCTCTCCAGCACTACGGCGAAGCGGTCGAAGCGCTTGAGGCGTCCCAGCAGATGCCGGCCGGTGACGAGCTCGAGATACATCGTCTGCCCTTCCTTGAGGCTCTGGAAGAGATACCCATCCTGAATGTTGATGTTGTGCTTAGCCATACGCCCTCCCGAGACCCCTGTGCTTGGCATGTTCAAGTACTCCCGGAATCTGCCGTTCAAGATCCTGGGCGGAAAACCAGGCTACCGCCGGCTCCTTCCGAAACCAGGTCTCCTGCCGCTTCGCGAAACGCCGCGTCTCCCGCACGATGTCAGCAACCGCCAGCTCGAGAGACACTGTCCCCCCCAGGTAGCGGACAAGCTGACGATATCCGATCGCCTGGAAAGCGGGAAGGGTGGGTGGAAAATCCTGGTGCAACAGCCCCGCCACCTCGCCCAACCAGCCCGCTTCAAGCATCTGAGTCACCCGGCCGGCGATTTGATCGTATAGGATGCCACGGGGGAGCGTCAAACCAATACGAATGGCTGCAATACCCTGAGTCCCAAAGGGTTGCTCGGCCGTCCAGGCGGAGAGCGGCCGGCCCGAGACGAGAGCGACCTCCAGGGCCCGCAGCACCCGCTGCGTATCGCCGGCCCCGAGCCGCCGGGCGGTCACCGGATCGAGCCGGTGGAGCTCCTCTCTGAGCGGCGCGAGCCCCTCGGCCTGCTGCCTCTCCCGCAGCCTTGCGCGCACCTCCGGATCGCCGGGCGGCACCGGGCTGATGCCGTCGCAGAGGGCCCGCAGGTAGAGACCGCTGCCTCCCACCACGAGGGGTACCCTCCCCCGCCCCTGGATCTCGGCGATCGCCTCCCGGGCCCGGCGGGCGAACTCGCCGGCCGAGTAGCGCTCGTGGGGATCGAGGATGTCGATCAGATGATGAGGCACCCGGGCCCGCTCCTCCAGGCTGGGCTTCGCCGTACCGATGTCGAACCCCCGGTAGACCTGGAGAGCGTCGGCGTTGACGATCTCCCCACCCAACCGCTCGGCGAGGGCCATGGCCAGCGCGCTCTTGCCGGTGGCGGTGGCGCCGACGATGGCGAGGATGGGTTTCATTTCCCGATAGGGTACCGCGTTTGCGGGGGCTCTTCTTTGCTTTTCAGACTAACCACTCCCTCTTCTCCCGGCGGGCGGGGGGGAGGCTGGGAGAAGAGGGCCGGGGTGATGAGGGCTCCGGCGGCTCGGATGACGCCCGAGCCGAGGAAGACTTCGGAATCGGCGATTCAGCCTAGCTCAGTACTTCGCCGCTGGTACAGGCGGCGAATGGTTCCGAGGAGGGCATCCAGGCGATCGCGAACGTCCCGATTGGTGAACCGGAGGACGCGGAAGCCCAGAGCCTCCAGGTTGGCGTCCCGATTCATGTCATGGGAAATCTGCGAGCCTTCTTCATGGATCGAACCGTCCAACTCCAGGACGAGCTTCAGCTCATAGCAGTAGAAGTCCGCGACATAGGGGCCGATCGGCACTTGGCGGCGAAATTTGAGGCCGAGGAGCTTCCGGTCGCGTAGATGCTCCCAGAGAGCCTCTTCTGTGGGGGTGCAGATCCGCCGTAGCCGCTTCGCGCGAACCAGGGCACCCTTATTGGGAATACGCACGGGTAATGATACCTCCCTGTTGATCTCCCGCCGGATCCAAAACTCGCCGATCCGAAGTCTTCCGCGGCTCGGGCGTCATCCGAGCCGTCGGAGCCCTCATCACCCCGGCCCTCTTCTCCCGGCCTCCCCCCCGTCCGCCGGGAGAAGAGGGAGTGGTTTGTTTGGAGAAGAGGCGTTGAGGAAGTGAGGGGCCGCCCCGCGAAGGGGTACAGACAAGGGCACCTGCGCGGCGCCTTGCGTCGCCCGTCTCATTTCGGCGCTCGCTCACTTGGGCGCTCCCGGTGTGGTGATCCGGATCTTCCCGTCAGGGCCGAAGGAGAGCTGGATCTCGCCGCTGCGGTCGGTGCGCAGGACCTTCGCTCCCCCGTCCTGAAGCCGCTCGACGACCTGCGGCGACGGGTGGTGATAGACGTTGCGCACGCCCGCCGAAATCAGCGCCAGGCGGGGTCTCGCGGCATCCAGGAAGGTCGGAGTCGAGGACGTCCGGCTGCCGTGGTGCGCCACCTTGAGGACGTCGGTCCGCAGGCTCTCGCTGCAACAGTCCGCCAGCTCGTGCTCGGATTGGCGCTCGATGTCGCCCGTCAGGAGAGCCCGCCGCCCGCGGACGGCGGCCAGCAGGACCAGCGAGCGCTCGTTGACGGCCTGGTGGCCGTCCGCCAGCGGGTGGAGCACCGTCAGCCGCCAGCGGCCGAGGCTGAGGCGCTGGCCCCGCGAGAGAAAGCGGTGGCGCACTCCCGGGAGCGAGAGCAGCCTGCCGGCGCACCCCTCGGGCTCCCAGCCGGGAGCGGCCCAGGTCTCCTTCACGCTGAGGTAGGCGGCGATGTCCACCAGGCCGCCGCAATGGTCCCGGTCGGGGTGGGTCATGACGAGAGCGTCAAGCTGCCGGACGCCCTCGCCCAGCAGGGCCGGCAGGAGGACGCGTCCGCCCAGGTCGGCGCCATCCCAGCCTCCGCCATCCACGAGAATGGCCCGGTCGCCGTCGCGCAGCAGGATCGAGTCCCCCTGGCCGACGTCGAGCAGGGTGAGCTCGGGACCCCGGCGCTCCATCCCGAGCCCCGAAACCACGGCCCACAGCCCGGCTCCGACGCAGACGGCGGCCAGGAGGCGCAGCCTCCACAACCTGCGGGGCAGCAGGAGAGCCAGCGCGATCAGGACGGCGAGCAGCCACGCCGCCCAGGAGGGGACCGCCAGCGGCAGGGTGCACCAGGCGCCGGGCGGCAGGTGGGACGGCCAGGAGAACGGCGCGGCGATGCGATCGAGCCCCGGCAGCAGCCGCGCCGCCCAGGCGGGAGAGACCAAGGCCACCAGGGTCCACAGGAGCGAAGCCGCGAGCGCCATCCCGGTCCAGGGCACCGCCAGCAGGTTGAGCAGGGGCGCCAGCGGTGAAAGCAGATAGAAGCTCGGCAAAGCCCAGGGGAGAACGGCGAGCTCGGCGCCGACACTGGCCGCGAGGGACCTCGTGAGCCAGCCTGGGAGGCGGCGAGCGCGCCAGCGTGCGGTGAGCATCGGCGAGACGAGCAGCAGCCCGGCCGCGGCCGCCACCGTGAGCTGGAAGGCGAGCGAGAGCGACTCCTCGGGACGATCCAGCAAGAGCAGGATCACGGCCCAGGCCAGGGCGTTGGCGGCAGCCGGCGGGCGCTCAGCGAGGAGGGCCAGCAGGCCAAGCCAGGCCATGATGGCGGAACGCACCAACGCCGGCATCGGCCCCACGAGCAGCAGGTACAGGGCGCTGACGGCCAGCATCAGCAACAAGCGGAGCCGCCGGGGGAGAAAGCCGCCGAGGAGCCAGACCGCTCCCGCCACCAGGGCCACGTGGACGCCGGAGACGGAGAGGAGATGATAGACGCCCGTCACCCTCAAGCCCCGCTTCCACTCCAGAGGGAGCTCGCCGGCGTCGCCCAGGACCAGGGCGCGGGCGAGGGCCTTGCCCTGGCGGTCGCCGCCGCTGTCAGGCCCCGCGGCGCGATAAGCCTCCTCGACCCGGCGGCGGAGCAAGCCGGAGAGGCGGGCGATCCAGCCGGGCGGCTCCTCAAGGGTGAGGAGCTGGCGGCTCTTGACCCGCAGCCGCCACGGACCGGGCGAGACGGGGATGCGGTTGGCGAAGCCCGGCGAGCGGCTGAGATGGCCCCGGATGCGCAGGGTCGCTCCGAACGCGGGAGGAGTCTCTTCCCCGCCGGGCAGGTGGACGACGACGTCCAGGCGCGGCGACCCGACGCGGTCCCCCTGGCGCAGCCGCAACAACCGGGCCGGAGCGGTCCAGCCGTCGTCGCTGCCGGCGGTCGTGGACCAGTGGCCGGCGATCCGGACCACGGCTTCCACGGGGCCCTCCCGGTTCAGGGCCGCAGCGGGAGCCGCGGGCAGGCCGAGCTGCACGGTGACGGCGAGCAGACCCAAGGCCAGGGAGGCCAGGAAGGTGGCGGCGGGCCGCCGCAAGGCGAGGGCCAGCAGGGCCAGGGCCGCCAGCAGCGGCACCGGCAGGTAACTGAGCTCAAAGGCGAGCCGGGAACCGGCGGCGAAGCCCGCTGCCGGCAGGAGCATGGGAGAGGTTCGAACGTTCATTCTCTCTATAAACGGAAAAACTCTCTCTCATCGCTCAACTTTCCTCTTGGCTTAAACATGATCCCTCCGCCTCCGGCGAGAAGAGCGACAGCACCGGCAGCCCCAGCCGGCGGCGCAGGGTCTGTCGAAACAGCCTTTCGCGCGAGGTCTCGATCTCGGCGGCCGGGAGCCTGCCTCGGAGAAGCGTCAGGGTCTTCTCCACCGCCGCGTCGATCTCGGCCCGGCCCTCTCCAGGGAGGTCCCGGGCGACGGTGTCGAGCATCTCGCGATCGAGATCGGCGAGGCGTTCCTCGACCTGCTGGGGATCGATGGCCTCGCCAGTCAAGGCAGCAAGGCGGGCCGCCAGAGCCGCGCGACCGGCGAAGGCGGGCGGCAAAGCGGCGGCGAGGACGACGAGACGGCGCGCGACCTCGAAGACGGGCGCCGGGACCCTCTGCCCCGGCGCGGCCAACTCCTTGAGCTCGGCCCACGCCGCCTCCACGGCCGGCGCGCAGTAGCGCAGGCTGGAAATCTTCCCCTTGGCGCCCCGCTCCCTGCGTTTGGCGAAGACCTCCTCCAGCGTCCGGCGCACGAGGTCGAGGGGCACCCCCTCCCGGTGCCATCGACGGGCCACCTGGTAATCCGCCGGCGACAGCAGCAGGGGCGCTCCTCGCAGCTCCACGAAGATTTCCTCGACGGCCTCGAAGTAGGCGTGGTCCGGGTCCGGCCCGTCAGCGGCGCTCATCATCCCGGGGAGGATTGTCTCTCAGGAGAACGCCGGCGCCGCCGGCAGGCCTCCCTGCCGCTCCTGGATCAGCAGGCAGTCGAGGCTGGCATCCAGCGGGTTGGCGAACTGCCGGCGCGTCAGATTCTTGAGCGACGTCTGCATGGCCAGGAACCGCAACATCCGCTCTCGCTTGAAGAAGCGGCCCTCGAAATCCTCCAGGATCCAATCGAAAACCCTGGGATCGATGGGATAAAAAACCGGCTGCAGCAGATCCTCGGCCTGTAGCTGCAACTGCTTGACGAGGGGCGAGCCCGGCAATAGACGGATACCGACGTTGATGCTGATCTCCTGATCGTCGAACAACTCATTGGCCACTTGCGCCGAACAGCGAATGGTGTTCCGATCCTCATGCGCTGAGCCGAAAAGGAGCACCCATGCCGAGGAGAGACCCACGGCATCGCAGATCTCCTTCGCCTGGAAGACGTGCTTCAGGCTGTACCCTTTTCCCGACTGCCGCAACATGCGCGGATCGAAAGAGTCCGGCGAGAAGATCACCGTGTGATTGCCGCTGGCCGCCATCAGCTCGGCCAATTCCTGGTCGAACCCCGAGGGCACGAAATAGGCCGACCACTGGAGATCAGGGTAGCCGATCTCGACGAGCAGCCGACACACCCTCTTCGCCATGACGAGCTCGTTGTTGAACACGGCATCGGTGAAGAAGAGATGCCGGACGCCCAGGGAGTAGAGCTGCTCGATCGTCCTCCTCAGCGGCCCGATCTCTCTGAATTCCCCCAGGGCGCCGTCGTTGATGAAGGCGTACGGGCAGTACTGGCACCTCCTGAGACACTTGCGGCGCCGGGTTTCCACGCCGATCTCAGAACGTTTCGCCCGCAGGTAGGCCTTGACCAGGGACGCCGGGTGGTCGAACAATCTCCTGGGGAATTCCTCGTCCGGCGTGGACAGCAGGGAGAGACCGGGAGCCCGCATGGGCTTAAGGGCCCGGCAGAGATCGGCCAGCGCCCGCTCCCCTTCGCCGCTGACCACGGCGTCCAGGCCCAGCCTGGCTCCGAGCTCGCGCGGAAAAAGAGTCACACCGGTCCCACCGCCGACGAAGAGCGGGCGATAGCCGCTCCCCTCGGTCCGCATCTTCACCTGCGCCGCGAAGGAAGCGAACGAGCCGACGAACGAGAACCGGGCGATGTCGATCGGATCGACGTCACGGATGGCGAAGCCGATGACGTCACAGGGCTCGTCCAGCCAGGTGAGATCGGCGGCCCGCTCCGGCCGTTCGACGAAGTCGACGATCTCGACGCCGTGTCCGTCCGCTCTCAGCGCCGCCGCCACGGACACGACGCCGACCGGATAGATCGGCTGGTTGCCGACGATCGGCAGGCTGCTGAGGTTGATGAGCCTTACCGATGCCAAGATCGCCTCCAGTTCCGTTCCACGATGAGCCGCCGCCTGGTCATTCGCAACTAGGAGACGTGGAGCGAGCCGAGCGAGGCGGTCGCCTCGAGACCGTCCTGCGGCATGACCCGCCACGTCGGATAGTGATTTCCCATTTCGAGGGCAAACATCCGGCACTCGTCCCAGTATTCTTTCTGAGTGCGTCCGGGCATGCGATAGGTCTGGCCGCGGTCATGCTCGAACAGGATCACGGTCTCTTTCCTCGTCGTGTCGAGCGGCGCCCCGCTCCGCAGCTCCGCGACGATCTGCGGAATGTCGTAGGGGCTCCTCGCCAGCCATCCACGCCGTCTGACTTCGACGATTTTCAGCACTTCGAGCTCGATCCTCTCCGGCAGGACCGAGTTGCGGTAGACGTACGGGCGCGCGAGCAGATCGAAGTCGACGGCGGCGGCGATCAGCTCGGCCTGGGGCCCGCCGAAGAGGTCGTCGTTGGCGCGCACGAAGCTGCGGAGCGTCGCATCGAATTCGGACCGGTTGTGGAGCACCGATTCGACGAGATGGCCGGGCCACGAGAGCGTCGAATAGATCTCGTCGACCTTCTGCCGCCCCATGTGCCAGGCGCGTGCGAGCTCGGTGCCCGACGACTCGTCCATCCAGGCGCGGAATCTCTCGAAGATCTCCTGGCGGCTCGCCACACCGAGAGCCTCGATGATGGCGGCCGCGTGATAGAGGCCGCGGCAGCCGTGCAGGATCTGTGCGGAATTGGTGTACATCAGGCCCTCGACCCATTCCTCGAACGACACGTCCGCGGTCTGGATCACCGTCCGGCTGCTGCCGCTGGCATCTCCACACTGCAAGGTGATGACGCCGTATTCCTCTTCCCTGCCGTTGTATCCGGTGTTGTTCAGCCAGACGAGCGGATACACGGAGAAGGCCTGTGCATCCATGCGGGCAAGCTCCTGAATGCCCTGCTTGAACGACGCCAGCGTCTCCCCGGGCATCGGCCAGATCAGCTCGACGAAGGACGCGATGCCGAGCTCGTTGGTGCGCGTCTGCAGCCGGAAATAGGTTTGCAGATTGATATTGTCCCGCTTGGCCAGCTTCAACGCGCGCGGGTTCAGGCTCTGCAACGAGAGAGGCTGCACGGAGAGGACGCCGCCCTGGGCCAGGATGGTCGCGACTTCGAGCGCGCGGTCGGGATTGTTCTTGGCCGAGCTGTAGCGAACGAAACGGGGGTAGCCGGTGTCGTCCTTCGTCTGCACGAACTTCCGCGCCAGCTCCGGATCCTCGGGGAAGATCCCGAAATTGGCGTCGCAGAGGTAGACGGCACGCGCCTTGTTGCGACCCAGCCACTCGATCTCCTCGTAGAGCCGGTCCATGCTCAGCCGGTGGATCTTCTGCCCCACGGCGCCACCCCAGAAACAGAATTCGCACTTGTAGGGACAGCCGCGGTTGGTCTCGAACAGCGCCACCGAGTAGTCTCGCCGGTCGAAGTAGCCGCTGAGATACGGCGACGGGATGTCGTCCAGAGACGTGATCCGCGGATAGGGCGGCGTCTCCTGCAGCTCTCTGTCGCGGAAGAACGAGATCCCTCCCACCTCGGCGAAGGACGGCTTGTCGTGCGGCAGGACGCGCAGCAGATCGCGGAACGTCATCTCACCCTCGCCGTTGCAAACGATCACGTTTTCCCAGGCCGGATCGACGAAGGTCGAGGCGTTGTTGATGACCTCGGTGCCGCCCAGGACGAACGAGGCGCGAGGCATGAGCTCGCGCAGGACCGGCAGGACGCGCCGGATCAGACCGGCGTTCCAGACGTAGACGCTGAAGCCGACGAGGTCAGCCGCACTCGCACAAACATCGGCGATGAGCCGCGAGGCGGCCGTGGTCTCGCCGAACTCGCTGTAGAGATCGATGTTCCAATCCTCCGCGATGTCCGGCTCGCGCATCGCATAAGCCTTCAAGTAGCCGCCCGCCAGGGGGATGACGCGTTCCATGCCGTTGACGTGCACGAGAACGGCCCGATGCTTCTTGGGGTTCGGCGAAATTGCGGTCATCTTTTCCTTCCTTTCTAGGCCTCCATCGAGGGCTGCTGCCGGCCGAGAGATCTGTCGGCCGCCGGCATCGGCCCACGGCTGGTCCTCTTCAGGTATTCCTTCGATTCCA
Source organism: Thermoanaerobaculia bacterium (assembly GCA_049284515.1). Classification (GTDB taxonomy): domain Bacteria; phylum Acidobacteriota; class Thermoanaerobaculia; order Multivoradales; family UBA5704; genus DATARR01. Next base: position 9,730 of record JBAPYB010000207.1, read on the forward strand.
ATTCCCGGTGGAGCGATGCTCTCAGCTCGGCCTTGAGGACCTTGCCCGTCAAGCCAACCAACAAACCCTCGCCCTCTTCCATCACCCGGACCTCGTCGAGCGGCTGCAGGTCCTGAGCGGCCAGGGCGGCGCACATCTCGTCGAGCAGGGATTGGCGCCGCTCCCGGCCGCTGCGCAGGACCGCGAATCCGACGACGTAGGCCTCGCCGGGGCGAGCCTCGACCGCGACCACGGCACAGTCCAGAAGGTCGTCGAAGGCATTCATCAGGGCCTCTTCGTAGAGGAGCGTGTAGATCGGCCCGTGCAGGGTTCTGACCGTGTCGGAGACCCGGTCCAGATGGTGATAGCGGCCGAGCTCGTCGCGATACGCCACGTCGCCGGTCAGGAAATAACCGTTCAAATGGGACCTGTAGGTGAGCAGGCTGTCGTTCCAGTACTCGGCCGACAGGCTGGGCGACTTCACCCCCAACCGGCCGGCCTGCCCGTCCGGCAGCTTCGCCCCGTCGTCGCCGAGGATTGCGGCATCGACCCACGGCTGCGGCAGCCCAACGCAACGGTCGAGGTCCTGCGCGCCGGGAGAGTGCAGGACGGTGAACATCATCGCTCCCATTTCGGACGATCCGAGCCCGTCGATGAATTGGGAGCCGTGGAAGACCTTGGAGCCCCGGCGGCGGGTGCCGAAGCGCATCAGCGGCCGAATGTGGATTTCATGGGCGGAGTCTCCCAGGTTGATCCACACCATCACCGAGTCGAGGTCGCGGGCATCCGGCGCGGCGGCGAGAATGCCGACGTAGGTCTGGGGGAAGGCGACCACCGAGGCGGGGCGGAACTCCCTGATGGCCGCGAGCGCGGCGGCGCCGTCCTGGTCCGGCATCAGAATCAGCTCCTCGCCGTTCACCACGGCGATGGCGGCGGCGCCGATGGCGGAGTTGTGCGCCGGCGGCAGCGCGCAAACGGCCCGCCGGGTCGCTGGATCGCGCGGCTTCTCGAGCAATCTCGCCATGGGAAAAAAGTAGGGGCCGTGCTTGTGCACCACGGCCTTGGGCAGGCCGGTCGTCCCGGACGAATGGGTGATCAAGACCGGATCCTTGGGATCATGGACGAAGGGCGTCCGCTCGACTGCCGGCGCGTGACGGAAGTCGGCCTCGACCACGACGAAGCCGAGAGCGGTCTCCGGCACCGCGCGCAATTGCACGCGCCCGAGCTCGTCGGCGAAGACTCCGGCGACGCCGACGCGGTGCAGGTAGCGCGCCGCGGCCTCCGGGCGCATCCGCGCGTTCACCAGCACGGGTATGGCGCCGAGCCGGGTGAGCGCCAGATAGTGCAGAAGGTACTTGGCGCCATGATTGCCATAGACGCCCACCGGGTCCCGCGGCCCGACGCCCATCCCGGCATAGCGCCGAGCGTACTCCTCCGCCAACCGCGCCCAATCCTCGAGAGTCGGGACCGCGCAACGCTCCCCCCACGCCGTCTCGAACGGCCGCGCGGCAATGATCAGCCGGCTGTCTCCGGGGTACGCTTCCAGCGCCTTCCACAGGAAGTTGCCCATGCCGATGTTCGGCTCGGCGGCAAGGCGCTTTCTGGCGGTCTCCAGCTCCTGGGGTGTCATCTCGCTCATCGGTCGCTCTCCTGGTCTCCGCCGGCCCTACGGTTTGCGCCGCTCGTAGCGAAGGCTGCCGGGCTTGTCCTTGATCGAGTTCCAGGAGGCCACCGCATCCCGCAGCGACTTCCCCTTGTTGGCCGGGTCGGCGAAGAAATCGCGCACGTAACGGTTGTATTTTCCATGCGCCGCGATCGGCGCCTTATAGCCCTTGCTCTGCCGCCGGTCCCTCTCCGCGATCCACTCGTCCACCAGGTCGCCGTAGGTCAGCCCGTGGTGCCTGAGCCGGAACTGGTTCACGTGGTAGGTGAAGTGAAACTCCGGCCCGATCTGGGATTTGAAGAAGGCGCGGGTCTTGGCGTCGCTCTTGTAGTTGACGACCGGCGTGTCGCGGTGCAACGGCTTGTCGGAATCGCGAGGCCCCTCCGCACGCTGCGGCTTCGCGTCCGGGCGATCTTTCAGGCCGCGCAGCCGCCGTTCGATCCGCGCGCTCAATTCCGGCTTGTAGCCATGGGTCGGAAGGCCGAGCCGCCTGGCGAGCTCGACGAGCTCGTCCTTGAGCCAGTAGTAGCCGGTGAAGTCGGACACGCTCATCCCGGGCTCCAGCTTGGGTTTGTGTCCCGCTGCTTTCTTGCCGTCAGCCTTCGCCATGCTCGACACTCCGAAGGAAATCCAACAACGCGGGGTTGAACTGTGAAGAGTGGGTGAGGAACGGATAGTGGCCCGCGTCGGCGATCCTGAGGACGCGCGCGTTCGGGATGAGAGCCGCGGACTTGAGGGAGGCCTCGGAGCCCACGATCGTGTCGAGGGTCCCCGCGACGAAAAAGGTCGGAGCCGTAATGGCCGGCGCCCACTCCGATGGACGAAGTCTCAGCACTTCGTTCAGGTACCTCATGCCGACAGCGGCGCTGGCACGCTGGCTGGCCAGCAACAACCGTCGCGCCTCCTCGATCGCCTCTCGGCGGTCGGCATTCGCGGGCGCCTCGAGCAGTGGATCGAAGTCCGCGGCAAGGGACTGCACGGCCCCTTCCGTGAGAGCCGCGAGGGCCTCTGCGCTGAGGCCATCGGCGGGGAGAAGCGACATTTCCACATCCTCCGCTAGCGTACCGCACAAAGTCAGCGATGCGACCAGCTCCGGCCGGTGTGCAGCCAGATACTGGGCCACGACCGTCCCGAAGCAGGAGCCGACGATGTGGACCGGCCGGCGCAGACCGAACCTGTACAGCGTTTCGGCGATCGTGTCCGCCAGGGCGGCGATCGTCGCCTGCTTCGGCGGCTTGCTGCGCCCCTGGCCCGGAGCATGGATCGTGAGGACGGACCAGTCGGGCCACAGGGCCTCGAACTGATGGTAGAAAACCGGCGCCGTCAAGCCGATGCCGGGAAGGAACAGGACCGGCGCTCCGGTGCCGCAGCTCACGACCTCCACGGCGGTCTCGGCCGTGCGACCGATCATCCAGAACCGCAGGGCGGGTTGGCCGTTGATCGTGTCCGCCTGGCGGCGGAGCTCGGCATCGCTGAGGTCGAACCGCTGCGGGTACTCCCGGAGGGCAGCGGCCACGTCCTGGGCTGGAGCCGCATCCACGAGGGTTCCGGGTGAAGCTTGAGTAACGTCATCGCCGCCGGCGGCAGTCGTCTCCGGCGGCTGCGGCTCCCTGCCCAATTGCCTGTCGACCTCGGCGGCGAGGGCGCTGACGGTCTGATGCTCGATCAGCTCTTCCACCCGCATCCGCCCGAAGGACTGTTCGATCAACGCCACGAAGTCCAGGATCAGAATGGAGTCGACGCCGTATTGGGCCATGTCGGCCGCCGGGTCGATCTGGTCGGGGTTGATCCTCAAGGTCTGCCCCATGAGCTGTCGCAGCCGGGCTTCGGTCGACAGGATGGCTTGCGCGCCAATTCCGGAGACCTGGGCCCCGCGCGGAGCCGCAGCCGGTGGTGGAGCCGTAGCCGCCGGTGGTGGAGCCGCAGCCGCCACGGCCTCCGCGGCCGGCGGCTCTTCAGCCGCGGTCGCCAGCAGGCCCATCCTCTCCAGGACCTGAGGCTCGACGTCGAGAACCGCGACCTGCGGCAGACCGGTCGCCAGGATGCCCTCCAGCACGGTGAGGGCCGTCTGCACGGAGATCGGGCGGACGCCCTTGACGGCCAGCGTCTCCGGCCGGCCGCGCTCGGAGCCTTCCCAATAGCCCCAATCGATGCTCAGCACGCGGCCCGCGGTCGCTCTGCTCATTTCCTGGGCAAGGCCGTCCTGGAACGCACAGCCGCAGCAATAGGCACCCCAGCCGGCATTGCCGGCCAGGGTCTCGGCCGACGACATCATCACGACCTGGCGGACCGGGTGATCCTGGAGGGCCTTCAGCAGGGTGAGGCTGCCGATCGTCTTGGCCCGGGTCTGGGCGTCGAAAGCCGCTTCGTCGATCGCGGCCAGCCGCGAAACGGTGAACTCCAGGCCACAGTGGAAAACCGTGTCGAGCGGCCCATGGCGGCGCCAGGTCTCTTCCAGCGTCTCGCGCAGCTCGTCGCCGTCCGTGACGTCGGCGGTCACGTACCTGAGGGTTCCGCCCAGAGCCTCGATCTCCCGCACCGCCGCTTCGATGGACGCATCCATCCTCCGCCGTCCGATCCAGACGAGGTTCGCTCCGAACCTGCGCGCCAGCTCGGCCGA
>JBAPYB010000208.1:0-4172 GCA_049284515.1 Thermoanaerobaculia bacterium
CTCCCCAGGTGCCCTGAGGGTCCTGCAAGGCGAGCAGACGAGCGCCCCACCCCTCAATTGCTATCTTTCGCCGCTCCCGCTCAACGGTGCCTTCCGCCGCCCCAAGCAGATCGCGCAGGACCTGCCACCGAATGGCTGCGTCTCCGTCGAGCAGCCATCGGATCACACCGTCATCGGTTCGTGTCACGGTTGCATGCTCCGCGCGATTTCAGGGCTGTCGTGCCTGGCTGGCGAGATTGGGCCTAAAGCAGGTTACTGCGTCACCTGTTTGAAGATCGTCTCGAAGAGAAGAGGATTCTCCCAGTACTCGGTGTGAGCGATGAGGAGCGTAGTGGCATCCGGATCGACGCAATTCTCGACGCCTTGCGAATTATCCGGGTACTCCTGTCCGGGCAAGTCGAAGAAAATGAGCTTCCCGCTAATGATGTCCCACGGTGAGTAGATGTTCACCCATCGCTGGGGCCGCAAGGCATAATGCTCCAGCAACGGCTGGACCGAAGCGGCCAGCGCTTCCCGGGCCTCGTCGGTCTCGTTCTTTTGGAGGGCGAACAGAAAGGCGAGTTTGTCCAAGGGCGAGCCGGACGTCAACAGCAATGGCGTGCGCCCGATCACATCGAGTTTCCCGCCGTTGAGCAGGTCCTCGTTGATGAGCCCGTTCAACGCGTCGTACACGATCACTGAGCCGAGCGAGTGCCCCACGACGACCACCTGGTCATACCCGCGTCCGTCTGCCTCCTTGCGCTCATAGACGGCCAGCAGGGCGCTGCGCACGGTGTCCTTGATTTCCTGGCGAATCTTGAAAAAGCGGTCGAGCTTGTTGGACGTTACGTAAACCGCCACGTCGCCAAGGAATTGAACCAGGAGCTTGCGGATGAAGGCGCTTGCGATGATGAGGATCGGCCACGACAGGCCGCGGAGCGCGATGGCCATCGGGCCGGCGCTCGCATCGCGCTGGAAATAGGACCCAAAGGCCCAACCCTCGGCGACCAGCCCGGCGACGATCGCCGTGAAAGCGGTGGTGACGAAGACGGTCCACCAGCGCCCCCGACGTTCTTCCCCGATCTGCCGCAACACCGACAGCAACAGCCGGACAACCGACCAACCGAGCGCTCCGAGCACAACCGTGGCCAACAGCCAGAAGGTCACCCTGTCGAAACCGAGGTTGAAAGCCTTTACCTGGTCCCCGTCGAGCAGGGCCTTCCAGATCTCGGTGTCTCCGCCCTTGTCTTTCAGGTGGCCATAGACCAGGGCGGGAACGGCGCCTCCGGCACCGATGGTGACGAACAGGGCGCTGACGAAGAAAAGAACCGCCACCGCACCCCACAGGTGGCGCACCGCAGAGGGAACCTTGAGGCGCCGGAGAACCATGGCGATCAACAGGGAGGCTGCGAAGACGGCCATCCAGGCGATAACGAAATTGAACGTCGTGGTGAGGTCCGCGAACAGGCTGTTGCTAAGCCAGGCAGGCTGGGACGTCAGGACGAACCGGGCGGCGGCGGCAAGCCCGATCGTCGCGTTCAAAACCATCAGGCTCGCGATGACCGCAACAGTGACCAGCAAGTACAACACGGTGCGGACTGGTATTGCGAAGGATTGATACTTTCCGAACAGCCAGCGCTTGAAAGTTCCCGAGTTGGCGAGCCCGTTGAAGCCTCCTCCCAACAGGAACCCCATGGTTTCCCGTAAGGTGACGTTGCCCTCGGTCAAGGGCGCCCAATAGGCCTCGTAGACGTGGACCTCATGGGTGACGCCGCGCGGGTCCTCCAGCTCCAACTCCAGCCGCTGAAAGGGCTTGCCAGGCTCGTTCTCGACAGTTTGGGCCACACCCGGCACCTGCTCCGGCTTCTTCTCGTCCCAGCGGGGATCCCGGCGCCGCAGTCCGAGGGCGACCTGGTCGAGGGTCTGGAAGGGGATCTGCTGTCCCATGCCGTGGGTCACGAACACGGCGGACCTTGGCGAAAGTGCCTCCGGCTCGACGGCTTCATCCCGCCGGACGGTGCGTTGATCGGACGGGATTCGGATCCCGTAGGCCGTATGCGGGGAGCCCTGATCGTTCATGCAAGTCCCTCCAACTTGCTTCCCATCAGTTGATCAACCGCACGACCGCGGCCGAAGGCATGTCCTTGGCCGACTTCTGCAGCGACATGAGCTGGCTTAGCAGGCGTAACGCCTGCATCGAACGGCCGCCCTCACAGCTTTTTTCGCTCGTAGCATCCACAAGCTGGAGCTCGCCCTCTTTACATTCTTTTTCGTCGCCAGGCTCCAAGGATTGCGGCACCGAATACCCTCCTCTTCCGGCGTCGGCTTGTACCTGCGTGTCCTTGCAACGGCCGGTGGGAAAGGCGACGAAGATGGGTTGCATGTGCCCCTGGATGCAGAGGTAGGCGATTTTGGGGGACTTTGACCGATTCGCTACCCGCATCAGCTCTCCGAGGTAGTATACCAAGCCTTCCGGAGAGCGGAGGACGAAGCTGGCGGTCTTGGAATCTTCAAGAGTCGTGTCGATCTTGCCCGCGTCCGGAGCCACTGTGGCCGTCTCCTTCGGGTTGCAGGCCTTTGACGGGCCCGATTCGGGCTCCCGCGCGAAGCGAAGCTCCGTTCGCGAGCTCTGAAGCTGATAGAAGTCCTTGTCCTGTTCTTGGAACGGGCAGAGCCTCATGCCTTCCTTGGTGATCTGTATCAGCTTCCCGGCGTCGCTGACCGAATCCTTCAAGAGGGGAGGACCGACGTTGGCCCAGGTCGTTACGTTCACGAGCCGCGGGTTCCCGGCGAGGAACTTCTGAAGCCAGCTACCAAAGCTCTTGACTCCATCAAGGTTGGTGTCCGCGCTGTCCGGATAGTTCCGCAGCACCTGGGTCGGTCCGCCTCCTTGCGGCACGATTTCCACCTCCTGGACCAGGAGATACATCAGCAAATCCAGTGGCCAGCCCCGATTCCAATAGTAGGCGAGCAGATCCGTGCTGACGGGGGCGAGGAACCCCCTCATGAACTCCTGCGTGTCGAGCACGGCGAGGCTGAAGGTTGGATTGGCTGAGATCGCCGCCCCGGGGGAAGGCGTGACGCTGCGCGTGATCGTGTCGATCCCGATTCCCTTCGAGCTAATATAGGTGCCGGGGACGCCAGCGGAGAACGACGTCGAGACGTTGCCGGAGAGGCTGGCGATGCCGGTCATGTACATGGGCAGCCGGTCCTTGGCGCGGATGACGTTGAGCAGCAGCATCTCGTTCTGCGCTTTCTCGACCGTCAGGTTGAAGTCCACTGCCTGGACCGCGAGTTGGCGGTGGGAGCTGCAGCCGCCGAGGGCGAGCAGGCCCGGCACGACGGCGAAGATGAGGCGCGAAAATCGCTGGCTCATGGTTCCTCCGGTCCTCAAATTTCAGCGGAGTCTATTAGAAGGCGCGTCCGCAGGATAGGACACCAATTCCCGGCGATGGTTTAGCCGCGGGGGGAGACACCGGCCCCCGCCGACGAGGGCGAAGCGCAGGGCTCGAACGCGCAATTCGCGCGCCTTCGCCGCCTTCCGTAATATAGGCTGCAACCCTCAGCAGGGAACAATAGGCCTCTCCCTGGGTGAGAGAGGGCGATTCTCGTCGATGTCTGCTTCTGTGCGGCGCCATGCGGCCCTGGGCCAGATCTTTCTCCGCCTCCTGGCGGGAGCGGCTCTGGCCCTGTTCGCTGCGGCTCCTGCCCTCGCCGCCGGTCTCTCCGACATCCCCGGCGGCCGCCCGTCGTTCCAGTTCATCGGCTCCGAGCAAGGCCTGCCCCAGAACACGCCCCAGGCCTTCGCCGTCGACGCACGGGGCTTCCTCTGGACCGGCACCCAGGATGGTGCTGCGGTCTACGACGGCCGCTCCTGGAAAACGGTCGACATGCCGAACCGGGAGGAGTCGAACAGCATCCGCGACATTCTGGCCGGCGCGGACGGTTCAATGTGGTTCGCGACCACCATCGGCCTCGCCCGTCTGCACGAGGGCCAATGGACCCTGTTTCGCAAGGACGCGGGCCTGCCCTCCAACCGGATCCTGAGCCTCGCCGAGGAGAGGGACGGCTCGCGGACGGTGCTCTGGGCGGGGACGGACAAGGGGCTCGCGCAATGGAACGGCAGGGCTTGGACGGTGCTGGACGCCCGTGCCGCCGGCCTTCCCGACGAGCGGATCCGGTCTCTGCTCGCT
>JBAPYB010000209.1:0-2007 GCA_049284515.1 Thermoanaerobaculia bacterium
GCTTCGAGGAGTATGCGGCGGCGCGGCGCTACCAGGACCGGAGATGGTACTGAGCCGATGAGCACGTACAAGGCCATAGCCGCCGTGAGCAAGACACTCAAGGACCTCCTGCTCGACCGGATGGAGGATTTGACGACGACCCCGGTCGCCGTCACCCTCGCCCCTCCCGACATCATCATTTCGGGCATCACCGGGCGGCGGCTCAATCTCTACCTCTTCCAGGTCACGGAGAACGGCAGCCTCAAGAACCAGGAGATCCCCGGCCAGGGCCATCCCGGCGCCTTCGGCCGGCCGCCGCTCTCGCTCGACCTTCACTACCTGATGACCGCCTACGCCGAGAGCGATACCAAAGAGGACTCGGACCGGACGGCGCAAGAAGTGCTCGGCAACGCCATGCGGGTGTTTCACGACTATTCGATCATTCCGCCCGGCCTGCACCAGAAGGACGACCCGGTGCAGCCGGCGATCCTCGATCCCATCCTGACCGCGGAGTACGAGCGCATCAAGATCGCCTTGCAGCCGGTGAGCATCGAGGAGATCTCCAAGATCTGGACGGCAATGCCGCAGGCCAGTTTCCGCCGCTCGGTGCTCTACCAGGTGTCGGTGGTGCAGATCGAGAGCCGCCTCCCCCGGCGGCAGGCGCCGCCCGTCCAGAAGCGCCGCGTCTCGCTCACCCTCTCGCGGCGCCCGGAGATCACCGCCGTCTACCGCACTCCTGCCACGCCGCAGGACCCGACGGGCGATCCGCGCGTCAAGGCCCTCCAGGAAATCACCGTCGAGGGCCTGCGTTTCAACGCCACGCAGACCTGGGTGCGGCTGGGGGGCCTGGCTCCGGTTCCGGTGGTCCCGGTCTCCAGCGAAGAAATCCGCGTCACCGTGCCCGACGACCCTCTTCTCCAGCCCGGTCCGCAAGCCGTGGAGGTTCTCACCGAGCAGGCTCTGGACGGAGTCGAGGGCGGGCTCGGCGCCGGCAAGCCCACGTCTCCTCCCGTCACCCAGAAGCTGGGGTCGAACAACTCGTTCTTCCTGCTCGTGCCGGAGATCGCCACCCTCTCGGCGTCCAGTGGCAAGGCGGCCGACTCCCTGACCTTGACGGGCAAGCGCCTGGCCGTGCCGGGCCGCCCATCCTTCGTGCTGGTGGGCGACGCCGCGTTGCCGGTGCCGGACCCGAACCCAGCGCTGCCGCCGCCGTCGCCCACCTCCGTCACCGTTTCCCTGGCGCTGCTGGCCACCCTGCTGCCGGTGCCCCCGGCGTTGGGCACGAAGGTTCCGGTCCGCGTCCTCGTCGACGGCGCCCAGAACCTGGAAGAAAACCTCTTCACCCTGCTGCCGCCGTGAGAGACGCCGCCGTGATCGCCGAGCCCGCCACCCGCGAGATCTCCTGGACCGAGGCCAACCGCGCCTGCCTGGAGGCGGAGCTCGCCCGCCTGCGACTCCTCCTCCACCGCCGCGTGCTCTGGCTGCGCCGGCTGTGGAAACACGATCCGCTCCAGGCCTGGCAGGGGCTGGTGATCAGCGACCAGCAGGCGGACAGCCTCCTCGCCGGCGACGACCCCGAGGCCGAGGCGTGCTTCTACCGCGAGGACCCTGCCGCCGCCGCGGTCGACCGAGCCCTGGGCGATACAGCAACGCACGCTGCTGGGCTGCGGCACGCGCTCCGGGACGCAGGGAGCCCGCCGGCTGTCGATCTGCTGGCCGAGATGCTGGGCCTCTCCCCCTTCGAGCGCGAGGTGCTCCTGCTCGCCCTGGCTCCCGAGATCGATCCCGCCTTCGAGCGGCTCTACGCCTACGTGCAGGACGACGCCGCGCGCAAGGAGGCTACATCCCACCTTGCCCTCGCTCTCTACGGCCGTCTGGAAGGCGCCGGACGCGAAGCGTTCCAGCCCCAGGCGCCGCTACGGAGGCTCTGCCTGATCGCCGTCGAGCCGGGTGCGCCGGGAGCCGGTGCGGCGCGTCCGTTCCACCTCGACGAGCGGACGGCCAACTACCTGCAGGGCGTCAACCGCC
>JBAPYB010000210.1:0-4357 GCA_049284515.1 Thermoanaerobaculia bacterium
GGTGAGCGCCCAGAGGATCGCCGCCAAGCCGGCGGCGCCGGCGAGCCAGGCCAGCCCGCCAGCGAGCAGTCCGCCGAGCGCCACGGCGGGCAGGAGGCGCTCGGAGACCGATGACTTCAAGGATCTAAACGACGGAACCACGAGGTTCCTCCCGCTCAGTGCGGACTGGCCGAAGCGTGGACCTCGTCGGAGACGTAGCTCCAATCCGCGGACTCCGGGACGTCCCGGCTCTCCCTCGCCGCTTCCTGTTGCAGGCGGGCTCCCGGCGGCACGATGAGCAGGTTGCAGGTGGCGCGGTGCATCACGCCGAGCGCGACGCTGCCGAGCATCAGGCGCTCGAAGCCCTGGCGCCCGTGGGTGCCGAGGATGACGAGATCCGAGTCCTTCTCCTTCAGCACGGCGGGGATCTCCTCGGCGGGATAACCGGAGCGCACCTGGGACAGCACGGCGCCCGCGCCGTTGAGCTTCTGGAAGCGGCGCAGCTCGTCCAGGGCGAAGTGTTCGACCTGGCTGGGGGTGAACTGGAGCGAGCCCGCAACCTCCAGGGGATTGAGCACGAAGAGGGCCTCCGTCCCGGCAAGCCCCACGCCGAGCCGGGCGAGGAAGTCCAGGCCCTGGCGCAAGGCGTTCGCCGAGATGGGGGAGAGGTCCACCGGGATCTCCACCCGGGCGGGAGGGAAGGCGGCCGCCGAGTGGACGACGAGCACCGGGCAGGGCGCCTGGCGGATGATCCCGTCAGCGGTCGAGCCGACGAGGATGCGGTGCAACGCGCCGCCCTCCGAGCCGCCGATGACGATGAAGTCCGCTTTCACCTTGCGGGCCAGCTCCACGATCTCGCCGTAGGTCGAGCCCATCCCCAGGTGGACCTGGTCGGGTGCGAATTTCGGCAGAGCGCTCAAGCCTGTCCGCTGCGCCTGCTCCGCGAGCCTGCCGCGCAAGGTTGCCGCGAGCTCCTCCAGCCACGTGCCGTCCACGGGTCCGAACAGCTCGGCGGAAGAGATGGGGTGGGAATGGACGTGGACGAGCCACGGGGTCGCGCCCGTGGCCCGGGCGATGGCAACTCCGGTGCGCACGACATCGTCGCTCGTCTCGGAGAGCGACGTGCCGATGACGATGGTCTGCAATGTGTTGGACATGACGTTCCTCCTTTCGCGTTGCTGAGTGGCTATTTCGACTGAATGGACTCCAGGAACAGCACCAAGTCGTGAATCCTCTCCTGCACCTGCTGCTCCTCGTCCGCAGACAGCCCACGCTCCTTGAAGCTCCAGCCCCAGACCGGCATCTCCGAGGGGCCGTGGCCGCGCACCACGGCCCGGCCGTCGATGGCAGCGGCCACCCGGTCCGCCGGGAAGGTGCCGTCGTTGCCGGCCCGGAACCGGGTCAGGTCGGGGGGCCTGACCTTGAGGACGGCCACCATGGGGCCGTCGCCCCGCGCCCCGGCGCCGTGGCAGCCGGCACAGTAGACGTGATACGCCCGGCTGCCCCGGGAGATGCGGTCCTCCCGCGTCTCCGGCGGCTTCCCCTTCTCCTGGGAGAGCCCCGGGAAGAGGGGGACGACCGCCGCCAGGAGGGCGATTCCGAGCCAGGCGATGATTTTGAGCCCTTTCTTCACTTTCTGGTGCATGGCAATCTCCGGTCTTGGCTGGACAAAGTTGGCGGGCTCAGACGAGGACCTCGTCCGAGACGAAGCTCCGGTCTGCCCCCACCCACTCCTCTTCGTGCGCCTCGGCGGCAGGTTGCCGCCGGGCTCCCGGCGGCACGATGAGCAGGTTGAAGGCGGCGCGGTGCATCACCCCGATGGCGACGCTGCCGAGCATGAGGCGCTCGAAGCCCCGGCGCCCGTGGGTGCCGAGGATCACGAGATCGGCCTGCCTCTCCTCCAGCGCCGCGAGGATCTGCTCCGAGGGATACCCGCTGCGCACCCGGGCCCGCTCGGGGACCGCGCCGTTCGCCTTCAGGAAACGGTGCAGCTCGTCGAGGCTGAAGCGCTCGACCTGCTCCGGGGTGAAGTGGAGCGAGCCCGCGACTTCCATGGGATTGAGGACGAAGAGGACCTCGGTTTCAGCGTCCTTGGCGCCGGTCTGAGCCAGGAAATCCAGTCCCTGGCGCAGGGCGTTCGCCGCGACCGGCGAGAGATCCACCGGGACCTCCACCCGGGTGGGAGGGAAGTCGGACGCGCAGCGGACGACGAACACCGGGCAGGGCGCCTGGCGGATCACGCCGTCGGCGGTCGAGCCGAGGAAAATCCGCTGCAGGGCGGGACTCTCCGCGGCCCCGACGACGACGAGGTCCGCCTGGACCTGCCGGGCCAGATCCACGATCCCTCCGTGCGTCGGGCCCATCGTCAGGTGGAGCTGGCCAGGACCGAATCCCGGCAGGCCGGCCAACCCGGTCCGTTGCGCCTGCTGCGCGAGCCCCTCGCGCAGGGCGTTCACGTACTCCCCGAGCCAGCTCCCGTCCATGGCTCCGAGCTCGGACGGGAAGGCCGGAAGGGAGTAGGCGTGGACCAGCCGCGGAGTCGCGCCCGTGGCCCGGGCGATGGCAACTCCGGTGCGCACGACGTCGTCGCTCGTCTTGGAGAGCGAGGTGCCGATGACGATTGTCTGCAAGGTCTTGGACATGATCGTTCCTCCTTCGGGAACGATTCTGCGCACCACCGGGCGCTCGGCGCGACGCCTGTAGGGAGTGGAAAGGGGTGCGCCGGTGGGTGGGAGCTTGCGGCGGGAGCCCCACCCGGCTGCGCGGGGCGCTGGCAACGGAGACTCACGCCTCGCCGGGAGGCGCGACCATGCCGTGGCGCAGGGCGAAGCCCACCACCTGCGCGCGGTTGTGCAGGTGCAGCTTGTCGAGGATGTTGCGGACGTGGAACTTCACCGTGTTCTCGCTCACGCCGAGCTGCCTGGCCAGCTTGCGGTTCGAGGTGACGCCGCGCACCAGCAGCTCGAGCACCTCCTGCTCGCGGTCGGTCAAGGCGTCCGGGTCGTGAGGCTCGGTCGCGGTCTTGGGGGGACGGGCGAACTCCTGGAGCAGCTTGCTGGCCAAGAGCGGCGTCAGCGCCGGCTCGCCCCGGCTGACCCCCTCGAGCAGGGCGAAGAGCTCCTTCGATTCGAGGTTCTTGAGCAGGTAGCCCTGGGCGCCCGACTTGATCGCCTCGAAGAGCTTGGCGTCGTCGTCCGACCCGGTGAGGACGACGACCTTCACCTGGGGCATCTCGGCGCTGATCAGGCGGGTCGCGCTCAGGCCGTCGAGCCCGGGCATCGACAGGTCCATGAGGACGATGTCCGGTTGCAGCCGGCGCGCCAGCTCGACGGCCTCGCGCCCTTCCCGCGCCTCGCCGACGATCTCGAAGCCGCGCGAGGTGAGCAGGCTGCGCAGGCTGTCGCGGAACAGGGTATGGTCGTCGGCGATCAGGATTCTCATGTCTAGCCTCCCAGCGCTCTCCACTGCATGGTGTTTTCTCTCCTCTATAGCATAGGGCGTTCGGCGCCGGCATGGCTAGCTCCGAGGGGCGGTTTCCCCGAGCCTACCCGGCCGTGAGCCGCTGCCTACCCCAAGAGGTCGGCACCGCCGGCCGCTCGCCTTCTACGATGTTGCGGCCATGAGCAAGCGGATCGCCGTACTGACGAGTGGCGGAGACGCCCCGGGGATGAACGCCGCCATCCGCGCCGTCGTGCGCATGGGCATCGCGCGCGGTTGGGAAGTCCTCGGCGTGCGGCGCGGCTTCGCCGGGCTCTGCGCCGGCGACGTCGAGAGCCTCGACGCGCGCGCGGTCGGCGGCATCCTGCAGCAGGGCGGCACGGTGCTGGGGAGCGAACGGTTTCCGGAGCTCCGGCAGGAGGAGACCCGCCGCCAGGCCCTGTCCCAACTCGCGGCCCGCGCCGTCGACGGCCTGGTGGTCATCGGCGGCAGCGGCTCGCAGTGCGGCGCCGCCGCCCTGTCCGACCTGGGCTTGGCCGTGGTCGGCGTCGCCTCCACCATCGACAACGACCTCTACGGCTCGGAGATCACCATCGGCGTCGACACCGCCCTCAACGTCGCGCTGGAGGCCATCGACCGGCTGCGGGTGACCGCTTCCTCCCATCACCGGGCGTTCCTGGTGGAGGTGATGGGGCGCGACTGCGGCTACCTGGCGCTGATGGCGGGCATCGCCGGCGGCGCCGAGGCGGTGCTCATCCCCGAGGTCGCCTACGACCCCGAGGCGCTCGCCCGCGAGCTCCGGGACGCCTACGGCCGCGGCAAGCGGCACGCCGTGGTGGTGGTGGCGGAAGGGTGTCCGCTCGCCGCCGACGAGCTCAAGCGGTACTTCGACGAGAACCGTGAGCGGCTGGGATTCGAGCTGCGGGCGACGACCCTCGGC
>JBAPYB010000211.1:0-2144 GCA_049284515.1 Thermoanaerobaculia bacterium
CTACCCCTCCTCTTCAAGAACTCCGAGCCCTCCGAAGCAAAGAGACCCCGCCCCTCCACCCAGAATCCCGGAACCGTCAAACTATGGAAGTCTCCCCGGCAGAGCCGGGGGCATACTCTTCGAGTCAAGCGGCGAGGACTGCGTGGTCGAGGCGTTGGCTGGCGAAGCGGAGGCTGGCTTGGATGTCCTCGGGCTCGAGGTCGGGCATCTCCTCGAGAATCTGCTCCGCGGTCAGGCCGCTCGCCAGAAGATCGAGGACATCGCTGACTCGGATCCGCATACCCCGAATGCACGGCCGCCCCCCACACTGCTCGGGATCTACAGTAATGCGCTCGGCGACGTAGCTCATGCTCTTCCCTCCTCTCGGAAGAATATCATCGAGCTGAGGGCGCTGGATCGGCTCCGGCGAGGCTCCCAGGATCTCAACGAAGTCGGGAGGCCATTCATCGATGAATTCCATCGCGCGTGCTGCCATGACGTGAGTCTAGACTCCAGTCCAGACGGTGGCAACTCCGGCTCATCCAAAGTCCTCGTTTCCCCGTCTCCCTGCTCGCTTTCGACGTTTCCCGACTCGCCTGAGGGCTCTACCTGTTCGCCTTGGCCGTCTCCCTGCTCGCCCTGCCCTCGGGAGGATCGACCTCCGCCCGCCAGCAGGACGACGTAGTACGACGGCGCGCCGGACCTGAGGTGCTCCTTCTCGGCCTCGATGATCGCCAGCAGCACTTCATCGCGCTCCGCCGGATCGAGAGGCTCCAGCCGAAGATGTGGATGGATGAGCGCCAGAAAGTTGCCGCCGTAGTCCAAGCGCTCTTCGATGCGGAAATAGCGCTTGAGAACTGGAAGGATTTCCGAGGACCGCACGGCTTCCGTGGGATCGTGCTTGTCGATGGGCGCGGCGATGCGATTTCGCCTGCGGACGGATGCGGGCAGGGTAAGAAAGACGCGGTTCGCCTCGGCGAGCAAGGCGGGAGACCACTCGTCCCGCGAGGGCCCAACATATTCGTCGAGGTAGAGAAGTCCGCCGGGCCGCAGGGCGGTTGCGGTGGCGGCGAGGCAGCCGTCGAGGTCCTCCACGTGGTGGAGAGACTGGTGGAAGAACACGGCGTCAAACGTCTGACCCGAAAGGTCCAGCGCGTTCAAGTCTCCCTGGCGATACTCGACGCCGGCGAGACCCAGGTCGGCGGCTTTGCGCCGGGCAATCTCCAGGGCGCCCGCGGAAATGTCGATGCCCAGAATGGCGGAGCACATTCCTTTGGCGAGGAGGTCGCGTTCGAGCGGACCATCGCCGCAGCCCAGGCTCAAGGCCGAAGAAAACCGGTGGGACTGCAGACGCGAAAGGAGCCAGTCGATGGGCCAGCAGTCCGGGGAGCCGCTGACGGACTCGTTGACGTAGCGCCGCACCACGGTCTCGTGCATCCAGGTGCGGACACCGCCCCGGGCCAGCCGGCGGCCCCAGATCCATCCGCCGATCCGGGAGCGGATGGCGGTGAGAAAAGGTCGACGAGTCTTCACGGGCGACTAGGCTAGACTCCCCGGCGTGAAAGCGGAAGGGTCCCAGGCCGTCTCCGACGCCCAAGTCGGCGCCACGCTTGCCGCCGTCGTCCGCGGCATGGTTCCCGGCACCTCGTGGAGCCAGGCGAAGGCGCTGTGCTCCGGCGGGCGGGTGCGGGTGGACGGCGTGCCGGCTCCCGATCCGGCGCGGCGGATGAGCGCTGGGGAGCGCGTCGAGATCCAGGCCTCCGGCCCCGGCCGCCGGGAACCCGCCGTCACCGACCTGGTGGTCCATCTGGATGCCGAGGTGGCGGTGGTGCGCAAGCCGGCGGGGATCTTGACCGTTCCTTTCGAGCGGGACGACCGCGACACGCTCGTGGCCCTCGCCCGGGTGGCCGTGCGCCGCATCGACGCGGCCCGTGGCCGGGGGACGGGCCCCACGCTGCGCACCGTGCAGCGGCTGGACAAGGAGACCTCGGGGCTGGTGGTCTTCGCCCGCAGCGTTCCGGCCCAGCGCCATCTCCAGCGGCAACTCGCCGAGCACACGGTGCTGCGCCGCTACCTGGCCATCGCCCACGGCGCGGCGGAGGACGCCGTCTACGAGACGATGTTCGTGGCGGACCGCGGCGACGGCCTGCGAGGCTCCTGGGGAG
>JBAPYB010000212.1:0-2931 GCA_049284515.1 Thermoanaerobaculia bacterium
GGAGAGCACCGCGCCGTCCGCCACGCCCAGGGCGGCCAGCGGAGATCCCGGAGTGCCGGAGCCGCGAAGGTCCCGGGCCGCCTCGCCCGCCTCGAAGCGGAAGACGCCGGGCCGGTCGAGCGCGACCACGCCCGCGGCCAGGGGCGGATCGAAGCCCGCTACCGCCGGCAGATGCCCGCCGCGCTTCAGCTCCTTCTCGCTCAGCCGCGGCGCCGTGATCGCCGCTGCCGACAGCCGCACCGGCGTCTCGTGCCGGTCCAAAGACCACAGGCGCAATCGGTATCCGCCCTTCCCGCTCAGCGGAATCTCCAGATGAGCCTCCCTGCCGATGACCGTGCCCACCGTGCGCCACGCCTTGCCGTCCGAGGCTTCAACGGAAAGCCCCAGGCTGTCCTTCGAACGCGCCGCCACCAGCAGCAGGTCCGCCTTGGGGCCAACCGGCAGCGGGCGCAGCAGCACGTCGCTGCCGAGCTGCAGGTTGTCGCGGAGGGGCAGCGTCGCCACCGCTTTCTCCAATTCGGCCGGCGATCGCATGGCGACGCGCACCGGAGTCGTCTTCACGCCCACGGGCTCGACGCGCAGCGTGTAGCGGCCGGGCTCCAAGCGCTGGAAGAGGAGGAAGTTCCAGTCGTCCGGCCGGTCGTCGTTCTCGGCCACGGCGTGGCCGTCGGCGTCGAGCAGGCGGGCGCGCACGTCGGCCGGGGCGATCGAGGTCAGCTCCGTCAATTGCGGCAGCCCTTCGCGGCCCACGGCGACCGGCACCTCGCCGGGCGCCGTCATCTTGCGCTCCAGCCCCGTCACCAGCTCCTCGGTGTGCACCGTCACCTGGTAGTGGACGCGGCTGTTGCGCCGCGAGCACTCGGCGGCAAGCTGATAGCGGCCGGGCTCCAGCTCGCCCTTCCACGAACGGCCGGGCGGCACGAAGCCGATCTCGGTGCCCGGCGCATCGAGCCGAGTGAGCTTCCCCTGCATCTCGTCCGTCAGCTCGACGGCGGCGTGGACCTTGGCCGGCACCTCGAACTGCCAGAGGTCGGGAGGCCGCGGCGCGCCCTCGATCAATCCCTCCGACCCTTCCGGCTCCAACCACACCATCCCCACCTGGGTTTCAAGCGGCAGCGCGTGCGGGCCGTGACCGGCGAATTCGAGAGGCTCCGACTTCTTCTCCAGCAGCACCAGGGCGCGGGAGTCCACCGGCTGCGGCAGCAGGACGAGGCGGTAGGTGCCGGGCTCCAGCTTGCGGTCGAGGTCCGCCGGAATGTTCGGCTTTTCGAGCGGCCAGCCGTCGGCATCCTCGAAGCGGCAGAGGAGCTTGAAGCCGAGCCCCAGGGCGCGCAGCGTGTAGCGGCCCGCCTCGGTGACGACGACGCGGAAGACGACCGCCTCTCCGGCCGGGAGGGTGAAATGGCCGGGCATGCCGGCGCGCAACTCGCCGCCGTCGGCGAGCTGCGTGGCCGCGAGCGTCAGCCCGGCGTGGCCGGCCGAATTCCCCAGCGCCGCCACCGTCACCTGGTAGTCCCCCTCCCGCAGGTACTGCTGGACGAGGAAGTTGCGGCCGACGCCGTTCTGCGCGTCGCGGCGCAGCGCCGGCACTGTGCGGGTGCGCACCGTGCCGGCGGTGGCGAGGAGGCCGGTCGAGCGCACGGCGTAGAGGCCGGGCTTCTCGGCCTGCACCAGCCAGGTGCTCCGCTGGCCGCGTTCGAGATCGAAGAAGCGCGGCGCGCCCGTGCTTAAGCTCGGCAGCTTCGGCACGGCGTTGAGGGCCGCGTCCGGCAGCGGCGGCAGGGGCGTCGTCGCCTGGACCGACATGGGCTCCACCCACAGCGAATAGACGACCGTGTTGAGGCGCCCCTTCTCAATCGGAGGGCGCACCGCCACCTTGTGATCGCCGGCCGCGACCTCGGCCTGCGGCGACCAGCCGCCGCCGTCCACTGCCACGTCGAGCCGCGTGCCGTCGTCCGGCTCGGCGCGCAGGGTACCGGCCGCGGCGACGTGGAAGGGGATCTCGAAGGCTTCCCCGGGCTTCTGCGCCACCGGCAGCGGCTGGCCGAGGTCGACCGGCCAGGAGCGCAGCACCAGGCCCGCCACCACGCCCGGCTGGTGGTTGAACCAGGCGACATAGCTGTGCGTGGGCTCGAGCTCCAGGGGCGCGAAGCGGACGGCGGCCTGCACCGGCTGGGGCAGGGCGGCCACGTCCGAGGCCCCCTTGCCGCCCGGGCGCAGCGTCAACGTGAGGATCCCCTTCTTCTGCGGCTGGAGGGTGAGCACGTAGTAGCCGGCGTCGAGGTTCCAGGTGGAGCTCGCGCCCTGCCAGTCGGGAGGCGCGTAGCCCTTCGGCCGGTAGAGCAGGAACGGCTCGACGCGCGCCCGGGCGCCGGCGCCGCCCGCCGCCACGCGGTAGGTTCCCGTCTCCTTGACCTCCAGGAAGAGCGTCAGCTCCTCCTGGAAGTTGAAGCGCCGCGACCAGGCCGTGTGCGAGTCGAG
This sequence comes from Thermoanaerobaculia bacterium, assembly GCA_049284515.1. GTDB lineage: Bacteria > Acidobacteriota > Thermoanaerobaculia > Multivoradales > UBA5704 > DATARR01. The sequence continues at coordinate 2,482 of JBAPYB010000212.1, forward strand.
CGGAATGGCCGCGGCGGCCAGGAAGCGCGCCTTCCCGGTCGGCGGCTGGTCGGTGACCAGGGCCGTGGCGTCCACCGAATCCTCGGCGGCCCCGGCGTGGATGCTCGACACCCAGTAGGGGCCCGAGCGCGTGAACGAGTAGGCGTCCCGCTGCTCGAAGTGCTGGAGGACGTAGGGCTGCCCCGGCGTCCCGGCGACCGTGGCCACGAGCTCCCACGCCGGCGGAGCGGACGGCGGCGCGGCGGCTTCGGGTGACTCCGACGTAGCGGACCGACCCGACTGATCAGACCGATTGGACGTATCGGGTGCCGGCTCCTCGGGAGCGGCCTCGCCCTGGGGCTCGCCTTCCGCGCCTTCGCCCTCGCCCGAAGGCGCCTGGTCCATGGCCTGCCCTTGATCGGGCGCGCTCTCCGCACCCTCTTCCGCCTGCGGAGGCGCCTCGGCCGGCGC
>JBAPYB010000213.1:0-19200 GCA_049284515.1 Thermoanaerobaculia bacterium
GTACACGCTCGCCCTCCTGCTGGGGGTCGCCGCCGCCCGGCGGCCCGGCTCGGGGCTCGATCACGCCATCCGCATCGGCGGCCTCCTGCTCTTCTCGCTGCCGACCTTCTGGCTGGGCTTGATGGCCGTCCTTCTCTTCTCCTATGTCTGGCCGCTGTTGCCGTCGGGCCACATGGGTTCCGTGGATGCCGACACCCTCCCAGCCTTGAGCCGATACCTGGACGTCGGCCGCCATCTCATCCTGCCCGCCCTGGTGATGGGTTTCAGCGTCGGCGGCGGCACGGCCCGCTACGTCCGCTCCCGGATGATCGAGGTGCTGGGCCAGGACTACATCCGCACGGCCCGGGCCAAGGGTCTGTCCGAGCGCCGCGTGCTCTGGGTGCACGCCCTGCGCAACGCCGCCGTGCCCATCGTCCAGGTCTTCACGGTGACCTTGCCGCTGGTGTTCTCGGGCGTCCTGCTCATCGAGGTCGTCTTCTCCTGGCCCGGCCTCGGGCTCCTCACCTTCAACGCCATCCTGACCCGGGACTATCCCCTGATCCTCGGCACCACCACCTTCAGCGCCACGCTGGTGATCCTCGCCAACCTCGCCGCCGACCTCTTCCACGCGTGGCTGGACCCGATGGTGCGCGATGAATAGAAGAAGGCCGGCTTCCACCCTGCTCTGGGGCGGCGCTCTCGCAGGCCTGCTCGTGGCGGCCGCCCTGGCGGCTCCCCTGCTCGCGCCCTATGACCCGGCGGAGCAGCTCGATCCGCCGGCCGGCCTCTACCGTCCGCCGGGAACGGTGCTGGCCGCCGTCCATCTCGCCGATGGCCGCTGGCGATTGGCGGACCGGGTGCGGCGCACCGCCGCAGGATTGGAGATCGAGCGCCTGGGAGTCGCGGAGACCTTCGCCGGCCGCGAAGTCGCCAATCTCACCGCCGGCGGCGTCGCCGACCGCCGGGTCTTCCTCCTCGGCAGCGACAAATTCGGCCGCGACCTCGCCTCGCGCGTGCTCTACGGCACGCGCATCTCGCTCGCCGTGGGGCTGCTCTCGGTGGCGTTGTCCCTCTCCCTGGGGGTGATCGTAGGCGCCGCCGCCGCCATGGGCGGCCGGCTGGCCGACTTCCTGATCATGCGGGGAGTGGACGCCTTCATGGCCTTCCCCTTTCTCTTCCTGATCATGGCGCTCGCGGCCTTTCTCCATCCGGGTCCGGGCCTGACCGTGGTGATCCTTGGAGCCACGGGCTGGATGTCGATCAGCCGGCTCATCCGGGCGGAGATCCTGAGCCTCCAGAAACGGGAGTTCATCCTCGCCGCCCGGGCCCTGGGCCAGTCCCCCTTCGCCATCCTCTGGCGTCACCTCCTGCCCAACGCCGCCATGCCCGCGGTCCTGCGGGCGACGCTCCTGATCGCCAGCATGATCATCCTCGAGGCGTCCCTCTCCTTCCTCGGTCTGGGGCTCCAGCCGCCCATTCCGAGTTGGGGAAACATGATTGCCGAAGGCCAGGACGTCCTCCTCCAGGCGTGGTGGGTGGCGACCTTCCCGGGCGCCGCCCTGGCCTTGACGATCCTCGCCTTCAACCTGCTCGCCGACGGGCTGCAGGACACGTTCGATCCCAGGGCGGCCCGCAAGTGCTGACCCGCGATTTCGACTTCGAGCTGCCGGCGGCGAGCATCGCCCAGGAAGCTGCCCTCCGCGGCGAGAGCCGGCTACTGGTGCTCGACGGCGAAGGGGCGGACCGCCACGCGCGGATCGGCGACCTCCCGCGCCTGCTGCGCCCGGGCGACCTGCTGGTGCTCAACGACACGCGGGTGATCCCCGCCCGCCTCTTTGGCCGGCGTCCTGGCACGACGGGAAAGATCGAGCTGCTGCTGGTCGAGCGCCTCGGCGAGCGGGAGTGGGACGCCCTGGTGAAGCCGGGGCGCCGGGCCAAACCGGGGACGGTGATCGAGCTGGACGAAAACCTCCGGGCGGAGGTGATCCTCAAACGGGAGGACGGCCGCCATCTCCTGCGCTTCTCCGAGCCCGTCGAGCCGCACCTGGAGCGGCTGGGTCACGTCCCCCTGCCGCCCTACATCCACCGGCCGGACACGCCGGCGGACCGCGAGCGCTATCAGACCGTCTACGCCCGCACCCCCGGCGCCGTGGCCGCGCCCACGGCCGGCCTCCACTTCACCGAGCGCCTGCTGGAGGAGATCGCCGCCGCCGGCATCGAGATCGCCCGGGTGACTCTGCACGTGGGGATCGGCACCTTCAAGCCGGTGACGGCGGAGCGCATCGAGGAACACCGCATGGAGCGCGAGCGCTACGAGATCGGCGAAGAGGCCGCGGCGGCCATCCGCCGGACGCGCGAGCAAGGCGGGCGGATCGTGGCCGTGGGGACGACCGTGGTGCGCACCCTGGAGTCGGCGGCGCGGAATGACAGGACCGGCCGCGGCGAGGTGCTGCCGGGGGCGGCGTCGACGGGGCTCTTCATCACCCCGGGCTACGACTTCCAGGTGGTGGACGTGCTGCTCACCAACTTCCACCTCCCCGGCTCGACGCTGCTGATGCTGGTGTCCGCCTTCGCCGGCCGGGAGAGGGTCCTCGCCGCCTACGCGGAGGCGATCCGCGAGGGCTACCGCTTCTACTCCTACGGCGACGCCATGCTTGTCGAGCGGCGATCGACGCCGGCAACGCGGCCGACGCGGGCAACGCGGCTGGCCAGCACGGCCGCCCCATAGCCGTTGTCGATGTTCACCACGCCGATCCCGGGAGCGCAGGCGTTGAGCATGGTGAGGAGGGCCGCGAGGCCGCCGAAGCTCGCGCCGTAGCCGACGCTGGTGGGCACGGCCACGACGGGCGCCGGCACCAGGCTCGCCACCACCGTGGGCAGGGCGCCATCCATGCCGGCCACCGCCACCACCACGTCCGCCCGGCGGATGGCCTCCAGGTTGCCGAGCAGCCGGTGGAGGCCGGCGACGCCCACGTCATAGCACCTCTCCACCTCGTGGCCGAACCAGGAGGCGCAGACCGCCGCCTCCTCGGCCACGCCGAGGTCCGAGGTGCCCGCCGCCAGCACGGCGATGCTGCCGGGCAGGGGCGCCGGCGGGCCGCCGCAGGCGAGGATCCGCGCTCGTTCGTGGAACTGGCCGTCAGGATATTCGGCGAGCAGCTCCGCCGCGACATCCGCCTTCACCCGCGTGAGAAGGACGCGACCGTGGGCCCGCAACATCCGCTCGACGATGGCCTTGAGGTCCGCCGTCCGCTTCCCTTCGGCATAGACCGCCTCGGGCAGACCGTTGCGCAGCTCGCGGTGGAGGTCCAGCTTGGCGAACCCCAGATCGGCGTAGGGGAGCTCGGCGAGGTCTTTCAGCGCCGCCTCGGGCGAGACCTCGCCCGCGGCCACGGCCTCCAGGAGCTGTTGGAGCTGCGCAGGATTCACGACGGAAGGTCCGCGCCGCCCCGGCGGTACCCGCGAGGATCGAACGCCACCCGGTCGAAACCGAGCGCAAGGAGCCGCGGCTCGACCTCGCCCCAGGTCGCCGCCAGCCGCGCCACCTCGTCCGGCCCGACCTCGACGCGGGCGGCTCCCAGGTCATGCCGCACGCGGACGACGCGGAACCCGGCGCCCGCCAGGATCTCCTCCGCCGACTCGATGCGCCGCAGCTTCCCCAGGGTCACGAGCTGCCCGTGGGGAATCCGCGACGAGAGGCAGGCGTTGGCCGGGCGATCCCACGCCGAGAGCCCCAAATCGCGGGCGATCTCACGAGTGGCCGCCTTGTCGACCCCGTGAGCGAGGAGCGGCGAGTAGACGCCGCTCTCCTTCACGGCCCGCAGGCCCGGCCGGTCCGGCCCGGGATCGGAGGCGTTGGTGCCGTCGCACACCACGGCGTACCCGCGCTCCGCCGCCAGGCGCACCATGGTGCCCATGCGCATCCCCTGGCAGACGTAACACCGGTGGCTGGGATTGGTCACGAACTCCGGATCGTCAAGCTCGCTGTAGGTGACCACCTCGTGGCGGATGCCGATCTCCGCCGCCAGCCTCCGCGCATGGTCGAGCTCCGCCCCCGCCAACGTCTCCGCCGCCGCCGTCACCGCCAGGGCCCGCGCCCCCACCGCTCGCCACGCCAGGGCCGCCACCACCGCGGAATCGACGCCGCCCGAGTAGGCGACCAGCAGCGAGCCGCGGCCGGCGAGGTCGGAGAGGAGGGCTTCGAGCAAAGGCATGGCCCCTCGATGCTAGCACGCGCGCCCAGGACGAACAGGGACTTTCACGGACCTCCACGGACGATAATTGTTCGCCCGTGTCAGTCCCTGCTCGTCCTACCGCCCGGAAAACCTCATCGTCACCGGCACCAGGAACAGAATCGAGAACACCCCGAACGCCCACAGCGGCACCAGGGGCGCCGCCCGCTGGTAGTCGACCGGCGCCATGGCGCGCAGCAGCACCAGCACGGCCGGCGGGCCCAGGTAGTAGATGAAGAGGAAACGGCGGCGGAGCGACGGCTCGAAGCCTCGGGTGCGCTGCACGTAGAGCATGCCGAAAGCCCAGCCCAGCGCCACCGCGACAGAGTAATAGGGATAGAGCGCCAGCGGCAGGCTGCCGGCGAGCGACAGCAGGTGGGCGAAGGAGAGCAGGCTCAAGCCCCAGCAGGCCAGGAACAGCCCGAGGAGAATGACCTCGAAGCGGCTCCAGTCGGTGGACGGCGCCGGTGTCACCGGGGGATTCACCGGCCTGCCGCTTCAGGCATAGCTCTCCACCGGCGGGCAGGAGCACATCAGGTTGCGATCGCCCCAAACGTTGTCGATACGGGAGACGTAGGGCCAGAACTTCCGCTCCCGCACCCAGGGCGCCGGGAAAGCCGCCTGCTCGCGGGTATACGGCCGGTTCCACTCCGCGGCCATGACGTCGTCCGCCGTGTGAGGCGCGTTCTTGAGCACGTTGCCCGTGCGCTCCACCTTCCCCTCCTCGATGGCCCGGATCTCCTCGCGGATGCGGATCATGGCGTCGCAGAAGCGGTCCAGCTCCGCCTTCGACTCGCTCTCCGTGGGCTCGATCATCAGCGTCCCGGCCACCGGAAACGACATCGTCGGCGCGTGGAAGCTGTAGTCCATGAGGCGCTTGGCCACGTCCTCGGCCTCGATGCCGGCGGTGGTCTTGAACGGCCGCAGGTCGAGGATGAACTCGTGCGCCACCCGCCCGTGCTGGCCCGAGTACAGCACCGGGTAGTGCTGCGAGAGGCGGGCCGCCATGTAGTTGGCGTTGAGGATCGCCATCCCGGTGGCCGCCGTGAGGCCGCGGCCGCCCATCAGCGCGATGTACACCCACGAGATGACGAGGATGCTGGCCGAGCCCCACGGCGCCGCCGACACCGGGCCGATCGCCTCGCTGCCGCCGGTGTGGACCACCGGATGCCCCGGCAGGTACGGCGCGAGATGCGGGGCCACGCAGATCGGCCCCATGCCCGGACCGCCGCCGCCGTGCGGGATGCAGAAGGTCTTGTGGAGGTTCAGGTGGCAAACGTCGGCGCCGAAATCGCCCGGCCGGCAGAGCCCCACCTGGGCGTTCATGTTGGCGCCGTCCATGTAGACCTGGCCGCCCTGGTCGTGGACGATGCCGCAGATCTCGCGGATCCCCTCCTCGAATACGCCGTGAGTGGAGGGGTAGGTCACCATCAGCGCCGCCAGCCGGTCGCGGTGCTGCTCCGCCTTGGCCTTCAGGTCCGCGAGGTCGACGTTGCCGCCCTCGTCGCAGGCCACCACCACCACCTTGAGGCCCGCCATTGCCGCCGACGCCGGATTGGTGCCGTGCGCCGAGACGGGGATCAGGCAGACGTCGCGGTGCCCTTCGCCCCGCGCCTTGTGGTGGGCGCGGATGACCATCAGCCCCGAGTACTCGCCCTGGGAGCCGGCGTTGGGCTGCAGCGAGCAGGCCGCGAAGCCGGTGATCTCGCAGAGCCACGCCTCCAGGGTGCGGAACAGCTCCCGGTACCCAAGAGTCTGCTCCGGCGGAGCGAACGGATGGAGCGCCCCGAGCTCCGGCCAGGTCACCGGCACCATCTCGGAGGTGGCGTTGAGCTTCATGGTGCACGAGCCCAGGGAGATCATGGAGGTAGCCATGGAGAGGTCCCGGGCCTCCAGCCGCTTGATGTAGCGCAGCATCTCGTGCTCGGTGTGGAAGCTGTTGAAGACCGGGTGGGTGAGGTACTCCGAGGTGCGGGCGTGGGGCGCCGGGAAGGCGAGATCGATGACCGCGGGCATCGCCGCCAACTCGGCCGCCTTGAGCTCCGGCTTGCCGCCGAAGACCGCCAACAGCTCGTCGACGTCGGCGGCGGTCGTCGCCTCGTCGAGAGATACGCCCACGGCGTGGTCGCCCAGTCGCCGCAGGTTGATCCTCCGCTCGCGGGCGGCGGCCAGCACGTCGTCGGCCGAACGCGGGCCGAGGTCCACCTTCACCGTATCGAAGAACGGCTCGGCGGGAACGTTGAGGCCCGCACGGCGAAGCCCCTCCGCCAGGGCCGCCGCCAGGGCGTGAACCCGCAGGGCGATGGCCTTCAAGCCCTTGGGACCGTGGTAGACGGCATACATCCCCGCCATGATGGCGAGCAGCACCTGCGCCGTGCAGATGTTGCTGGTGGCCTTCTCGCGGCGGATGTGCTGCTCGCGGGTCTGCATGGCCATGCGGTAAGCCACCCGGCCGTGACGATCCTTGGAGACGCCGATCACCCGGCCGGGAAGCTGGCGTTTGTACTCGTCGCGCGTGGCGAGGAACGCCGCGTGCGGGCCGCCGAAGCCCATCGGCACGCCGAAGCGCTGGGCCGAGCCCACCGCCACGTCGGCCCCGAAATCGCCCGGCGCCCGCAGCAGGGTGAGCGCCAGCAGGTCGGCGGCCACCACCACCAGGACGTCCGCGGCGTGCGCCTGCTCGACCAGCGGTCCATAGTCCACCACCCGGCCGTCGGTCGCCGGATATTGGAGAAGAACGCCGAACAGATCCCCGGCCGAGAAGTCCACGGCGGCCGGATCGCCCACCCGCACCTCGATCCCCAAGGCACTGGCGCGGGTCTGGACCACGGCGATCGTCTGGGGGTGGCAGTCGCGGGCGACGAAGAAGGCGTTGCGCTCGTCGTCCGAAACGGCATGGCACAGATGCATGGCCTCGGCCGCGGCGGTGCCCTCGTCGAGCAGCGAAGCGTTGGCGATGGGCAGGCCCGTCAGGTCCTCCACCAGGGTCTGGAAATTGAGCAGCGCTTCGAGACGCCCCTGCGAGATCTCGGCCTGGTAGGGCGTGTACTGCGTGTACCAGCCGGGATTCTCCAGAATGTTCCGCTGAATGACTCCGGGAGTGAGCGTGCCTGAGTAGCCCAGCCCCAGGAAAGATCGGAAGATCCGGTTCTTTTTCGCCATCTGGCGCAGGGACTCCAGCAATTCCGCCTCGCCCAGCGGGCGCTCCGGCAGACCGGCCAGGGCCAGGGGAGCGGTGCGCCGGATCGATTCCGGCACCGTCTCCCGGACCAGCTCCTCGAGGGAGCCGACCCCGAGCGTCTCCAGCATCTGCCGGACCTCGCCTGCGCTCGACCCCAGATGGCGGCGAACGAAGGTGTCGGTGGGATCGAGAACGGCACGACCCGCCTCCGGCATGGCCGAGCTCTCTCCGGGCGCATCGAGCGCCACGCTACCTGCGGGTCCGGCGGCGGCTGGAGACGACGGGATCATTGAAGATGAATCCTCAAGCTTCACCACTCTTCACATACTCCTCGTACTGATTGGCTTTCATGAGGTCCTTGAGATCGGAGGCGGAGGAGAACCGGATCTTGATCAGCCAGCCCTCGCCGTGAGGGTCCTCGTTGAGCAGCTCCGGATCGTCGGACACCGACTCGTTGACCTCGATCACCTCGCCGGCCACCGGCGTGTAGATCTCGGCCACGGCCTTGACCGACTCGATCGTCCCCAACTCGTCTCCGGAATCGAACACTTGACCGACCTCCGGCAATTCGACGAATACCACCTCGCCCAGCTCGTGCTGCGCGAATTCGGTGATACCCAGCACGCAGACGTCGTCTTCGACGCGGACCCATTCGTGCTCTCGCGTGTAGAGATTCTCGCTCGGGTACATGCCTGTTTCCATCCTCCGGTTTTAAGACTGGTTAAACCACCATCTTAGCTCTATCGCGGGCGGCGATAGAAGGGAAGCTCCACCACCACGGCCGGCAGCATCTTGCCGCGCACGTCGAGCGACAGCCGCGTGCCCGGCGCCGACAGCTCGGGCGGCACATATGCCATGCCCAGCGCCTTCTCGAACGTCGGGCTCCAGGTGCCGCTGGTGACGCTCCCGACCGGCGCTCCCTCCGAGACAACTCCATGACCCTGTCGCGCGATTCCCCGCCCCTCGACTTCGAAGCCCACGAGCTTGCGCGGCACTCCCTTCGTCTTCTGGGCCACCAGCGCGTCCCGCCCCTGGAAGTCCCCTCCCTTGTCGAGCTTCACCACCCAGGCGAGCCCCGCCTCGAAGGGGGTGGTGGTCTCGTCGATCTCATGGCCGTAGAGGGCCATGGCGGCTTCGAGGCGCAAGGTGTCACGCGCTCCCAGACCGGCCGGCACGGCGCCCGCGGCGACCAGACGCCGCCAGACGCCGGCCGCGTCGCCCGGGGCCAGGTAGAGCTCGAAACCGTCCTCCCCCGTGTAGCCGGTGCGGGAGATGAGGGCCGGCACCCCGGCCACCTCCCCCTGGCGGAAACCGTAGTACTTGAGCTCGCCGGCGCCGGGAGTCGCCAGGGGAGCGAGGATCTCCAGCGCCTTCGGCCCCTGCAAGGCGAGCAGGGCGAACTGATCGCTCTCGTTGGTGACGGTCACGTCCGGCCGGCCGGCAGCCCGGTCCGCGATCCACTGGAAATCGCGCTCGGCGTTGGAGGCGTTGACCACCACCAGGAACTCGTCGGCGGCCAGCCGGTAGATCAGGATGTCGTCGACGTAGGTTCCCTGCTCGGTGAGCAGACCGCTGTAGTGGGCGCGGCCGGGGGTGAGCTTGGCAACGTCGTTGGGCGTGAGGCTCTGCAGAAAGGCCTCAGCCCCGGCGCCCTTCACCCGCACCTCGCCCATGTGGGAGACGTCGAACAGGCCCGCCGCCGTGCGCACCGCCCGATGCTCGTCGATCACCCCCTGGTACTGGACGGGCATCTCCCAGCCCGCGAAATCCACCATCTTCGCTCCCGCCTCGAGATGGCAATCGTAGAGCGGCGTCCTCTTCAGGGTCTGGGCTTCGGCCATTTGGATTCGGTCCTCCGCGGTGCGCGAAGACGCTATCACGGGAGGCGCGGAAAACGGACGCGGCGGCCATCGTCACACCTCTGCCACCTCGCCCGGCTTTGCAGGCTCTCCCCAGGCGCGATAACGTTCGCCCTTGAGAGGTGCCTGGATGAAGCTTCTACTCCTCCGACACGCGATTGCCGAAGACCAGAGCGATTTCTCCCGCACCGGCAAGGACGACCGGCTGCGCCCGCTGACCGACGAAGGGCGCAAGAAAATGAAGCAAGGCGCCAAGGGCCTGCGGGAGATCCTCCCCGACGTCGACCTGCTGGCCACCAGCCCCCTCACCCGCGCCGCCCAGACCGGGGCCATCGTCGACTCCGTCTACGGCGGCCTCGCCGAGGTCGAAATCGAGGAGCTCTCGCCGGAGGCCACGCCTACCGACTTCCTGCGCTGGCTGCGCAAGCAGAAGGCCGGCACCCTCGCCGCCGTGGGCCACGAGCCCAGCATCAGCCTCATCCTCTCCTGGCTGCTGACCGGCACCGAGCGGCGGATCTTCTCCTTCCGCAAGGGCGGCGCCTGCCTGATCGAGTTCACCGGCGAAGTGGGCGCCGGCACGGCGACCCTCCTCTGGGCGCTGACGCCGGGCCAGCTCCGGGACCTGGCGGATTAGGGTGTCCTTGCCCGTTGGTAGGGTCTGCGGCATCAACTGGCAAGAATGACCCCTGCGGCCCACTGGATATCGGCATGACCTCCGGCCTCCTCGCCCGCCCGCCCGAAGAGGGCGCACGCCTCATCGCCCTCTTCTATCTCGACCAGGCCGTCGCGGCCCGGGACCGCCTCAAGGACGAGGCGGACGCCGAGGCCCTGCACGACTTCCGCGTCGCCCTCCGCCGGCTGCGGAGCTGCCTGCGCGCCTATCGCGACCTGCTCCAGGGCAGCGTGCCCAGGAAGCTCGCCAAGCGCCTCAAGCGGCTGGCCGGCGCCACCGGCCCGGGGCGCGACGCCGAAGTCCAGCTCGAATGGCTGCGCGGCCGGGGCTCCCGGCTCAGCTCGCAACAGCGTCAGGGGCACGCCTGGATGCTGGCGCGCCTCAACGGCCGGATGCGGGAGGCCTACGGCGATCTGCAAGTGGAGATCGAACGCGACTTCCCCGCTCTGGAAAGCGAGCTGCGACGGCACCTCTCCGTCTACCGGACCAAGGTCTTCCTCGACCCCCAGGCCGCACCCCCCTCCCTCGGCGCGGTGACCGCCGAGATCCTCCACGGCCAGGTCGCCGAGCTCGCGGACCACCTCGCCAGGGTCCGGCATGCGGACGACGTGGCCGAGGCCCACCGGTCGCGGATCAGCGCCAAGCGCATCCGGTATCTCCTGGAGCCCTTCGCGGACGAGCGGCCGGAGGCGGGGCCTGTGGTCAAGCGCTTCAAGGCCCTGCAGGATCTGCTGGGCGACCTCCACGACTCCCACGTGCTGGAAGAGGAGCTGGCCGCAGCCGTGGAGGAGGCCGCCGCCGAGCGGGCGCGCCGCCTGCTGGAGCTCAGCCTGGCCGGCGACTCCGACCCGGCCCGGCTGCGAGCCGAGCGCCGCCGTTCCCGCGAATCGGGCCTCATCGCCCTCGCCCGCCAGAACCGCGACCGCCGCGACCACCTCTTCGCCACCGTCGAAGCCGAGTGGCTGAACGGCGGCGCCGGCGGATTCCTCCAGGAGGTCGCGGCACTGGAGGAGACGCTGGCGGGAGATCCGATGGCCGGAGGTCAGTACGCGCCGCCCAGCGTCTGACCGCCGTCGATGACCAGCACGGCCCCGGTGGTGAACTTCGCGGCGTCGCTCGCGAGGTAGAGCACCGCGCCCACCAGGTCTTCCGGCTGGCCGAGCCGCCGCTGGGGGATGGACCTCAACGCCCGCTCCCGCGCCTCGGGCGCCGTCCACAGCGCCTCGCTGAAGCGGGTCTGAATCAGGCCCGGCGCGATGGCGTTGACGCGGACGTTCTCGCGCGCCAGCTCGATCGCCAGCGTCTTGGTCAGCATGATCACGGCCGCCTTGCTGACGCCGTAGACCCCCAGCCCCGAGTGCGGCACCAGTCCCGCCACCGAGGCCACGTTGACCACCGCGCCGCCACCCCGCTCACGCATCATCGGCAGGCAGGCGCGGATGGTGTTGACATAGCCCTTGACGTTGACCTCGAACGTCTTATCCCAATGCCCCTCCTCCGCCGCCAGCAGCGGGCCGTAGTGGGGATTCGTGGCGGCGTTGTTCACCACCACGTCGACCCCGCCGAAGGCCTCCTTGGCCCGAGCGGCCAGGGCCTCGACGTCGGCGGCCTTGCCGGTGTGACAGGCGACGGCCACGGCTTCGCCGCCCTGTCCCTGGATCTTCTCCGCTACCGCGGAGACGCCTTCGATCTTGCGGCTGGCCAGCACCAAGCGGGCACCGGCCCCGGCAAAGCCGAGGGCCACAGCCTCGCCGATGCCGCGGGAGGCGCCGGTCACGAGTACGACTTTGCCGGCGAGGTCGGGGAAGCTTGAGGAGGAGGGGCTCATGGGTTGGGAGGATATCGCAGCCGTGTTCACTTCAAGACCTCCCAGAAACCGCCTCTGTCGGGGCCAACCCGGCGCAGAGTCCCCGATTCCTTCAGCCTGGCGATGTTCTGCTCAATCTTGCGGCCGGAGATCCCCACCTCCTCAGCCAACTCGCGGGCCGTAAGGCGGCCGTTTTGCCTCAAGAGCGAAAGAATTTGCCTCTGGTTTGGAGTGAGGCTTTCTTCCGACCCTTTCTTCCGACCTCTTCTCCGAGGTTTCTCCGACCTTTTCTCCGAAGTTTCTCCGACCCTTTCTCCGACCTTTTCTCCGACCCTTTCTCCGACCTCTGGGGCGTCTTCGTGACCCAGCGCGACCCTCAGATGTTGGGGATTGGCCTGAAAGGTCAGCATCAGGCCCGACATGCTGGGGTCATAGAGAGGAGCGCCGATCCCGTGCTCGCGGCATTCGCGTTCGATCTTCTCGATGCCCCGTCCCCAGGACTCGATGTAGCCGGCGCGGAAAAACGCGTTGGCCAGCAGGGGATTGAACGGGCAGGAAGGATGCTTGCCCAACAACTTCTCCAGGGTCCAGTCCGGCGGCAGTTGCCCAGGGTTCCAGAACACGATCTGATGTTCATAGACGCTGATTTGGATGGGAATGCCACTGCTGTAGTCTTTGTGCACCACCGCGTTGAGCAGGGCCTCACGCAAGGCAGCATAGGGGAACAGGTAGGTTTCCAGCCGCTGGAGCCCCTCATAGCTGATGTAGGCTTTCAGGTACTTGGTGTGCAGAAGCTCCAGGGTCTTCTCGACCTGCTCGAAGAGGCTGCCCCGAATCTCGTCCTGATACCGCAGATCGTCGTCGGTGACGAAGAACCCGATCTTGATCCAAGCTCCGCTGATGAGGTGTTGCGTGCGCTTGGAAAACAACAGGCAGGCTGCCCGTTTCAGGTAGGAGCCTTCGGTCAAATCCAGGTTCTCCAAAATAGCCTCGCGGCTGTCCTCAAGGACGGCCGCGTCCATGCGACCACTGCGAATGGCATGGTCCGCAAATAGCTGCACGGCATCTTCACTGCAGTCTTTGACCTGAAACCCTGGTTGTGGCACGCCGTCCCAGTGCCTACCCCATTTCTTGAGAAGAAACTGGTCCAGAGCCGCGCCCTTCAGCTCCTGCTTGGTGGTGCCGCTACGGTAGTGGTATTCGCCCTTGTAACTGACCGGACACGGGTAGGGCTCGACCCGGATCTCAATCCACTCCTTTCCGCCTTCCTCGCGTAAATTCACCTCTACCATGATGCCGAGGATGTCCCGCACCTTGTTGGGAATCTCCTCCATGAGCCGGACCGCATTCGGCACGCCAACCACCACGCCCTGATCGTTCCTCCCGATCTCCAACACCCCACCCTCGGCGTTGGCGAAGCCGCAGATCCAGCGCAGATACTCGTCGCGCCAGGTCTCTTTCCATTCGGCGTGCTGGCTCTCCTTCATGCGAGGGGGCGACCTCCGGATGAGTAAGTCCTACATTATGCCCTGCTGGAGAGCGCGGGTATCGTCGCGGCGCTTCGCCACCAGTTCTGGAGCCAGGGGCCCATCATTGGCTTAGGTGTAACCATCTAAATGGTTTGCGCTACAGCGCATTCTTTCGCCGCTGGTACTGCTTAGTAGACCCCCAAGGTCAGAAATCACTAATCGCGCCCGCTTTCCGTCGCCAAGGGTAAGGTCGGCGTCCTCGTCTTGGTTTAGAAGCTGCACCATTGCCCGGCTTGCAGAAGCTGGCACCTGGATGTATGCCTGGATCTGATACGTTCCCCGATCCTCCGACGCGCCTTGAAGGGACTCTGACTCAATTACCCACTGCTTTACCAAGATCTCGTAGCCAATTCGGATTGGCTCGATCGGGCCACCGGAGAGCAATCCTTGGCCGGTGAGCCGCTCGATCAATTCAAGCCTTTTCATACTTCAATCCTCTTCTCGCTTGTGTCGCTTGGCCCAGCCGCTACAGCCTCTCCTTCAAGATGCGATCAACCCGAACGAAGCTGGGCAAATGCTGCTTCAAGACAGCGGGATCAAGCTTCGCCAGCACCTCGAAGGAACGCTTGCCCTTGGAGTAGGCGTTTGTGCAATCGCGGGATGCGTGGACCAGCTTGTCGTGTACGTCGTCTCGATTCCGGTTCTCCAGGTTCTGCAGTGCCGGCAGCGCAGTCTCATGCAGTTTGTGGCCGTAGTGCTCTCGCAGCGCCACCCGATCCGCCACGATCCAGGTTTCCATGCAGGTGGTCATGAGGAGAACCTGATCATCCTCCGCACCGGAGGGTTTGTCCCATCGGTCGCGGTTCTTGAGATGATCCCAGGTCTTTTCGAGGTCTTCCACCGGATCCTCGCTGTCCACCAACATCGCGATGTAGTCACCCGCCTTTCGCCTGGCATGGGCGGTCTTAAAGTCATCGAAGGCCGACTCGCGTCCACCACATGCGCTCAATCGTGGCATTCTCCCAGACAAACCCGCTTTCTCAAAGATTTTGCGGAAGCCTTCTCGGCAGCGAATCTGGTCCTCTTTGGATTCTCCGCCTTCGATGTACAGATGCGCTCTCACCAGCGGGTCCCTCCGATCTCACCCTTTATCCAAAGCTGGCCGAGCCGATACTTCTTCAGCCACTCGCGAAGGTCGTCCGGGCTCAATCGCTCCATGAACGTCTGTCCCTTCTCCTTGGAGCAGACGACCACGGCTTCAGGAGTCTCCGTCATCGCATCCACCAGAATGTCCGAGTGGGTGGTGACGATGAGCTGTGTCCGCTCCGAGGCAGCCTTCAGCAGATCCGCCACTTTGGGCAGGATGTCGGGATGCAGCCCCAACTCCGGCTCCTCAAGGCAGATGAGGGGCGGCGGTTCAGGGTCGCAGAGGATCGCCAGCAGGCACAGGTAGCGCAACGTGCTATCGGAAAGGCGCGTGGCGGGAATGACAAAATCTCCCTCCGTGAAGAACACCTGCACCGTGCCGCCCTCAATCAGCACGTCGAAATCGTGGATGCCATCGTAGAGGTCCTTCAGTCCCTGGAGAATCGCCTTCTTGGCAGCGGGGAAGCGCGTCTTCAGGCGGTTCAGAAAGAGGCCGAGATTGGAGAAATCCTCTTCCAAGGCGTCATTCCGCATGTCCGCCTTCTGAGGTTCACGGAACACCGTGTTCCGCCCGAACGCCCATTCCCGGTAGATGCGCACCCTCTCGTAGTTCTGTGCCAGCCAAGCCAGCTCCGGATACGCCTCAGGATCGCGCCGCTGGGCAAGGATCGAGCGGTCGGGTTCGGTTTGCAGCAGCTTAACCTTTTCACGGTCAATCGTATTCAATAGCGGGCGGCCCTGCTGGTAACGGTAGTAAAAATCTACATCTGACTCATCGGTATAGAGCTCGCTGTCTTCCACCCGCTCGTCAACCAGCGAAAACGACTGAGCGACCGAATAGAACGTGACACAATGACGTAGCGACATCGGGCTATCCGGGCTCCTCACTACCCACTCGACCGACGCCGGCTCTTTCGGATTGCCCTTCCAAATCCACTCCATCACACCACCGCCCTTCCGCGTCACATCGCGCATTTCCTTCGGAGCCGAGCGCATCAGGCTCACGGCTTCGATGAAATTCGACTTGCCGCAACCGTTGGGGCCGATGAGCAGGTTCAGCGCCTTAAGCTCAATGCCGGCATTGTCGGGGCCGAAGGATAGAAAATTCTTCGGAGCGAGATGGTGGATCAGAACCGAGTTAATGGATTCAGGCACAGTTCAAGCTCCTCGGCTTATAGGCGGCTGCTCCAGCTCAATTGTGTCGACAGCGTCGACACAATCTCTAGGTCCGTGAAGCCCTGACAGAACTGAATGGCGCGATAGATGACGGGCGGACTGGATGAGAGCCCTTAGATCAGCCAACAGGGCCGAGGGAACGGCGGCCTCGTTCGCCTTGAGGCTGGGCGGAGGTTGGCAGAGTTTCCCCTCACACATACAGAAACCCCTCCCCATACCGCACCGCCTGCGCGGAAATCCTGACCTTGTCCTCCAGGACCTCGCACCACATCTCCCCTCCCCGCTGGGAGAGTTGGAGGGCGTGGAGCTTCCGCTTCCCTAAAGTCTTGGACCAGTAGGGCGCCAGCATGCAGTGCGCTGAGCCGGTCGCGGCGTCCTCGGAAATGCCGAGCCTCGGGGCGAAGTAGCGCGAGACGAAGTCGACGGCCTCTCCCTGCGCTGTAACGATTACACCCACGGCCTCTACGCCTGCCAGCAGCTCCTGGTTCGGCGCGAGGGCGCGGATCTCGGCTTCCTCTTCATAGACTGCCAGGTAGTTCGTCGGCCCCTTGAAGACCTCCTTGGGTTCGCGGCCCAGGGCGCGTACCAGGTCCTCGGGTCTCGGCACGCAAGGGGTCGCTTCATGGATGGGGAAATCCAGGCTGAGGTGCGGACCGTCCTTGACCACGCGGAAGACCCCGCCCGTCGTCTTGAAGGACACGGCGCCCTGCGACGGATCGATCGACTCGAAGAAGACCGACGCCGCGGCGATCGTGCCATGGCCGCAGAGCTTGAGCTCGACCGAAGGGGTGAACCAGCGCAGCTCGCAGTGGTCACCGCTCGCGACGAGGAAGGCGGTGACGGGGACGCAGTTCTCCCGGGCGATGAGCTGCAGGGTCTCGTCCGCGAGCCACTGGTCCAGCGGGCAGACCATGGCCGGGTTCCCGGCGAAGATCGCCCCGGCGAAGGCGTCGATGTGGTACGCGGGGATCTTCATGGTCGGCGATCTCGCTTTGTCCGGAAGCATACAACGCACTTGAGATAGCAGCGATTGCTCTGGCCGGAGCAACGGCTGCTGCGTCGGGAGCAGCGGCTGCTCTGGCGGTGGGAGTGCCTGCTGCCGCCAGCGCCGGTTTCCTTCTGCGATACCATCGCGTCCAACTCTCAGGAGCAGGATCTCCTTCGAGTGGAGGTGGCCCATGATTCGCCGCGCCCTTCTGACGCTGGCTCTCGTCCTCACTGCCCTGCCGCTGGCGGCGGGCCCGATTCCGAAGGACCGGGTTCCGGCGCCTCTCCAGCCGTGGACGGATTGGGTGATGCGCGGCCATGAGGCGGAGGTCTGCCCGTTCCTGCTCGGCGCGGACGATCCGGCCACGGCCGGCCGGCAGTGCGCCTGGCCCGGACGGCTGGTGCTCGATCTCGGCGAGAAGGAGGGGCGGTTCCGCCAGGACTGGACCCTCCAGGTCTCCGGCTTCGTGCCGCTGCCCGGCGAGGAGAAGCACTGGCCGGTGGAGCTGACGGTCGACGGCCGGCCCGCGGCCGCAATCGCCAACGACGGCGCACCGGGGCTCTGGCTCGCCGCCGGGCGCCACACTCTGGACGGCGCCTTCCGTTGGGACTCCCTGCCCGAGTCGCTCGACCTGTCGCAGGAGGTGGGGCTCGTCTCCCTCACCGTGCGCGGCGCGGCGGTGCCGTTCCCCGACCGCGACGCCGACGGCCGCATCTTCCTCCAGCGCACCAGCGCCGCGGCCACGGAGGCGGAGAGCCTGCAGGTGATCGTCCACCGGCAGGTGATCGACGGGGTGCCCCTGTCGCTGGTGACGCGGATCGAGCTCGCGGTTTCCGGCAAGGCCCGCGAAGTGCTGCTGGGCCGCGCCCTTCCCGGCCATTTCCTGCCCCTCGAGCTGAAGGCGCCGCTGCCCGCCCGCATCGAGGCGGACGGCCGGCTGCGGGTGCAGGTGCGGCCCGGCTCCTGGACGCTGGAGCTGACGGCCCGCCACGACGGGCCGGTCGCCGCCCTGACCGCGCCCGTGCCCGGCGGGCCGTGGGCGAACGAGGAGGTCTGGGTGTACGCGGCGCAGCCCAACCTGCGCGTCGCCGACGTCGAAGGGGTGCCGGCGGTCGATCCGCAGCAGACGAACCTGCCGGACGACTGGAAGAAGCTCCCCGCCTACCGGCTGCGGCCGGGCGAGACGATGCGCTTCGCCGAGCACCGGCGGGGCGACGCCGATCCGGCGCCGGACCGGCTGACGCTCCACCGCGTCCTGTGGCTGGACTTCGACGGCGGCGGCTACACGTGGGCGGACCGTCTGGCCGGCACCCTCACCCGGAGCTGGCGGCTGGAGATGGCGCCGCCCAGCCGCCTGGAGCGGGTGGCCATCGCCGGCCGCGACCAGGTGATCACCCGCCGCGCCGGCTCGGGCCTGGCGGGGGTCGCGGGGGTCGAGGTGCGGCAGGGCAACGTGCTGCTGGGCGCCGAGGGACGGATCGAGAACACCTGGGCGCTGCCCGCCGTGGGCTGGGACCACGGCTTCCAGCAGGTGACGGGCGAGCTCCACCTGCCGCCCGGCTGGCGCCTGCTCGGCGCCACCGGCGTCGACGAGGTGCCCGGCACCTGGATCAGCCGCTGGACGCTGCTCGACCTCTTCCTCGTGCTGGTGATTGCCCTCGCCGTCCGCCACCTGTGGGGAACCCGTTGGGGACTGATCGCTCTGGCGGCCATGATCCTCAGTTGGCAGGAGCCGGACGCGCCGCAGTGGGTGTGGATCGTGGTGCTCGCCCTGGAGGCGCTGCGCCGATTGCTCTCCATCGAGAACCGGGCCGGGCAAGCGGTGCGCGCCCTCTCGGTGCTGGCGCGGATCGGCCTCGTGCTGCTCACCGTCAGCTTCGTCGCAATGCAGGTGCGGCAGGCGATCTATCCCGCCCTGGAGAGGCCCGAGATGTCGCTGGGCGCGAGCGGCGAGGTGCAGGACCGCACGCTGCAGGCCTCCACCGGCAGCCTCCCCGAAGAGATGGCGAGCAAGCTGCGGGCGCTCGCCTACGTCAGCGGGGAAGGCGGCGCCGTGGCGGCGGAGCCCCAGGCCGTCGAGGCGCCGGTTCCGGAGCCGACAGTGCTTTCTGAGCTCCACAGGGTGGCGCCGCCGCCGCCGCCACCCATGGCGAGCCGGGAGATGAGGCTGGAGACGGCCAAGGGCGGCGCGAAGCCGGCGGCCCCATACGGGGTCGAGCTCCAGGAAGTGGACCCCCGCGCCGTGGTCGACACCGGTCCGGGCCTGCCGGACTGGGAGTGGACCCGGGTGTCCCTGCGTTGGAGCGGCCCGGTCGAGGCGACGCAGCGGGTGCGCTTCTTCCTCCTCTCGCCGCTCGCCAACGGGCTCCTGACGCTGGTGCGGGCGGCGCTGCTGGTCCTGCTGGTGCTGCTGACGCTGGACCTCGCGGGCCTGCGCCTGCCCTGGCGTCCCGGGTCTCCACCGCCGGCCGCCGCGGCGCTCCTGCTCGCCGTGCTCCTCACTGCGGTGCTGACAGGGACTGCCGGGGCCGAGACTCCGCCGGAGACCACGCCTGCCACCCCGCCGGACAACGTCCTCGAGCAGTTGCGCCAGGCGCTCACCGAGAAGCCCGACTGCTTCCCCGGCTGCGCGGCGAGCCCGCGCCTCTTCCTCGACGTCTCGCCCTCCGGGCTGCGCGCCCGCTTCGAGG
>JBAPYB010000214.1:0-36457 GCA_049284515.1 Thermoanaerobaculia bacterium
GTCCGGGACCAAGCGCCGGCCGGCGGGCGGAGGCGGGGGCACGGGGGCGCGGTTGAAGCCGGTGGGAGGCGGCGGCTGAAAGGGCAGGGAGGGACGGGACGGAGGCGATGCTGGAGATGACGCGCCAGCCGCCGCCGGCCGGGGCGGATTGCTGAAGAAGGAGTAGACGTCCTGCGCTCGCGGATTCTGCCGCTCGGCGTAGAAGAGGTCCGGGCTCGCGGTGACGTTCAGCAGCTTGTCCGGCAACTCGGGGAGGAAGGGCGATTCCATCTGGTCCTGGTACCGGCCGGCGATGCGCCGCCGCCGGCAGCAGGAGAGGAAGAGCCGCTCCCGGGCGCGCGTCATGCCGACGTAGAGCAGCCGCCGCTCCTCCTCCACGTCCTCCTGGGCACCCTGGGAGTTGAAGTGGGGGAGCAGGCCGTTCTCCAGGCCCGCCACCACCACGGCCCGGAACTCCAGCCCCTTGGCGCTGTGGAGCGTCATCAGCGAGACGCCCTTCTCGGATTGAAGGGCGTCGAGGTCCGATACCAGGGCGATATGGTCGAGGAAGGTGGTCAGGAGGTCCTGATCGCTGGCGCTGTTGTAGCTGTTCGCCTCGGTGAACTCCTGGGCGGCGGAGAGGAACTCCTGGATGTTCTCCAGGCGCGCCACGTCGTCGGCGTCGTCCTGGTTGAACAGGCTGGTGAAGGCCGTGGCCTCCAGCAGCCGGTCGAGCAGGGCCGGCAGCGGCAGCTCGGAGGCGGTGTGCTGCAGGCCCACGATGAGGTCGCGGAACTTGCGCAGGGCCGCGGCGCTGCGGGCCGGGAGGGTCCCCAGGTCGTCGAGATAGAGCACGTCCCACAGCGGCTGGCCGAGCTGGACGGCGCGGTCGCGCAGCAGCTCCAGGGTGGATTTGCCGATCCCCCGCGGCGGCTGGTTGACGATCCGCATCAGCGAGAAGTTGTCCCGCGGATTGCGCAGCACCCGCAGGTAGGCCACCAGGTCCTTGATCTCGGCGCGCTCGTAGAAACGCACGCCGCCCACCAGCGAGTAGGGGATCTCCTGCGCCAGCAGCTCGTCCTCAATCGCCCGGGTCTGGGCGTTGGTGCGCACCAGCACGGCCATCTCCGACAGCCGGTAGTTGGCCCGCAGGCGCTGCAAGGTGCGGATGATCCACGACGCTTCGTCGCCCTCGTCGCTCGCCTTGTAGAGCTCCGCCTTGACGCCGGCGCCGCTGTCCGTCCACAGGCGCTTGCCCCGCCGGTTGACGTTGTGGGCGATGAGGGCGCCGGAGACGTCGAGGATGGTCTGGGTGGAGCGGTAGTTGCGCTCCAGCTTGCGCACCTCGGCGTTGGGGAAGGTCTTCTCGAACTCCAGGATGTTGTTGAGGTCGGCGCCCCGCCAGCGGTAGATCCCCTGGTCCTCGTCGCCCACGGCGGTGAGGTTGCCCTCCGGCCCGTTGAGCTCCTGCACCAGCCGGAGCTGGGCGTGGTTGGTGTCCTGATACTCGTCGACCAGCAGGAACCGGGTGCGGCGGCGGATCCGCTCGCGCAGCTCGGCGTCGGTCGACAGGAGCTTGACGGCGAGGCCGATGAGATCGTCGAAGTCCACCCCCGACGCCTGGCTGAGCAGCCCCTGGTAGCGCCGGTAGAGGGCGGCGATCTTCTTCTCGAAGAAGTTCGAGGCCTGCGCTTCGTAGGCGGGAGCGTCGATCAGCTTGTTCTTGGCGGCGCTGATCTGGCTCAAGACCGCGCGCGGGGGGAAGGCGGAATCGGAGAGCCCTTCGGTGCCGAGCGCCTCCTTGACGAGGCCGAGCTGATCCGCGGAATCCAGGATGTGGAAATCGCGCCGCAACCCCGCCCGCTCGCCGTAGCGGCGCAGCAGCAGGAGGCCATAGCGGTGGAAAGTGCCCACCGAGGTGGGGAGCGGATGGATGCCGATCAGATTCTCGACCCGCTCGCGCATCTCGCCCGCCGCCTTGTTGGTGAAGGTCATGGCGGCGATGTGCCCGGGATCGACGCCCATCTCCTCGATGAGCCAGTAGATGCGGTAGGTGATGACCCGGGTCTTGCCCGATCCGGCGCCGGCGAGGACGAGCTGCGGCCCCAAGCCGTGGGTGACGGCGGCGATCTGCTCCGGGTTGAGCTCGGCCTCGAGCTCCTTGGCGATGTCTTTCTTCACGGGGGGAGTCTGTCCGAGGGGAGGAGGAATGGCAAGGTGGGCGGATCGTGACATGCTTCCGCACGATT
This sequence comes from Thermoanaerobaculia bacterium, assembly GCA_049284515.1. GTDB lineage: Bacteria > Acidobacteriota > Thermoanaerobaculia > Multivoradales > UBA5704 > DATARR01. The sequence continues at coordinate 2,229 of JBAPYB010000214.1, forward strand.
CAAGAGGTTTCAGCTCGGCTGGCGCGGGCAAACTCCGGAGGACGACTCTTTGGCCCGACACCCCTGGGAGCTGACGCTGCGAGATCGATATCGTCCACGCGTCGGTTTCAGGCGGACGTTTCCTGACCAAGAACCAGCGACTCTACCCCGTGCAGGTTCTTGACGAGGATGAAGTTATGCCGATCGACCTTCTGAAATTCCTCTGCCGGCTTTACCGGATTCCTCCGGAGGACTTCGGCCTTCGACCCTGGGAGGACGAAGAATAGAAGGATCAGGCTGCAAGCCGGGTGTCAAGCACCGGGCCGTCCTCCAAGTCTTCAGGGACTGGGGGGAAGGCTACCGTCCAATGCTCTGCCCGCTCGTACATCTTCCAAAATCGGCGGGGCGCCTTGGGGTAGCCATAGAAGGGCTCAACGCCGCATTTCTGACTGGCGGCAAAGAGCACGGTGAGAAAATTCTGAATCGCGGAGGGCACATCCTCCAGGCTCCTCGCCACGGTCACAAACTCGGGGTCCAATCCATGAATGATCCACCACGGATCCGCTTTGTAGACGACGATCTGAAGTTTCTTTCCCATCTCAGCACCCTCCGGCTCCCGACCATTCTACTCCACTCGGGAATGCCCGGGCTCCCGTAGGGGGAGGGGGAATGGCAAGGTGGGCGGCCTGTTCCCGCGTTGCGCAAAGCGGTATCATTCGTCGTAACTCGAAGGTAAGACTTGGCTTAGGGGCGAGATCGTGGCATGCTTCCCCGCCACTCGTTTGAGTTCGGTTGGCGCGGGAAGTCTCCGGAGGAGGACTCATTGGCTCGGCACCCTTGGGAGCTCACATTACGGGAATTCCTTGAGTTTGTGCGGAGGAACTATGGAATCGAGATCGACTATTCCTCCGCCGCGATCACCGCAAGCCGCTTCCTGAAGAAGGACGGACGGGCCTTCTTCGTTCTCATCGACGAGGACGAGCCTATGTCGATCAGCCTGCTCCGCAGCCTTTGCCGGTTCTATTACGTTCCTCCGGAGGATTTCGGGCTTCACCCCGAACCGGAGGAGGATTGACCTCAGGCGGCCAGGCGCGCTTCGTATCGGGGAGGTGTCTCGCTCTCCATTTCCTCCAGGGTAGTCGGCGTCACGAGTGCCCGCGCTTGCTCGTACATTTTCCAGAACCTGCGCGGGGCCTCGGAGAACCCGTGAAAGGGCTCGACTCCTAGTGCGGCGTTGGCTGCCATCTGGCCGATCAGCAGCCGCCGGAACGCGCCGGGCACGTCCTCCAGGTGCCGGACCTGGGTCACGAGGTCGTACTCCAAGAGCTGGATGATCCACCAGTCTCCCTCCCTGAACACGACCGCCCGAATGCATGGCTCGATCATCTGGTTCCTCCTCACTCCCGTCCATTCTACCCCACCCGGGAATGCCCGGGCTCCCCGATGCACTTAGGATAGGGGGAAGTGCCGGCCGCCCGCGGCGGCCTGTTCGAGAAGAAAGGAAACCTGCCCGTGTCCATGAAGCCCGTCGAGATTTATGACGTCCTGTCGCAGAGCGTGATCGGCCAGGAGGAGTCGCTGCGCTACGTGTCCGTCGCCATCTTCAAGCACCTGGAGGGAGAGAAGTTCGGCAATCTCCTGCTGATCGGCAACTCGGGAACCGGCAAGACGACCATCATGCGCGGCATCGAGAGGCTCTACAACGCCCACGAGGAGTTCGCGGAGTACCGGGTGGTGCTCATCATGAACGCCAACACCCTGGCGACCGAGGAGGGAGCGGTCGATACCAGCCGGCTTTTCGCCCGCCTGGAGGAGCGCACCCGACAGGTGCTGGGCGAAGGCGCCACCGCCGAGCAGATCGGCCGCGCCATGGAACGGGCCACCGTCTGCCTGGACGAGATCGACAAGGTCTCGGGCATGATCGGCGGCAAGCCCTACGTCACCGGCATCAACATCCAGCAGGCCGTGCTGACCCTGATCGAGGGCGAGAGGGTGCCGCTGCGCATCACCGCTCCCAAAGAGGACGGCGTCCTCGCCTCCACCAACATCTGGATCGACACCGGCAAGATGCTGTTCCTTTGCGCCGGCGCCTTCGAGACCCTCTACGACCAGGTCTTCCAGCGCGTCGTTTCGCCCAAGAGCGGCATCAAGCTCCCCACCACCACCACCTACATCAACGGCAAGATCACCATCCGCGAGTACTTCACCCTGCGCCACCATTTCCGGCCGGAGGACCTCTTCGAGTACGGCATGCAGCCGCAGTTCCTGTCGCGCTTCGACAATGCCGTGATCCTCGAGGACCTGAACACCCAGACCCTCGCGCGCATCTTCAAGGAGCCGCGGGAGGGAGTGCTCCAGACGTCCCAGAACTTCTTCCGCAAGTACGACATCGAGTTGGAGATCACCGACGACGCCGTGCAGAAGATCGCCGAGGAGGCCGCGAAGAGCAGCCGCATCGGCGCCCGCGCCCTCAAGTCGGTCTATGGCAAGATCATCAAGCCCTACGAGTTCGACCCCTTCTCCCACGAAGAGGTGAAACCGGTCAACGGTGGCGGCGGTCCCCACCGTCTGGTCATCGACGACAAGCTGGCGGCCGAGGCCCTGAAGCCGGCGATCTAGCCCGGTCCCCCCAGTAAGAGCGAGAAAGAGAGAGACCATGTCGATGCCGCCGATGCCGCCGATGCCGCCGACGTTGCCGGCCTTGCCGGAGACCGCCGTCCAGACCTGCGACCGCCTGGTCGCCCGCCACGGCACGGAGCACGCCGGCCGCATCCACCGCGGCGTGACGCAGGTGGCCCTACGCTGGTGGCCGGAGGACGGCGACGCCGCAGCGCTCGCCGCCTTCTGCGAAGCCAACTTCCTCACCGAGCCGCAAGACCTCGCCGCCACCTTCCACCGTCTCGAAACCGTGCTGGAGCAGGTGGACGGCCACCTGCAGGAGGTGCGGCGCGAGCTCACCACACCGCTCGACCTCGACACCGGCCCGATCACCACGGTGGACCGCCTGCTCGCCGACCTCGACCTCGCAGCCCACGTGGAGGAGGACCTCTTCCGCAACCGGGTGGCCTTCCTGGCCCTCCTCAACTTTCCCGTACACACCCTGGAAGAGCGGCTGTCGCAGGGCCCCGGCTGGGACCGCGAGACCTGGGCGCAGTCGCGGCTGATGGACCGCTTCGCCCTGCGGGTGCCGGCGGCCGTGCAGCAGGAGATGACGCGGACCTTCACGGCGGCGGACCAGTACATCAACGCCTACAACCTCCGTCTCGACCGGTGGACGCACGGCGGCGAGCGGCCGTTCCGGCCGTTTCCCGAGGGCCTGCGGCTCATCTCCCACTGGGGGCTGCGGGACGAGCTGTCCTCGCACTACGTGGACTCAGGGCCCGCCGGTCTCGCCAAGCAGCGGCTCATCCTGAAGGTGATGGAGCGCATCGTGCGCCAGGAGATCCCGGCAGCGGCGATCGACAATCCCAATTTCCTGTGGGACCCGGAGACCAACGAGGTGCGGCCGGTGGAGCCCGACACGTCGGATTCGACGGCCGCCCATCTCGCCGATCTCGCCGCGCGCGAGCCCGATACCCGCTATGCGACGCTCCTCGGGGTCTTTCACGCCATGCGCAAGGCGGACCCCTACAGCCCGAACGAGCCGACCTTCATCGCCCGCCGCTTCGAGCGGGACCGCCAGATTCCCGAGCGGGAGGTCGAGGCGCTCCTCGTCTCCGTGCTCGCCGCGCCCGAAGTGGCGGAGCTCGGCAAGCTCATCGCGAGCCGGCTCGGCCGCCCGCTCGAGCCGTTCGACATCTGGTACTCCGGCTTCAAGTCGCGGGGCGACGTCTCGGAGGCGGATCTCGACCGCACCGTGCAGGCCCTCTATCCGGATCTCGGCGCTTTTTCAGCCGCTCTGCCTACGTTGCTGGAGCGCCTGGGCTTCTCCCGGGAGCGGTCGCAGTGGCTCGGCGAGCACATCGCCGTCGACCCGGCGCGAGGCGCCGGCCATGCCGTGCAAGCCCTGCGGCGGGAGGACAAGGCCCATCTGCGGACGCGGGTGCCCAAGGGCGGCATGGACTACAAGGGCTACAACGTGGCGATGCACGAGCTCGGCCACAACGTCGAGCAGGTCTTCTCGCTCAACGGCATCGACCGCTGGCCCCTGGCGGGCGTGCCCAACAACGCTTGCACCGAGGCGTTCGCCTTCATCTTCCAGCACCGCGACCTGGAGATGCTGGGGCTGCAGCCGCATGGCCCAAACCGTGAGGACGCCTGGTTCAACGAGACCCTGGCCATCCTCTGGAACACCTATGAGATCGCCGGCGTCTCCCTGGTCGACATGGGAGTCTGGAACTGGCTGTACCAGAACCCCGGCGCCACGCCCGCCGAGCTGCGGGAGGCGACGCTGGCGATCGCCCGCGACGTATGGAACCGCTACTTCGCTCCCGTCTTCGGCGTCTGCGACTCGGAGATCCTGGCGATCTACTCCCACATGATCGTCTACGGCCTCTACCTGCCCGACTATGCCATCGGCCACGTCATCGCCTTCCAGATCGCCCGCGAGCTGCGCGGGCGGGACTTCGGCGCCGAGACGGAGCGCATCTGCCGCCAGGGACGGCTCACCCCGGACGCCTGGATACGCGGCGCCGTCGGCCGTTCCATCTCGGCCCAGGCGCTGCTGGACGAAGCCCACGAGGCGACCGCCGGGATCGCCCGGAAAGATCAGGTCGTCGGAAGCCCGCGCTGAGCAGAGCGGCTCAGGCGGGCTCAGCCGGGGGCCGCTTCCTCGAAGGGATCTTCGACCTGGCGGGACTCCTGCACCTGCGCCCGGATCTTCAGCAGGTCCTCCGAGGCCACGTAGTGGCGTCCCCGGCGTTCCCCCTTCGCCAGCAGGAAGCCCTGCTCCACGAGCAGCTTGAGATCGCGGCTGGCCAGGTGGTCGGAGATGTCGGCCACCGGCCGGTAGGTCGCGTTGCGGACCCGCAGGCCCGAGGCGGCGTCCGCCAGGGCGAGCAGGGTGCGTTCCGGCAGGCCGCGCCGCAGCACCTCGCCTTCGAGGGCGTTCCAGAGTTTTTCGAGCTCGCGCGTCCTCAGCACCAGGGTCCGCGCCTGCCGGTAGTGGGCCGTGAGGCAGAACCGTATCCACGGGCGGCAGCTCCGCTCCGGGTTCCACCGGCCAGCCCCGACGCGGGCCAGCACCTCGTAATAGGCAAGGGTGTTGCGGCCGAGGTACTCCTCGATGCTGGAGAACGGCGGCGCCAGGACTCCCGTGCGGGCCAGGACCAGGGTCTGCAGGCAGCGGGCCATGCGTCCATTGCCGTCTGAAAAAGGGTGGATCATCACCAGGTTGAGATGGCCCATGGCCGCCTTCACCGTCGCGGGCATCTCGTCTGATGTGTCGTTGAGGAAGTCCACCAGCTCGGACATCAGGCCCGGGACCCGCTCGGCGTCCGGCCCCTCGTAGACGACCTCGCCCCGTTCGTCGTCGCGGACGAAGATCGGCCCCGGTCGCCAGCGCCCCGGATTCCGCTTCAGGTCGTGCTGGGTCATCATGAAGTGGAGGCTGCGCAGGAGGTCCGTCGAGTAGGCGAAGTGCAGGTCCGTGGCGAGCTGGAGCACGTAGGTCATGGCAGTCTGATACCCCTTGACTGCTTCCCAGGCTTCCGAGCGGGCCTCCAGCGGCTCCTCGCCCTCGGCCGCGGCAATGGCGTCGTCCACGGTGACGTGGTAGCCCTCGATGCTGTTGGACCCTCGGACGGCGCGGGCGAAGGTCACGCGGCGCAGCAGCCCGTACCAGCGCCGAGGCGTGGCCGAGAAGGCGTGGCCCAGGATCCGGCGCAGCTCTTCGATCCGGTCCAGGACCTCTTTTTCCTTGTCGTCGAGCGCGGGAGCCTGGAAGAGCATGGGGATATCCAGATAGCAACTGACTTCAAGACAGATACTATCTGACTCAGTGGGGTTGAGAATCCCCCAAAACCTTCCAGCCTCTCCTCCGTATCCAGAGAAGGCCCTTCGCGCCCCGCACGGCGAAGCCTTGTCCTGAGACCGTCCATTCGACTGCTGGAGGTTTGCATGTCGCGAAAAACAGTCTTCTTGCTGGTCGTCCTTCTCCTGGCCCTCCCTTCGGCTCCCCTCCTCGCGGCTGCCCTCGATCCCGACCTGCTGGCCGGAATGCGGGCGCGCTCCATCGGGCCGGCCGGAATGAGCGGCCGGGTGGCGGCCATCGCCGCCGTCGACGCCAACCCGGAACTGGTCTACGTGGGCGCGGCCTCGGGCGGCGTCTGGAAGTCGCTCAACGGCGGCCTCACCTTCTCGCCCATCTTCGACGACCAGCCGGTGACGTCGATCGGCGCCATCGCCGTCTTCCAGGCCAACCCGGACGTCGTCTGGGTGGGCACCGGCGAGGGCAACCCGCGCAACAGCGCCTCGATCGGCAACGGCGTCTACCGCTCGCTCGACGCCGGCAAGACCTGGACCCACCTCGGGCTGGACAAGACGGAGCGCATCACCGCCATCGTGCTCCATCCCACCAATCCCGACGTCGCCTGGGTCGCCGCCCTCGGGCAGGAGTGGGGGGAGAACCCGGACCGCGGCGTGTTCAAGACCGAGGACGGCGGCAAGACCTGGAGCAAGGTGCTCTACGTCGACGAGCGCACGGGCGCCTCCGACCTGGTGATCGATCCCGCGAACCCCAACAAGCTCTTCGCCGGCATGTGGCAGTACCGGCGCTGGCCGTGGTTCTTCAAATCCGGCGGTCCGGGATCGGGGCTCTACGTCACCTGGGACGGCGGCCGCACCTGGAAGCCCATCGCCCAGGAGGACGGCCTACCCAAGGGCGACCTCGGCCGCATCGGCCTGGCCATCTCCCGCTCCCACCCGGAGGTGGTCTATGCCACGGTGGAGGCGGAAAAGAGCGCCGTGGTGCGCTCGGGCGACGGCGGGCGCACCTGGAAGATCGTCAACCAGCGCTACGACGCCGACCCGCGCCCCTTCTATTTCTCCCACCTGCGGGTCGACCCCGAGCTGCCCGACCGCGTCTACCGGCTGGACTTCAACGTGCGGGTGTCGAACGACGGCGGCAAGTCGTTCGCGGACCTCGTCCCCGGCTTCCTCATCCACGGCGACTACCACGCCATCTGGATCGCCCCGCACGATCCCGACCTGATCTACCTGGGCAACGACGGCGGCGTCGCGGTCAGCCGCGACCGCGGGCGCACGGCGGCGTTCGTCTCCACCCTGCCGCTCGCCCAGTTCTACCACGTGGCGGTCGACATGCAGACGCCCTACAACGTCTACGGCGGCCTGCAGGACAATGGCTCCTGGCGCGGCCCCAACACCGTCTGGAAATTCGGGGGGATCCGCAACCACGAGTGGGCGGTCGTGGGCGGCGGCGACGGCTTCCAGACGCTGCCCGACCCGTTCGACCCCAACTACGTCTACTCCCTGTCGCAGGGCGGCGAGCTCGGCCGCTTCGACGAGCGCAGCGGCGAGCTGCGCGGCGTCAAGCCCGCCCCGCCCGCGGGCGGCAAGAACCGCTTCAACTGGAACACCGGCCTCGCCACCGACCCCTTCGACGCCGGCACCATCTACCTCGGCAGCCAGTTCCTCTACAAGTCCACCGACCGCGGCGAGACCTGGACCGCCATCAGCCCCGACCTCACCTCGAACAACCCGGAATGGCAGAAGCAGCCCGAGAGCGGCGGCCTGACGCCGGACGTCTCCAACGCCGAGAACTTCACCACCATTATTTCGATCGCCCCGAGCCTCAAGCAGAAGGGGGTGATCTGGGTGGGGACCGACGACGGCCGCCTCCACGTCACCCGCGACGGCGGCAAGACCTGGACGAGCCTGGAGAGAAATGTCCCGGGCGTGCCCGCCAACACCTGGATCCCCAAGATCACGCCCTCGAAATTCGACCCCGCCGGCGCCTTCGTCGTCTTCGACAACCACCGCCGCGAGGACTTCACCCCCTACGTCTACCAGACCAACGACTGGGGAAAGACCTGGAAGAGCCTGGCCACCAAGGATCTGAAAGGGTATGCCCTGGCCCTGGAGCAGGACCCGGTCGACAAGGACCTCCTCTTCCTCGGCACCGAATTCGGCCTCTGGGTCTCCCTCGACGGCGGCGGGCGCTGGCTGCCGTGGAAGCACGGCGTGCCCACCGCCTCGGTGATGGACCTCGCCATCCATCCGCGGGACCACGACCTGGTCATCGGCACCCATGGCCGCGCCCTCTACGTGCTGGACGATCTCCGCCCGTTGCGCACGCTTTCCGAGAAGACGATGGCCGAGCCCCTTCATCTCTATGAGATCGCCGACGCCCAGCAGCACCTGGAGACGCCCCCGGCCGGCGGCTTCGGCTTCGGCTCCGGCGAGTTCCAGGGGCAGAAGCGGGACTACGGCGCCCTCATCACCTTCTCCCTGAACGTCCCCGGCCTCCCCCTCCCCGACTCCGACAAGGAGCGGCAGCGCAAGATCGACGAGCGGGCCGCCCAGCGCCGGGAGAAGGAGGCCGCGCCCTCCCCGCCGGCGCCGAAGACCGCCCGCGAGCTCAAGGCCGAGGAGCAGGGCCGGCCGCCGGAAGAGAAAGCCGGGGAGAAGAAGCCCGAAGAGAAACCGAAACCCGGCGAAGAGAAGCCCCCCGAGGCCGAGATCCGCATCGCCGACGCCGCGGGCAAGACGATCCGCACCTTCACCACCCCCATCCACCGCGGGCTCAACCGCGTCGCCTGGGGCTTCCAGCGCGACGCCTTCAAGCAGTTCCCGCGGGAGGAGCCGGGGGACGAGCACCCCGCCGGCGACGAGGTGGCGCCCGGCACCTACACGGTGACCGTGAAATACAAAGACCACGAGGCGAAAGGGACCGTCCGCGTTTTCGGCGACCCCCGCAACCACAACACCGAGGCGGACTGGCGCCAGCGTGAGGACGCCCTGGAGCGGGTACGGGGACTGAACGACGCCCTGGCCGAAGCGGTCGAGCGCATCCGCAAGACCCGCACCGACGTCGACGCGGTCCTCTCCCGGGTGCAGAGCGCCAAGAAGGACGACAAGAAGGAAGACAAACCGGCTCCAGCCAAGCCGGACCCCCTGGTCGAAGCGGGAGGCAAGCTCAAGGGCGACCTGACCAAGCTCGAGCGGCGGCTCTGGGCGCCCTACGACTCGGTGGGCATCCAGGCGGACACCGACGTGCTGAGCCGGGTCTTCTACCCCTACGCCTACATCCTCTCCTCCTGGGCGCCCCCGAGCCCGACGCATCTGGAGTACCTGCGCCAGGCCGAAGCCGCCGTGGCCGCCGTCCTCGTCGACTTCAACAAGTTCTTCGCCACCGACGTCGCCGCCTTCCGCAAGCAGGTCGACGACGCCAAGCTGCGCCTGCTGCCGGAGGAGACGCCGATCGAGGTGAAAAAGGAGGGCGGGGGATCCTAGGGACCGTCAATGGGTCCGGTGAGATCGTGCTATCGTCGAAGCCGTGGCGCCAACAGCCGGAGCCGTCCGCTGTAGCTGACGGCTTCGGCCGGCTCTGAGCTCTCGTTGGTTGCACGTCGTCCGCGCTCCATGGCGCGGCCTCTGCGCTGGGAGGCTCAACGGCTGCGCTCCATAGCTCAAGCCTGGCGCTCCATGACGCAGCCCCCGCGCTCCATAGCTCGGCCGTCGCGCTCGGTAGCACAGCCGCTGCGCTCCTTAGCTCGGCCGTTGCGCTCGGTAGCACAGCCGCTGCGCTCCTTGGCGCAGCCGTAGCGCTCCCGGCGCAACCGCTGAGCCACCAGACTCCGCCGCAAAACACCCACTTCTCCCCAAATCACTCGCTCTTTGCGCGTGGTCGCTGCCTAAACCTGAAATCTACGGCCGTCAGCGAGTTTTGGGGAGTTTTTTCTCCTTTCGGCGGAGATCCCGGCGAATTGGAGTCGTTCCGTAGAGGATTCGGGGTTGCAGCCGCCAAGAAGGCGTATTTCGGGGAAAAACCCGGGAAAGTCACGGGAAAGAACCAATCCAAGCCGGAGACAAAGCCTGACGGCCGCGCGGGGAAGAGGCGGCTGCCGTTGCGGGTGGCGGCGGGCTGTAAAGTCTGACCTCAATGCTCTACTTGAGCAGGCTTCGAAGCGGCTCATCTCTCTGCATCCAGACCACGACTCAGCCGCCTATGAGGGCTGACATGGATTCTGGCCGTGCTCAGCTCCCCAGAGGGAGGCGCCGAGGTGAGCTTTTCAGTTACGCTGGCGAGGCCAGTGGGTAGAGGCCACGGCCGTTCCGCCCCGCTGCCGCGACCCGAAAGACCATCCAGTGCTGGCGACGGCTCTCAGCGGCCACGCCGATGCGATTGTCTCCGGTGATGGCGACTTGAGGGCCGTCGACGACTTGCGGCAGGAGATGTTGGAGCGAGGCGTGAAGTTCTGGGACGTGACCGCGCTGCTTGCCGAACTGCTGGGCGCGAGTAAGGCTTGCGGGTAGCTCGGTCGGCGATGTCGCACTGGGTTCAACCGCACAGGAATCGCCTGGCTTCTTTACAGGACTCATGCGGCGATCACGGTGAGGTGGCGGGGGCCATCGGGCACTGCCTCAGCGGGGATGCGGCGATCGAAGGTAGCGAGGCTGGCGCCATGGCGGCGGGCTAGGGCGAGGAGGTAGAGGTCGGTTACGCGCGAGGGCGTGAGGAGCGCGGGCCGGGCCAGATGGACGGGGTCGAGCAGGGAGATGTCGTCAGGGCAAAACTCGTGGCGCGGATCGGCGCAAAAGGCTGCAACCACGTCACACACCTCGGCGGCAGTGCCGAGCGCATTGGGGTAGGTGCTCTGGCTGGCGATGCGGACGACGCCGTTTTGCACCAGCGGGCAGGTGAGAAAGCGCAGGCCCGGAGTGGCCTCGACCCAGCGGTGCGCCGCCTCATGGAACACGTGGAGCGGATCGAGCAAGGCGAGTAGCGTATTGAGGTCAAGGAGGTGGCGGCTCAATCCAACTCCTCCGCCAGGGTCTTGACCAACTCGGGGGTAACGGGACCGGCGTCGGGCCGCACGGGGAAAAGGCGGATGCCGTTGCGGGTGGCGGCGGGCTGGGCGGGGGCGAGGCCGCGGCGGGCGAGGTCAGAGACGACAGTGCCAATGGGCACGCCTCGTTGGGCGGCCAAAGCGCGGGCCGACGCCAACACGTCGTCGTCAAGGGTGAGCGTGGTTCTCATGACATCAAGCATCACGCATCAGGCTGGTGGTGTCAAGAAGGCGTTAGGCGCTCGGGATCCCGAACCCTATTCGAAAGACCATCCAGTCCTGGCAACGGCTCTGAGCGGCCCCGCCGATGCGCCGTTTGGCACCGCCGAAAGGTGTGCGCTACACTCTGCATGATGGCATGAACGCAGGAGGCACCATGAGCGCAGAGATCATCAGCAGCGAGGTCAAGACCGTCGGGAAGAGCGGCCAGATTTCTCTCGGCAAGAGCTATGCGGGCAAGACCTTGCGCCTGCAGCGGCGGACGGATGGGAGTATCGTCCTGACGGCGGTGGCGCTGGTGCCGGAGAGTCAACTCTGGACGCTCGCTTCAAAGATCTGATCGCGCAACTGGCCGCGCGAGCTCCCGCCGAAGACGTCACGGATGCCGACATCGATCGCGAAGTGCAGGCGGTGCGCAACGCCGCCCGGCCGGCATGAAGCCACGAATTGTCGTCGACACCAATCTTTGGATCCGTGCACTCCTCGGTGGCCCCGCCACCTTGCCGGTGCTGGAGGCATGGCGGGCTGGCAGGTTCCTTGTCGTCATCAGCCTTCGACCAGGAGGGAAGGTCCTCGCGACTGCCGGCAACAGCGACTCCCTCGACCCATAGTCCCCGCGCTCGCCGCCGACTTTACCCTATTTGCAGCCTATCTCTCCCAGGCGATGAAAGGGATCGCCGCTTCCGGTCATATCTCTTTGGAGGAGAACGATGGGCCAGTGGACGGCTGTGAACACTGTCCCGCCCTTGGCGTTCGCCGAGGAGGCGTCCTTAGGTGAGAGAACGATCCAAGGTCGGCTCTAGCCTCTGGAGCTTGGCACTAATCCCTCATGGCTCTACTGTTGTACACTATATGCTTAGCCGAATAGCACCGAAGCCCGAAGCCGCCCGTTTACGCTAGAGGAGCCAAGTCCTCCCCGGGCCAAAGAAAGGAGATCTGGTTAGATGTTCAGCGAAAAGTTAGTAATGGATGCCCTTGACTACGCTCGAAGCGAAATCGAAAAGTACGGATTGCCAACGTCCCTGCATTTCGACCTTTCGCTAGAGAAGGCGCAGGATCTAGCCCAGAAACTTGGGGCAGATCCCAATCTGGTTTCGGTCGGGGTAGCGCTCATGGATATCAAGCTCGGGGAAGCCTTCCAACAGAAACGCTTGGCCGAGCATGTGCAGATGGGAGTGCAGGCTGCTCAGGATTTCCTTAAGCCTTACGGACTCGACGTCAAGGAAATCGCCAAGGTGATCAACTGCATTGAGGCGCATCACGGTGCGGTACCCCACTCCTGTCTCGAGTCCAAGATAGTTACGAACGCGGATTGCTATAGATTCATCCACCCGGCGGGAGTTCTCTCCTATATCGGTACCCTCTCAAAGAGGAATCCCGATCTAAGAGCAGTCATTGAAGGGGCGGAAGGGAAGCTAGACGAAAAGTGGCAACTGCTGACTATAGATTTATGTAAGACCGAGCTGGGCGATGTCTACCTCTACTTCAAAGAGATCTTTGCCGTCGCCAAGGCGACAGAAGAACAGCGTCTTGGTGCCGGTACCTCGAAGTGAGGCTTCGCCCGGCTTCTAATCCCTCGGCGCCAAGCTGGCTTCGCTGACCGCGACGGGTCGAAGGTGGGGCGGACTATATGGACGCTAATGCTAGCCGCGTAATCTTCTTGGGGACTGGCGCTCTTCCGAGTCCTCGTCGCGCAGGAGCCTCACAACTCCTCGTAACGAGATCTGAACGTATCCTCATTGATTGCGGGAGAGGGTCTCTTGAGCATCTCTTAGCGTCTGGAGTAGTACCGAGCCAACTCACATGCCTGATCCTCACGCATCTCCATGCGGGCCATTGGAACGACCTTCTCCTAGTAGTGGATGCCGTTTTCTCAACGGGTCGCGACTTCCCTCTTCAAATCTACGGCCCCCCTGGAACTCGGTCACAGGTGAATGCCTTGATTGCCGAGAAGTTACAACATACAGCCAGCTCAATCGCGAAGCCGCCACGATGGCCCCTTGAGGTCACCGACACTTGTCCAGGAGTTTTCAGCTTGGTCAGTACGATTACCTCGGTGTGGGTCAATCACGGCGATGCTCTGGCGCTTGGCTTTCGTATAGATACTACCGACGGTAGCGTCGCATTCAGTGGCGATTCCGCGCCGTCTAAGGGATTTATCTCTCTAGCAAGAGACGTGGATCTCTTGGTGCATGAGTGCACCTTTCCCGACTCAGCCGAGCCTAACACTATGCATACTTCGCCATCCCAACTCGGCTCCATAGCAGAAGAAGCTGGGGCGAGGCACTTGGCGATGACTCACTTTCACCCAGACTGCGACAACGTCCGCGAGGAAATGATTTTAGCGATAAGCCGGCACTACAAAGGTGATATTATATTCTGCGAAGACATGATGAACGTTTGCATCCGATAGATATTTAAGAGGCAAACTACTATGGCTGCTACCATACCTATTCCTAAACCGCAAGAGACTCCCTCTTCAACAGCTTCCGACTCGCCAACCGTCTTCCATAATGTTTGGGTTACATTTTTTGCCTATTTTGATATAGGCGACCAAGCAGGAACCGTGGCTGAAAACCAATTGAAACAGCTCGCTAACGCTCCCGCATCGTCACTCCTTTTGGCTTACGATGTTTCAAAGAGTATTCTGCATACGCGCGGAAGTGGAGATCTTAAGATTAACATCCTCGATATATACATGAAGGAAATGTACGGACGTAGGATCGCTCCCTTCGCGCGGATTCAACGCTTTGGCCAGATGTATCAAATGGATTCATTCCCCATTCAAGGTGTTACCGAGGCCGAAATAGGTCAGTTGATTCCGGCGACTGAAACCGCAATGTGTTATCCCGTAGTCTCGGTAACCAATCTCGGGATAGCATGCATACAACTTTGGGCGCAACTTCCGGGCACATGGGTTATGCCTAATCTTGTGCCCTTTGTAGACCCCTCGCGCCTAACTGCTTCTAGCGTGGACTACACAATAACGTTTGGCTCCGAACGATGGAACTTACAGAGAGCGCATATCTCGATTCTAGACGTGATGTGCTTCATCGCGACTCAACTCCTATGCGAATTGGGCTCGCTCCATGTGAGCCCTGAGCAAAGACGTTCCACCTCGGCTTCATGGCAAGAAGTTCTTCGCACGGCGCCTCGCGCGAACGCGGAGCCTACCGGGCTTCCATCTCTCGACTATATAGAGACTTATGCTCTCTTTCATCTTGAAGGTAAAGATATAACCGACAGCGCGGCTCTCCAGGCAGTATTGAATACTAACGCTCGCGCCCTTCGAGCCCTAATCACTCGCGATATCAATTGGCAAGTAAAGAGTCTTGAGGTTGTGAGAAAGAAGCTTGAGCGATGCGCGTGCTCTACTCGTGACTCCATACTCTGGTACGTCGCATCACAAGGATCTGTGAAAATCTACAGCCAGGCTCTCGAAACACGCCGAGAAGTGAGCATGGTACTTGGCGCCTTCGAGGTGGAATTGCTCCTTGGTATGAGATATTTCCTCGAAAAAATCAATTACTCGCTCAACGCTATTGAATTTGAAGTGACTAGCCCACGCTTGCTTGCCAGGATCCACCGACGAAACGTTGAGCGGCTTGATTCTTTCTTCAGTCTAGCATCCTGCACGAAGGACACTACTGCCGACAGGCTAGACCGGCTCAGGGAGGCATTCGGCATCAATCAACTATCTAATACGACCGCAGAAAAAGTCAGGGCTCTTTCTCAGTTGGTTTCTGCACACTACGAGGAGAGACATCAGCAGAGCCAGACTGTTTTAACTATCTTGTTTGGAGTCTTTGGCTTGGGTCAGTTAATGGCTTCGTTTTTCTTCTGGTATTTCTCTACCCCCACGCCCGTCTACCTTTGGCCACCACCGATCGCTCAGCTTGCTTCTTCTTCGCACTTTCCTACTCTGGCGATTATGTTCGTCGGCGCCACCATTATCGCCATGGGCGTGTTCGGGATTGTTTTATATAACTTGGGGCATCAGCGAGAAAAAACGCGTCGCAAAGGAGAATAGAAAAATGAAAGGCGCCGTACTCCTCGATCTGAACGGGGTTATCGAAGACATCCGTGAGTTTAGATGGAATCGCGATGATCTGGTTGTGCAGGCAGTTGCCGCTTTAGCTCCAGAAGATGCGGTAAGGAGTGAAGCCCGAGCGATTCGTACGATGTACGAGGGAATAATGGCACACAACATTCCCGAATTTCACATTATGTTTTGGGATGATCTAGTCAATCGACTTGGGCTAGGCTTGCAGGCAAATGTTTTTTCTCTCTATGATTCCTTTGTTGAGCTCTACATTAGAACCAGCGCGGTCTTCTCAGATGCAGTGAGTCTTTTGGAGTCTCGTTCAAGTAATGTCGACTTCGGGATTCTAAGCAATTCGAACAGCTTCCGAGCGAGACGTTTTCTTCAACGCCACGCTCTAGTAGACTTCGTAAAAGCCATTGTGATTTCTCACGATACTCCCTACAGTAAACCGTCGCGTGAGGTCTTTCTATTAGCCGCCCGGCGCCTTGGGCGATCACCTGCTGACCTCATAATGATAGGAGATAGGCTTGACAACGACATTATGGGCGCTCAACAGGCGGGAATGACCGGAGTTTTACTGGATAGATCAGGAACGATCTCTCCTGAAGCCGTCGGATGCCGCGTGATATCGAGCCTAAACGAGTTCGATGATATTGTTCGTAATCCTCTTCATAAAGAAGTCAGTGGCTTTGATCCAAGTTCTGGACCAATAGTAGTGATAGTATGCGGCGGGAAGGGTACCCGGCTTCGAGAGAAGCTAGGTAATTTACAGAAGTGCCTCGCCCCTGTCAACGGGAAACCGATACTTTTTCACACGCTTGAGGCCCTGATGGCAGCGGGGCTCAACCAGTTCGACCTTATCTCCGGCGAATCTACAGCAGAAATTGGTGAGGCACTGGAGAGCCTTCCCCGAGACAGGCACGTAAGAATTCGCGTGATACCGATTGCAGAGTCTGGAACTGGGCGTGCAGTGCAGGCTTATTGGACTTCTGTGAGGGACGCGGGAAGGGATATTGTTTATTCTCACGGAAATATAATCCTAACCAAAGACACAGTGCGCCAATTTGTTCGGAGTTCCCGTGGGCAGCGAACCAATGATGTGGTACTGCTCGGAAGTCCGACGTGGATGGCGCGAACTCATGCGACATTAATTCCCGCCCTGGGCCATATCAAACAGATAGTTGCTGAACCCGATCACTCCGATCGCTCGGGCCTCTGCAGCGTGGGCATGGCCTATGTGAATCGGTCGGTGGACTTGGGGTGCGTGGATCTGACTCCCTCTGCTATGTTTGAGGAGGCGGTCGAGGCGCTACGGCAAGCCAATCGAATATCGGTGGGATATTTCTATACTGATGCACCGTGGGAGCACTTAGGTGTTCCTGAGGACTGGACCCGGCTTATGGGAGGCCTAAAACTTGCTACTACCTAGCTTGGTTTATTGTCCGACTGATCGTTGTGATATGCGTTGTCAGTACTGCCCAACCGAGGGAAACGGCAGTTATGGCGAGAATTTTGAAATCTCTCACAATCCATTGGAGCCTGAGGAGGTGGTGTGGGCAGCGAACGTAATCGGCGGTCTAGGGTTCAAGACTTTTCGGCTTACTGGAGGAGAGCCACTGCTAGATATCCCAAGGACGGTGAAGATTCTTCGCGGAGTCGTAGAGGCTGGGCAGTTCTCTGATACCAGGCTCAATACCAATGGCTCGCGGCTAGCCATAGCGGCGCCAGCGCTACGTGAGATCCCTTTCACTGCTCTGAAGGTTTCACTTGACACCCTGGATCCAAACCTCTTCTTTAAGGTAACTAAGAGTAGGAGGCACTCGGATGTCCTTAAAGGTATAGAAGCGGCTAAGGCCGTAAGCCTTCCGGTTGAGGTGAATGCCGTACTGACGTCGGATACGGAACCTGGGATGATGGACCTTGTACACTGGTGTCAAAGCCGCGGCATATCACTAAAGATATTAGATCTGGTGAGATACGCCTCACAGGCGAATGGCTATTTCGGGGAGAGCAAGGCAGGGGGGCTTGCGTTGGATCGAGCACTCCGTGAAATTTTCGGAACTCCTGAGACTGTACAGTTAAACGGGCAGCGCGGAATATTTATGAAACGGTATGGATCTAATCCGTACGTCCTTTTTAAGGACTGTAAGGAGGGAACTACCTATACTAACTATTGTCATGGTTGTCCGCACTTTCCTTGTGAAGAAGGAATTCATCATCTCTCTATGTCCACCGACGGACATCTCAGACCATGTCGGATTCGTAACAACGTTTTCTGGGACCTTCGCCCGTTAATTGTATCGCTCGATGATGTGGGACTGCGTAATTTGGTTAAATTTCTACTTGAGACGCACTACACTGGAGAGTTCTCGGCGGCGCCCGTGATCCGGCCTAGCAGTAGTTTAGTTTAGGAATGTGAGGGATCGGCATGAGTTCGGCGACCTAACTCCGCCGTAAGGCTCCGCGACAACTCCTCCAATCCAGCTTCGCTATACGTGGCGTGAACGCCGATTTCCTCTCCTCCCGCCCTGCCACACCCCCGTCACAGCCTGTTTCCTGAGCCCTGCTACACTACCCGGCCCGCCGGACGCCTTTTGTCCGGCGCTGAGGAGGAAACTGCATGTCGATTCAACTGGACCGAGAGATCACGCAGGACTTTGCACGGGCCGCGGGCCTGGAGTGGCTGGAGACCAACGGCCTGGGCGGATGGGCAGGGACCACCGTCGCCGGGGTTCACAGCCGCCGCTACCATGGTCTGCTGGTGGCCGCCACGCAGCCGCCCGCGGAGCGCAACGTCCTGCTTTCGCGATTGGACGAGACCCTCCACGTGGAGGGCGCCAGCTTCGATCTGGGGTGCAATCTGTTCCCCGGCCTCACCCTTTCTCCTCCTTGGCCTGACCCGCATCGACCAACCGCCGCTCACGCTCGATCTCACGCGTGAGCTCCCGCTCTGTAGGCAGGACTTTCACGTACTTGGCGGCGAAGATCTGGCGGGCTTCGCTCAGCACTGAATACTTGGCGATCGCCTCGTTCTTCCTGGAACAGAGGATCAGGCCGATGGTCGGATTGTCACCCTCGGGTCGGGCATGAGCGTCGAGCATACGCACGTAGGATTCCATCTGGCCGATGTCGCCACCGTCGGGGCTTAGGGTTGGTGGTGGATCCAAAACCTGGGGCTGACGCGCCCAGGCTTCATGCTGTCGGCCCTTCGGGGCTTAGGAAGATCGATCCAGTTCGCGCCGGCCACTTATCTGCAACGGACGGTGCCGGGCCTGGATCTCAAGATTTCCCGATTCGAGACGCGCTGCGTCTCGGTTCCCGAGCCTTTGCGAGAGCGTCCTTTTGGACATCAGCAGAGTTCCTCGCCAGATCCGAAATCGCTTCTCAGCACGTGGCCAACGTTCGTTTCCTCACTCATGCACTCCGCCAGTTGTTCCTCGATGAAGCGCTGCATTTCTTCCTTCCTCGGCAGCTCCAACAGATATTTCGAGACGAACAGCCCGTTGTCGATGCCGGCCAGCGCGTACTCCACCAGGGCATGGTCTTTCTGCGTACACAGCAGGATGCCCACCGGTGGGTTGTCGCCTGCCGTCATTATGTTCTTGCGGTACCAGCTCACGTACGTGTTCAGTTGGCCGATGCTCTCGTGGCTGAATGCGGCGAGCTTCAGCTCGACGAGGACGTGGCACTTGAGGATGCGGTGATAGAAAACCAGGTCCACGAAGTGGTGGCTGTCTCCAATCAGGATGCGCTTCTGTCGCGCCTCGAAACAGAAGCCATGGCCCAGCTCGAGCAGGAAGTCTTGCAGCTTGTCCAGGAGTTGGTCTTCGAGCTGCGATTCGCTCATGACTTCCTGAGGCTTCACTCCCAGGAACTCGAAGACGTAGGGGTCGCGGATGGCCAGCGTCGGCTGGGCACGCTCTGCGCCTTCCTGCGCCAGAGCCGCCAGCTTCCCTTTGTCTCTCGATAGACCGGATCGCTCGTAGTAGAGGCTGGCGATCTGCCGTTTCAGCTCGCGCACTGACCAGTTGCCGCGAATGCACTCCTGTTCGTAAAAGGCCCGTTTGGCGGCGTCCTCGCATTGCAGTAACTCGGCGATGTGGGTAAACGAGAGCTTGGTCAGAACTTCGCTGCCGGCCATGCCGAATCTGGGAGTCAGCGACTCCCGATTGTTGGTGCCCGCCGGCTGAAAGAGCGCCGTTGACAATTCGGGAGTCAGCGACTCCCGAATTCGTGGGTAGGTCAGATAGAACTGGCGGTAGCGTCGCAACTCTCTCGCCTCGGTCCGGCTGACACCCGCCTGGATCAACCGAGCCGACAGTCGCTCCAGGAGGGAGTCGCCATACTGGGCGCGGTCCGTACCTTGTTGCTCGTACTCAGCGATGTGGAAGCCGATCAGCCAGTTGCGCAAGGTGAGGCTGGTGTTGACCGCCCGCGAGGCCTGTGCCGCTAGGTTTGCGTTCGCCTGCCCAATCACGGCGACCAGGCGTTCGAACGACAGTGCTGACGCTGGGGGTGTCGGATGGTTCACTGGCTCTCCTCGGGTTCGCGGGTCCTGCTATCTGGTCGCGCCATGATATAGCGGAAGCCTTCGCGGAAAGAACGCCCAGGTTGCAAGAAAGGGCAATTTCCTCGACCCGCCTCCCGCAACACCCCCGTCACAAGCCGTTTTCTTGGGCCCTGCTACCGCCACCCTACCGGTGCTGCGAAGCCGCCGGCTGAAAATTGCCGGCGGCGGCATTGTCCCGCTCTGAGGGGTTGAGCGCACTCCATACCCGGAGAATTTTTTCAATGCTGCAAACTCGCGGTCCCGGCCGCGTTATTTGGAGCGCTTTGCCGCTTCAGGGGGAGAATTCAATGAATCAGGAGAAGTATGACGTTGCTGTGCTCGGTTCGGGCATCGGCGGTGCTGTGCTGTCGGCAATCCTGGGCCGTCAGGGTTTTCGCGTGCTGCTGCTGGAGAAGGGCACCCATCCCCGCTTCGCCGTCGGCGAGGCCATGCAGCCCCAGAGCTCGATGCTGATGTGGATCCTCGGCGAGCGGTTCGACGTGCCGGAGATCCAGAACATCAGCAGCACCGACAGGATCTTGCAGAACGTCACCAAGAATTGCGGCGTCAAGAAGACCTTCGGCTTCCTCTACCACGAGGACGGGAAACGGCAGGACCCGGCGCAGGCGCACCTGCTGATTCCTCCCGCCACGCCGTTGGTGTCCGAGAGCCACCTGTTCCGGGAGGACATCGACCACTACCTGGTCAAAGCGGCGATCAAGTACGGCGCCGACTATCGCGACCAGACCGACGTGCAGGACATCTCTTTCAGTGACGACGGCGTCGTCCTGCGCACCGCTGCCGGCGAGGAGTTCCAAGCCCGCTACCTGGTCGACGGCACGGGTTACAAGTCCCTGGTGGCCAATAAGTTCGGCCTACGCGAGGGGGCGCCGGAGCTGCGCACCCAGTCGCGCACGATCTTCACTCACATGATCGGGCTCACGCGGTACGACGACACGCTCGAACCGGCGGAAAGGCCCGGCCTCTCCCGCGGCTGGTATGAGGGCACGTTGCACCACATCATCGACGGCGGCTGGTTCTGGGTCATCCGCTTCGACAACGTTCCTGGTTCCGAAAGCCTGCTGACCAGCGTCGGCCTGACGCTCGACATGCGGAAGTATCCGGAGCGGGGGATTCCCCCGGAGGAGGAGTTCAACGAGATCGTGGCGCGTTTCCCGAGCATCGCCACCCACCTGGAGGGCGGAGTGGCGGTGCGGCCCTGGGTCGGCACGGGGCGGTTGCAGTTCTCCGCGACGGACAGCGCGGGCCCGCGCTGCTTCCTCATGTCCCACGCCCACGGCTTCATCGACGCCCTCTACTCGCGGGGCATGATCAACACCTTCGAGCAGATCCACGCGCTGGCGCCGCGCCTCATTCAGGCGCTGCGCGACGACGACTTCTCGCCTGCGCGCTTCGAGTACCCCCGGCAGCTCCAGGCCGCGATGCTCAAGGACAACGACCGGATGGTCTTCAACTCCTTCCGCTCCTTCGCCACGTTCCCCACCTGGAACGCCTGGCTGCGGCTCTGGCTGGTCAACATCATCTTCGGCGACCTGCGGATGTTCCGCATCTGCCTCAAGTACCTCATGACGGGCGACAAGGCCCAGTTCGCGGCCCTGGACGACGATCCGTTGCCGACGACCACGGCGCCGGGAGTGAACCTGATGGAGGACCTCTACCGCTTCGGCGACGAGACGTTCGACCGCTGGGAAGCCGGCGAGATCTCTGCCGACGAGGCGGCCGCCGCCATCTTCGCCAAGCTCGGCGAGAGTCCCCTGCCCCCCATCCATCCCTGGAGCGACCCTGCGGCGTGCCATCTCGACTTCCTGCCCGAGAAGCTCGGGCAGATGGTCGGCTGGGGCATGACCGTGGCGCCGCCCTCGCTGAGCCGCATGTTCGACTTCGATCCGTCGGTGCTCGGCAAACTGGCTCCGCAGCCCCAGCCGGAGCCCGTGGCAGAGCCGGCGATGGCGTAAGCGAACGGACGATCTCTGGAGGGACCTCGGCCACCCTCGCGGGGGTGGCCTTTTCCTTTTTGCTGGGGTCGTCGTTCTTACCGCGGGTTCCCGCCCGTCGGCACGGGTGGCACGGTGATCTTCTTCGGCGGGTTCTTGGCGAGCTGGTCGAGGAGGTACTTCACGCCCCTCTCCAGCGCCGGGTCTTCGCCTCGGGCGAGGGCGTCCGGTGCGTCGATGACCTCGATGTCCGGTGCGACGCCCTCGTTCTCCACCGCCCAGCCGCCTTCCTTGGTGAGGAAGCGGAAAGTGGGCACGGTCAGCGTGCCGCCGTCGATGAGCGGCGGGTTCCCGGAGAGCCCCGCGAGACCGCCCCAGGTGCGGGTACCGATCAACGGTCCCAGGCCGAGCTCCCTGAAGTAGTAGGGGAAAGCGTCGCCTCCCGACCCGGCCTGGCCGTTGATGAGGGCCACCTTGGGACCGTTGTTCGCGAACTGCGGCGTGGGGGCGGCGGTGCCGTTGCGGCCCACGAAGTAGTTGAGCACCGGCCGGGAGACCAGCGCGATCATCCGGTCAGGGATGAAGCCGCCGCCGTTCCAGCGGTCGTCGAAGATGAGGGCGTCTTTCTCGGCCAGGGGGTAGAAGCCCTTGAACAGCTCGCGATTGCCCTCCACCGCCGTGTTGGGCAGGTGGATGTAGCCGATGCGGCCACCGGAGAGCTTGTCCACCTTGGCGCGGGTGCCCTGTACCCAGTCGAGGTAGCGCAGGTTGTACTCGGTGTTGACGGGGCGGACGTTCTCGACGTGCGCTCCAGCAGTGGACGGTTTGTCGTTCACCAGCAGGGTGACCACGCGGTCGGCCTTCCCCTCCAGCAGGCGATAGAAGTTGTCGACGCCGTTGGTGGGCTGGCCGTCGACCGCCAGGATGAAGTCGCCCACCACCACGTGGACGCCCGGCTCCGTCAGCGGCGAGCGGAAGTTGGCGTGCCAGTTCTCGCCCGGGAAGACGTGAGCGACCCGGAAGTAGCCGGAGGCGTCGGGCTCGATCTCAGCGCCGAGCAGGCCGCTTTCCGTCCGTTTCGGGCTGGGGTTGTTGCCGAGCTGCACGTAGCCATGGCCGACGGAGACCTCGCCGCCCATCTCGGCCAGCAGGTAGTCGAGGTCGGCCCGGGTCGCCATGGAGGGGAGCATCTCGGCGTAGCGGTCGCGGATGCCCTTCCAGTCGGCCCCGTGCAGCTTCGGGTCGTAGAACCAGTCGCGGAAGATCCGCCAGGCGTCGAAGTACTCCTGGCGCCACTCGTCCCGCGGCTGGATGCGCAGCTCGAGCTTTTCCAGGTCCAGCTTGCCGTCGCCCGGCTTCTGGCCGCCCCGCGCGTCGACGATGGCGTAGCTGTCCCCCCGCTGCCGGGTGACGATCTTCTTGCCGTCGGCGGAGAGGTCGTAGCCCTGCACGCCGTCGAGGACCGTCTCCTCCTTGCGGCTCTCCAGGTTGAACGTCTTCAGCGCCGGCGGGCCGCTGGTGCCGGCGCGCTGGAACAGGTAGAAGACGGCCGTGCTGCTGGCGGAGAGGCTCTGGTAGTTGCCGGGCGGAGCGGGGATGGCCCGCACCCGCTGCTCGAAGCCGTCGAAGTCGACCTTCACCCGGACCGGCGCCTTGTGAGGGGCGGGCTCGGGCTTCTCCGCTTTCTCGGCCTTCTCCGGCTTTTCGGCTTTCTCGGCGGTGGCCTCGGGGGTCTTGGCGTCCGGCTTGGCGTGCTTGGCCGGGGCCTCGACGCCCGGCGGCTCCTCGGGCTTCGGCTTCTCTTCGTCGCTCTCGGGCAGGAAGAGGGCCGGCCCCTCCTTGGCGAGGACGCCCACGTAGACCCGGGTCGAGTTGCTGTAGACGTAGTCGAACTCGTAGCCGCTGAAGGTCAGGTTGAAGTCGCGGTTGGACAGGAAGTAGAGGTAGTGGCCGGTGGGGTCCCAGGTGGGCTCGGCCTCGGCCGTGAAGCCGCTGGTGAGCTGGCGGGCCTTGGCGTCGTCCAGGGAGTAGATCCAGATGGCCGGCTGCGTGTTCTCCCCCACCTTGGTATAGGCGAGGAAGCGGCTGTCCGGCGACCACTTGTAGTCCTGGATGTCGCCGCGCGTCGAGAGGTCGGCTTCGGTCGTCTTGCCGGTGGCCACGTCCACCCAGAAGAGCTTGCTGTTCTTGTCGCCGAAGGCGACCTTCTTCGAGTCCGGGGACCACTGCGGCTGAAAGCGAAAGATGGTGCCGTCCCTGGTGACCTGCCGCTCCTGGCCGGAGCCGTCGGCGGGGCGCACCCAGATCTCGTACTCGCCCGTGCGGTCCGAGAGATAGGCCGCCCAGCGGCCGTCGGGCGACCAGGAGCCGAACCCCTCCCGCACGCCCGAGGAGTTGGTCAGATTGCGGATCTCCCCCTTCTCGGCCGGCACGGAGAAGAGCTCGCCCCGGGCCGTCAGCAGCACCCGTTTGCCGCTGGGAGAGATCGACGCGGTCTCGACGTCCTCGGCGACATTCTTGAAGTAGGGCATCGTCCGCGGCAGATCGCCGTCGACCCGGATCGGCACCCGGCCGCTCTTGGCCGTGGCCGGATCGTAGAGATAGATGGAGCCGCCGTTCTCGTAGACGATGCGGCGGTCGCCGCTCGGCCAGAAGACGTCGAAGGTGTCGTGGTGGGTCAGCTCGCGCACCTGCTTCGTCTTCACGTCGTAGGCGTAGAGGTTGTTGATCCGCTTCGCGTCGCGGTCGGAGACGAAGTAGATGGTGTCGCCGATCCAGACCGGCATGTAGTCCATGGCCGGGTCCTTGGTGATCTGCTCGGCGGTATTGGCCTTGAGGTCGTAGATCCAGAGATCGGGCGCCCGCCCGCCGCGGTAGCGCTTCCAATTGCGGAACTCGTGCATGATCGGGGCGAAGACGTAGCGATTGCCGTCCGGCGACAGGACTCCGGCGGAGCCCTCGCGGATGGGCAACGGCTTCTCCGTGCCGCCGGCCGCCGGCACCAGGTACGGCCGGGCGTTGCGGTCGCTGTACGGCGTGCGGTGCGCATTGAAGAGGACCTGCTTGCCGTCCGGCGTCCAGCCCATCACCTGATTGTCGTAGCCGCCGCGGGGCGGCATGACGCCGACGTCGTTGTGGAAGGTGAGCTGGCGAGGCGTGCCGCCGTCCACGGAGATGACGTACACCTGGCGGGTGCCGGTGTACTGGCCGGTGAAGGCCACCCATTTGCAGTCCGGCGAGAGCTTGGGATAGATCTCGTCCCCTTCGCCGGAGGTCAGGCGGTGAGCGGCGCCGCCCTGGGCGCCGGCGAGCCAGATGTCGCCGCCGTAGGTGAAAGCGATCGTGTCCTTGCAGATGTCGGGATAGTGCAGAAGGCGCGTGTCCCCCTGCGGCTGAGCGCCGGCAACCGCCGGAAGCATCAGCAGCATCAGAAGGGCCGCCAAAATCAATTTACGCACAGAAACTCCTTTCAGAGACGAAAATCTCCCTGGGTATCGTGTTACGAGCGGACCGGAGGAAGGTTGCGGGGGCTGCGCGACAGGAGGAGCGATTGGGTGGGAACGGCGAGGCCGATCCCCTCCTCCTGCAGCATCTTGAGCAGGGCCAGGTTGACCGCCTGCTGCCGGTCCATGAACAGCTCGTAGCTGGGGCCGGCGATCCAGTAGACCGCCTCGAAGTCGAGCGAGGAGTCGCCGAACCCCTTGAAATGGGCGCGCTCGAAGCGGACCTGCTCCTGCGCCTCGACGATGCCTCGGATGCGCTCGGGGACGCCCGCCACGACGTCCGCCGGAGTCTCGTGCGGCACGCCGAAGGCGAGCACGACCCGGCGCTCGCTCATCCACCGCCAGTTCTGGATGCGGCTCTTCAGCAGCTCGCCGTTGGCCAGGATGAGCAGCTCCCCGGAGGCGCCGCGCAGCCGGGTGGTCTTGAGGCCGATCGACTCCACCGTGCCCGTCATATCGCCCACGGTGATCGAATCGCCGAGGACGAACGGCTTGTCGAAGACGATGGAGAGGGAGGCGAAGAGGTCCGCGAGGACGTTCTGCAGCGCCAGGGCCACGGCCACGCCGCCGATTCCCAGGCCCGCCACCAGGGCCGTGACGTTGATCCCCAGGTTGTCGAGCGCCGCCAGGACGAGGATCGTCCACAGCGCCAGCTTGCCCACGAAGCGGAGCACCCCGGCGAGCGCGACGGACGTGTCGTCCCTCTCCAACCGCCGGGCTTGCGTCCGCTTCACCCAGAGGTCGAGGGCGAGCGATGCCCAGAGGGCGGCCTGGAGGAAGACGGCCGCTACGGCCGCCCTGCCGAGGACGCGATTCACCGCCGGCAGGACCTGGAGGTCCAGGCTGCCCAGCCAGACCGCCGGGACCAGGATCAGGGGGGTCCGCGTGCGCCGCGCCAGGTCGACGGCAATGTCGTCGAAGCCGCCGGGCGTGCGCTCCGCCCGCCGGCCCAGCCGGCCGACGATCAGCCGGCGCAGCAGCAGTAGCGTGAGGAAGACCGCCAGCGTGACGCCGGCGGCGACTGCCCACTGCAGCAGGGAGCTCCCCAGGAAGGAGGTGGCCGTGAGCCAGCGCATTCAGTCGGTCAGAAGAACCGCCGCAAGAGGTTGAGGACCAGGGTGAGGGCCAGCGAGACGAGGATCATCGACGTGATGGCGCACACCGGGGGTTGCGGCGGGCAGTCAAGAATGCTATCACTGGCGGTCGCTCCGCCCCCCACTCTCCGGAGGCATCCCGCGTTTCGACCCCACTCAAGGAACCCATCCGCATGGCGAACGGCAGCTTTTTCGAGCAGGTGAACCGCAACTTCGATCGCGCCGCGGCGCTCACCCGCCACCCTCGGGGCCTCCTCGACACCATCAAGAACTGCAACAGCGTCTATCACTTCACCTTTCCCCTGGAGCGCGACGACAAGGACAAGGGGGTTGAGGTGATCCACGCCTGGCGGGCGGAGCACAGCCATCACAAGCTCCCCACCAAGGGGGGGATCCGCTACAGCCTGGGCGTCAACGAGGACGAGGTGATGGCCCTCGCGGCGCTGATGACCTACAAGTGCGCCGTGGTCGACGTGCCGTTCGGCGGCGCCAAGGGCGGCATCAAGATCGACAGCCGGAAGTACAGCAAGACCGAGCTGGAGCGGATCACCCGCCGCTACACCTTCGAGTTGGTGAAGAAGAACTTCATCGGCCCCGGCATCGACGTGCCGGCCCCGGACTTCGGCACCGGCCCCCGGGAGATGGCCTGGATCGTGGACACCTACACGGCGCTCTCTCCGGACAAGCTCGAGGGCGCCGCCTGCGTCACCGGCAAACCCCTGGCCCAGGGGGGCATCCGCGGCCGCAACGAGGCGACGGGCCGCGGCGTGGCCTTCGTGACGCGCGCCGTCTGCGACGTCGCCGAGGACATGAAGAGGCTCGGGCTCTCACCCGGCATCGAGGGCAAGCGGGTGATCGTCCAGGGCCTCGGCAACGTCGGCTCGTTCACCGCCACGTTCCTGCAGAAAATGGGGGCGACCATCATCGGCCTCATCGAGCTCGACGGCATGCTCTACGACCCCAACGGGCTCGACGCCGAAGCCATCGTGAACCAGTGGAACGCCCTGGCCCGCGGGGAGAAGTCGGTCAAGAAGCTGGTCCTCCCCGAAGGAGTGCAGCGGATGGAGAACGTCAAGGAGGGGCTGGAGCTCGACTGCGACATCCTCGTCCCGGCGGCGCTGGAGAGCCAGATCACCGAGGAGAACGCGCCGCGCATCAAGGCCAGGATCATCGTCGAAGGGGCGAACGGCCCCACCACCAGCGGCGCGAGCGAGGCGCTCAGCCAGCGGGGCGTGCTGATCGTCCCCGATCACTACGCCAATGCGGGCGGCGTGCTCGTCTCCTACTTCGAGTGGCTGAAGAACCTCTCCCACGTCCGGCTGGGGCGCATGGAGAAGCGGCACGAAGAGGAGGCCTTCCGCCGCCTCCTGAAGACGGTAGAACGCAAGACGGAGCTGTCCTTCTCCGAAACGGAGATCTCCAACGCCTCCCAGGGCGCCGACGAGGCCGACCTGGTGAACTCCGGCCTCGAAGACACCATGGTGACGGCCTTCCACCACCTCCGCGAGATCCGCGCCACCTACAAAAACGAGATCGACCTGCGCACCGCCGCCTTCGTGGACGCCATCAACAAGATCGCGATCTGCTACCAGGATTTGGGGATTTTCCCGTAGGCGGGGCGGCAGGATCCCAGGCAAGGCTTCAGCTTGTCCCGAAGCCGGCGATTGACACTCCACGCACACAGAGGTACCTTGCTGGGTGTATATGGAGGCTCCTGAATGGCACGCATGAATGTTGTCTTTGCAGACGCCCTCCTCGATGAAATGCGGCATCTTGTGCCATCGCGGCAGCGCAGCGGGTTTGTCGAAGAAGCGGTGCGGGCGCGGCTGGAACAGTTGAAGCAGGTCCAGGCGGCCGAGGCGGCGGCTGGTGCATGGAGCTCTGAGGGCCGAGAAGATCCTACGCAGGAGATCGAGCAGAGCCGGCGTACCTGGGAGAGGCGGCAGCGCCGGACTGAGCCGGAATCAGCTGATGGCTGACTTCCTCCTCGACTCCGACGTGGTGATCTGGCACCTTCGGGGGCGCGATGCGGTCGTCGAGCATGTCCTAACCCTGGCGAGGAGAGGCCGCATCGGGCTGTCGGCGATCACGCGTGCCGAAGTTCTTCTCGGGATGCGCGAGCCCGAGCGAAAGCTGACTGTGCAATTTCTCGACAGTTGCGAAACGCTTCCTGTCGTGGCTGCGACGGCAGACCGGGCCGGCGAGATCTTTCGTAGCTTCAGAAGCCAGGGAATCACCCTTTCGCTTCCCGATGTCCTGATCGGGGCCACGGCGTTGCTCGCTTCGGTCCCCCTCTATACCTGCAACCCTCGCCACTACCCGATGCCGGACCTGGATCTGCGCGCGATTTCCGCGGGCACTTGAGGATCGCCTGGCAAAGCCCCGGAGCCGGCGTGGATTCAACCTGGGCGAGGGAGACTTCCTCTTGTAGCTCCACGGCCTCGGGCTCTGCCGTCAGCGGACAAGCCTGATCCGGGACGGCGAGAGGTTGGATCGGGGAACGACAGGCTTGCGGCGTTCCCTTTCAGCCTCAAGATGCCTCGCGACGAGTTTGCGCGACCTCGACCACGCCTGCAACGAGGCCAGACAAGTTGCCGGGAGGACGCCTCAAGCTTGAGCGCAAGAGCCCCGGGCTTGCGCCGTCACGTCGCAAGTCTTCGTCGTCCCGTGGTGAGCTTGGAGCGATCCGCCGCGAGCTTGGACGCAGTCCCCGCAAGCTTGGGCGGGATGTCGCAGGCTTGCCGCGAGCGGCCTCGAGCTACGTCAAAGCGCCGCAAGCTCTGCGCGTCTCGGCACAGGCTCGGAACGAGCCGCGGCAGGCTCGGCCGGGGCGCGCCAAGTTGCCCGGAAAGCTCACAAGCTTGCCAGCACTTGGCAGAAGGTTGCCGCGGATCAGGATTGCGGAGCACGCTTGGCCGCAAGCTTGCCGTGAGGCGTCAAGAGCTCGTTTCCGGACAGCTCATGATTGCTCGATCTGATGCAAGAGTGGTACTCTGGATCATCATGGCCCTGCTCGACAAGCTGATACTGACTTACTAGCCGGCGAGGGGAGTAGCTAGCAAGGAGCAGTGTTTATGTTTTGCCCAAACTGTGAATCAGAGTACCGTCCGGGCTTCTACAAATGCGCGGACTGCGGGGCAGCCCTCGTTGAAGCTCTTCCTCAGGAGGAGGTTCCGCAGGTCAGTAGAGAACTGGTGCCTGCCTTCAGCACTTCTGAAACTTCCGACTTGTCGTTTGTCGCTTCTACCCTTGATGCCGCTGGAATCCCGCACGTCGAAGAGCTGGAGCACGTAACATTGATCCCGAAAAGAACGCTTACACACGTGCTCGTCCCAGAGGATCGGTATAAAGAGGCTGTCAGACTGTTGGAGAGTCAGACCCAGCCAAATGAGCCGGCCGGAGAGTCATGGCCCAACATACTCGCCCCCGAGCCAAGTTCCTTTGATCTTCACACCTTCGCACGGTTTGTTATCATTGGAGGTCTAGTGGTGCTCGGCTTCGGTGCCCTCAAATTTCTTTTGAATCTGCCTGTTTCCTATCGGAGCTCTGGCAACGGTTATTTAGTAGAGATGGGCCAGCAGATGGCTATATCGGATGCAAATCTCATCCGCGCTTCCAAGAGAGACGAAGCTATCAATTGGTTGGTGGGTGGCGTGATAGTTACCTTTCTCGGCTTTGCAGCGTCCGCGTCGACCTCCAGCAACAGCGATTTTCAGCCTGGTTACAGAGGTCCGGGTGGAAAACGTCCTTCACGGCGTGTTCATGGCTCTCGGTCCGAGCCAGATTGACGTGGTAAGCCACAGGCGCTCAACTGCCTTGCCCGCAGCGTCTCTTTGGACTACGCTGGGACACCATGGCCGAACTCGACACGCTGATCCCGGTTAGCGACTTGGTGCGTAACACCGCCTCGGTTCTTCGCCAGGTGAAGGAGTCCCGGAAGCCGGTGGTGATTACCCAAGAAGGGCGCCCAGAAGCCGTTCTCTTCAGCATCGAGGTCTACCAGCAGATTGAAGCCGAACGCGCAATCCTGACCCGACTCGCCCAGGGTGAAAGGGAAATCGTCGGGTGCCAAGGTTACGATCTCGACCACGTCTTGAACGAAGCCGATGCCATGTTGCGCCTGCTGCGAGAGTGAAGATTCGGTTCACGGCCCACCAGAGCGAACATCACGATCCGTTCTGCACCCGGTACGTCACGTAAACACAACCGTTCTTGAACTGCCGGCAGGCGAGCAGTTCCAGGTCGATCTGACGGCTCATCTGATAAAAAACGGGGATGCCCGACCCCAGGAGCACAGGGTGGATGTTGAAGCCGATCTCGTCGATCAGACCGGCCTCGAAGAGCGTCGGGCCAACTCGCCGCCTCCCATCAGGCAGATGTCCTTGCCGGACTGCCCCTTCAGCTCACGGATGAAGGCGGCCACGTCCGCGGCCAACGAGAACGCCCGTTATACCCGCCGCAGCGAAGTCAGCGTGTATCATCTCGAAACACGTCGTTTCACTACTCCCAGTCTTCCAGCCGAAGTTCCTCGATCCGACCAAACTCTCCGGTGTTGTGAGTGACGAGCGTCGCGCCGTGAGCCACTGCGATTGCTGCAATTAGGAGATCGTTGGGTCCGATCGTTCTGCCCTGGCGTTCCAGACGCGCACGGATATCACCGTAAACCGCGGCAGCGGCGTCATCGAAGGGAAGAGAGACGAACCGCGCGGCGAAGGCTTCAATCCGAGCGAGGTTCTCAGCGGTCCTGGCGCTTTTCATGGCGCCGTAGATAAGCTCCGCTTTGACGACTGAACAGAGCACTACTTCCTGAGGTTGAACGGACTCCAAGTGCTGCCGAATACGGCAGACCGTCCATTCATGTATCCAATGCAGGAGTTCGCATCGAGGAGGAAGCTCATAGCAACGGTTCGCGAACCTCGTAGCTACCTTGTTCGCCCCGCTCCAGAGGCGCGTCGCTCGTGCTGCCGAAGGTGTCGGCGATGAATGCCAACCACTGCGCCCGCGATTCAAAGGTGCTCTGTGGTGCGCGGACCGGCTCTTCGAGGGCCTTGATGATCTTGAGGAGCACCCCGAGATTCTCCTCGGGCACGTTGTCGATCTCGGTCTTGAGCAGATCTTTGGTAATCACGCTTACCTCGTTGAGGGGCCTTGAGTATAGCGCAGGGTAAACGCGCAGACCGGGGAGGAGCCTAACTAACTTCCTGGCACTGCGAAGGATCCGCGATTCGGGGAAGGGCTCGCTCCCGCCGCGAAGTCCCGCAGCCGCACCGGCAGCCGCCGGGCGCCCCAGGTTCCCGGGCGGAGCTGGAAGCGGCCGGCGCAGGGGGTGCCGCAGGTCTTGCAGTGACCCTCCGGCGTCAGGTTCCACGCCTTGAGGACGTACCAGTCGCGGCCGATGAGGCGCTCGCCGCAGGCGTGGCACCAGGTGCTGCCGCCGTCCTCGTCGTGGACGTTCCCCGTATAGGCGTAGCGGACGCCGTTCGCCAGGGCGATGCGCCGCGCTCGGGTTAGGGTGGCGGGCGGCGTCGGGGATTTGTCCAGCATCTTGTAGTCGGGATGGAAGGCCGTGAAGTGCAGAGGAACGTCCGGCCCCAGCTCGTCCACCACCCAGCGGGTCATAGCGTCGAGCTCCCGGTCGGAGTCGTTCTCGCCGGGGATGAGCAAGGTCGTGATCTCGAACCAGACGTCCGTCTCGTGCTTCAGGTAGCGCAGGGTGTCGAGGACGGCTCCCAGCTCGCCGCCGCAGATCCGGCGGTAGAAGTCCTCGGTGAACCCCTTGAGGTCGACGTTGGCGGCGTCCATGTGGCGGTAAAACTCTTCCCGCGGCTCGGGGCAGATCTCGCCGGCCGTCACCGCCACGGCCTGGAGGCCGAGCTCGTGGCAGGCGTCGGCCACGTCGATCGCGTATTCGAGGAAGATCACGGGATCGTTGTAGGTGAAGGCGACGCTGGCGCAGCCGAGGCGCTGGGCGGCGCGGGCGATGACCTCGGGGGTGGCCGCGTCGGCCAGGGTGTCGGTCTCCCGCGACTTGCTGATGTCCCAGTTCTGGCAGAACTTGCAGGCCAGGTTGCAGCCGGCGGTGCCGAAGGAGAGCACGGGCGTGCCCGGCAGGAAGTGGTTGAGCGGCTTCTTCTCGATGGGATCGACGCAGAAGCCGCTGGACCGCCCATAGGTGGCGAGCACGATCTGATCGTCCTGGCGCCCGCGCACGAAGCACAGCCCCCGCTGGCCCTCCAGCAGCTTGCAGAAGCGCGGACAGAGGTCGCACTGGATGCGCCCGTTGTCGAGCGCGTGCCAGTACTTCGTGGGGACGGTGAGGCCGGTAATGGGTACATCGGGCATTGTAAGAACTCCCAGAGAGGGCAACGCGGGAGGAGGGCGTTGAATTTCCCCCGCCCGAGGACCCTCACCCCTGTCCCCTCTCCCGACGCCTCCCCTCCCCCTCCCGCGGGAGAGGGGTCTCGGTTGGGGCGTTCGTGCTGTTCTCCCTCTTCTCCCGGGGAGGGGGTAGCGGGGGTCGGGAGAAGAGGGCCGGGGTGATGAGGGTCTTGGGCGGGTGGGCGTCTCCTATTCCCCGCCCTTCTCCGCCGCCGTGGTCGCCAAAGCACGCAGCTCCTGGATCGAACGCACCGCTCCGCCGCGCACCACCCAGCGGACCTGGCGTAAATTCGCCACGTCCTTGGTGGGATCGGCGCCCACGATCAGCAGGTCGGCCTGCTTGCCTTTCTCCACCGTGCCGAAGTCCTTGTCCCGGCCCATCGCCAGGGCGCCGCCGCGGGTGGAGGCGGTCAGCACCTGCAGCGGCGTCAAGCCGGCGGCCTGCATGGCCTCCATCTCGGCGTAGACGGCGGGGCCGTGCAGGGTCAGCGGATTGCCGGCGTCGGTGCCCATGGCGATGGGGATGCCGGCTTCGAAGACCCGCTTCAGGTTGGCGAGGCCGGTCCGCTCTCCCTGGGCGGCCCGGTCGGCGTAGCCCTTCAACGAGTCGCCGGTGTATCTCGGGGTCGCCTTCGCCGTCTCGGCGACCCTGGCGAGGGTGCCGGGATCGAGGCAGCCGTTGGGATCGTCCACCTTCGGCGGCTGTTGCGCCGCCGCGCCCTGGAACATCTGCACGTAGCCCCGGCGCACCGTCAAGGTGGGACAGTAGATGGCGCCGCTCTTCTTCGCCAGCTCCAGGAACTCGTCGTCCACCGGCTTGTCGAACACGCTGTGGACGAGGAGCTTCGCCCCGGCACGGAGCGCCTCCTTGGCCTCGTCCAGGCCGGTGGCGTGGACGATCAGGGGGAGCTTCTGGGCCCGCGCCTCCTCGCCGGCGGCATGGACGGCGGCGGCGTACTTCTCCACCGGGTTGTCCTTGTCCACGATGTACCAGACCTTGACGGCGGCCGAGCCGCGGTCCGCCAGGTAGCGCACGCCGGCCCGCGCCGCGGCCTCGTCGGTCAGCACCATGAACTGCCGCTCCGCCGGCAGGTTCAGCCAGTGGTCGACGGTGGAGAGGAGCGGCCCGGCCGACTCCACGTGCGGCACCTCGGTGCTCGCTTCGGACCACGCCGGCAGCCCCAGCGTCCAGGCGTAGCCGCCGACGTCGAAGACCGCCGTCACCCCCGAGCAGAGGTAGGAGCGGCCGAAGCGCTCGGGGTGGCGGGCGAGGCCGGAGATGACCTCTTCATAGGGATGCTTGGCGCGCACGTCGAGGGCGTCCGGACGGGCGTCGGCCCAGCCGGTCTGCGAGAAGTGGACGTGCGCGTCCACCAGCCCGGGGGTGATCCACAGCCCCTTGAGGTCGCTGACGTCCACTCCAGCCGGCACCGGGCAGGCGGCGCGGGGGCCGGCGCAGTCGATCTTGCCTTCGCGCAGCACCACCACGGCGTCGGCCACCGGCGGCGCGCCCGTGCCGTCGACCAGGGTGGCCCCCACC
>JBAPYB010000215.1:0-5723 GCA_049284515.1 Thermoanaerobaculia bacterium
TACATCACCAGGCCGAAGAGCATGCCGAGCACGCAGACGAACAGGCCGCCGAGCAGCAGGGTGTGCCCGTCGAAACCGAAGAACGACTGGCTCGCGAGATCGGGCAGCAGCAGATCGGCTTCGCTCGCCGAGGCGGGCGCCACGCCGAGCAGGGCGAGCAGCGCCGCGAGGCCGAGCATCAGGCGCCCCCGGCGGGTCGGCGCGGGCCGGTCAAGGACGTTGGTTTTGGACATGTTTCCTCCAGATCCCACGGGATTCAAATACGGACTTTCCTCGAACTTTCAGCCAGCGCGAGCCGCTGGCGGGGTAGACTCGGATCGACCTCTCGCCGCTGCCGCAGGCGCCCCTGCGGCACAGGTCCATCCACGGCTCCGGCGAGCAGATCCGCGGGAAGCTATCACAACTGGCAGGAATCCGAGAGGGGCCGCCCTCACTTCCGATAGAGTCTCCTCTATACTAACGCTGTCTCAAAATCGGATGTTCAGGAAGCGCAGGGGGAGGCGATGCAGTTCCGCGAGCTCACCGATCGCTATCAGCTCCAGAAGATCCTCAAGTCGACCCGTTTCGGGACGGTCTTGCGGGGGACCGACACCCAATCGGGCCAGACGGTCGTCGCCAAGCTGATCACCGCCGGCCCTTCGCCCGGGCTGGAGGCCGGAGCTCCGGACTTCGAGAAGCTGGGGACCCTGCTGGCCGGCCTGCGCCACCCCAATCTCCCCGCGGTCCTGGACTGCGGCTTCACCTCGGACGGCAGCGCTTTCTTCGTGCTCGAGCTGCTGGAGGGCAGGAGCCTCGACCTCTTCTCCGGGCTGCCGCCGGCCCGCGTCCTCAAGATCATCGGGCAGGCGTTGAGCGGCCTGGAGGTGCTGGCCGCCAAGGGTGCGGCCCACCTCAACCTCTCGCCGGACAACCTCTTCATCGCCGCGACTCCGGCCGGCGAGCAGGTGAAGCTGCTGGGGCTCGGCACCGCCATCTTCCGGCCGCGGGGCGCCGCGGCGGTGAGCGGCGTGGCCGCCGAGAACGCCCGCTTCCTGGCCCCGGAGCTGACGTCCGGGGCCGCGGGTGTCACCGGAGCGCTCGCGGATTGGCGGGCCGACCTCTTCTCCCTCGCCCTCACCGCCTGCTCCGCGCTCGGGGCCACGGTCGGGCTCGGCAACTCGCCCGTGGTGCAGATGCCGCTCGCCGTGAGCTTCGAGTTGGAGAGCGACGAAGCCTTGCGACAGGTTCTGGAGCGCTGCCTGCGCCAACAGCCGGCGGAAAGGGCGACCCCGCGAGAGTTCCGGGAGGCTCTGTTACAGGCGCTGGGAGGTCCGGCGGCGGTCCCGGCGGTCAAATCGCCTCCCCCGCCATCGATCAACACCCCTCTGCTACCGCCGCTGCCCATGCCGCCGGTGCCACCCGCCGTGTCGCTCCCCGCCGCCACTGCGGGATCGGCAGGCCCCCTCGCACCCGCTCCACCTCTCTTGTCCTTGTCGCCTTCCTCTCCTCCGCCGGCACCAGCGCCGCCGCAAGCCACGAGCTCGGCCGGGGCTCTTTCGGCGCTCGATATGACGCCGCTCGACAGCGAGCCCCCACCGGAAGGGGACGTCCTCCAGTCCGTGGACGACGAGGTCCTGAATGCCCTCCTCTCGGTTCCGGCCCCCCCGCCACGACCGCCCCAGCCGGGAGCGGGCGGCTCCGGAGCGAAGGTCATGCCCTTCCTCAAGAAGAAGCCGGCAACCGTTCCGGCCGCGGGAGCCGCCGGTGCGCCGGCGCCGGCCAAGCCAACTCCCTGGTTCCGCCAGCCCGTCGTCCTGGGAGCGGCCGCCGGATTGGCCGTGCTCGCCCTGATCGGCGCGATTGCGGGGGCGGTCTGGTACGTCCGGCACCCCAATCTGGCCGCGGCGACACCGCCGCCGGCGCCCACGTTCCGTCCCAAGCTGCCCACCCAAGCGCCGGTGGCGCAGCTCGGGGAGGCGACGATGCTCCTGGCGCAGGGGGATGACCTCAAGGCCCGGCGTATCTTGCGCGCGCTTTCCTTTGCTGAGAAAGGGCTGCTCCCGCCCGCGGGTTGCCGCCAGCTCGACGCCGTCGAAGAGACGCTGGCACGGATCGGCTCCGAGCGGCTGCCGGCGGACCTCGAAACCGGGCTCAAGACCGGGGACCTGGAGATGCTGCGCAACGCCGTCGAGGCGGGCGGCGGCCAGGCTGCGGGCGTGTCACCGGCGGTCCAAGCCAACTTCAGCCGCGCCAAGGAAATCGTCGACGCCTATGCCCGCGCCCTCGCCGCTGCGGCTCAGGGCAACCGGGTCCAGGTCCTGGAGCATCTCGCCGACCTGCACTCCCGGCTGCCGAAGATGAGCGATCCCGAAGATCTGCGCGGCAAAGCCGCCGCGGCGCTGGAAGCCGAGGCCGACGGGCTGGTCAAGGAGGCGAAGTACGACGACGCCATCGCCCGCCTCGAACCGGTCGCACGCACCTGGCCCGACCGGCCGGGGCTCAAGGACCGGGTGGCCAGGTATCGAACGGACCAGCAGAACGAGAGCCGCCAGGAGGCTCTGCTCGCCACTCTGCCCAACATCCAGCGGCGCAAGAAGCCTTCGGAGGGCCTGGAGTCCATGAGCGGCGTCGAGCCCACCCCCCACCTTGCGCCGCAGTTCGCCGAAGCCCGCAAGCGGCTGGAGGACCAGCTCGCTCAGCTCGACAAGGACCCGCCGCAGCTCGTGTTGCGCGACGGCTACCTCCTCGAGTACTCGCGCGGCACCGTGATCGAGCTGAGCTTCCGTGCCACCGACGACTACGAGGTGAAGAGCGTCAAGCTCATGGCGCGCCCCCAGGGCGGCAAGATGCGCGAGCTTCCTCTCGAGAAATCCCGCCTCGGCTACTACACGGTACAGATTCCCCCCGCCTTCCACCAGAACGAGACCGTGGAGTTTTACGTCACGGCCACCGACACCTCCGGCCACGAGAGCTACCTGGGCAGCCGCGACAAGCCTCTCCAGATCAAGCGGCGGCAGGGCTTCAAGTTCTGAGCCTCGGCTCAGGCTCAGACCGGGATCAGCGGCAGCCGTCCGACGCCGGCATCGGCCGCCGCCTGCGCTTTCGCCTCGGCCTTCTCCTCCTCCACTTCTCCCGGGTTGCGGAAGAGATTGGATTCGAGGTCGTACTGCCGGGTGTAGAGGGCGTGATAGCGCCCGCCCAGGGCGAGCAGATCCTGGTGCCGGCCGCGCTCGATGATCTGCCCGCCCTCCAGCACCAGGATCGTATCGGCGCGGCGCACGGTGGACAGCCGGTGGGCGATGACGAACGTCGTCCGCCCCTTCATCAGCTCCGCCAGCCCCTCCTGGATCAGCGCCTCGCTCTCGCTGTCGAGCGACGAGGTGGCCTCGTCCAGGATCAGGATGCGGGGGTCCGCCAGGATCGCCCGCGCGATCGCCACCCGTTGCCGCTCGCCGCCCGAGAGCTTGACCCCCCGTTCGCCGACGATCGTGTCGTAGCCCTGCGGCAGCCGCTGCACGAAGTCGTCGCAGTGGGCGATCTTCGCCGCCCGCAGCACCTCGTCCTCGGAGGCATGGGGCGCGGCATAGGCGATGTTCTCCAGCACCGTGCCGTCGAACAGGAAGTTGTCCTGGAAGACCACCCCCAGGTGGGAGCGGTAATCGCCGAGGCGCAGCTCGTCGAGGTTCTTGCCGTCCACCAGGATCTGGCCGGACGTCGGGCGGTGGAAGGCGGCCACCAGGCCGATCAGCGTGCTCTTGCCCGAGCCCGAGGGACCCACCAGGGCCGTCGAGGTCCCCGGGTTGGCCACGAACGAGATCCCCTTGAGCACGGGGGTCCCGGCCTTGTACTCGAAGTGGACGTCGCGGAGCTCGATCCTCCCCTCGATGCTGGTCAGCGGCTGGCGGGAGGCCTCGCCCTCGTCCTCGGGAGCCTCGTTGCGGATCTCGCGGATGCGCTCCAGCCCGGCGAAGGCTTCGGTGACCTGGCTGCCGATGTTGACGACCTGGACTACCGGCCCGATCAGCATGCCGAGGTACATGGTGAACGAGAAGAAGCCGCCGACGGTCATGCGGCCGGCCAGGACGTCGGTGGCGCCGACGCCCATGATGAGCACCCCGATCCCTCCCAGCAGCAGCGTCGAGGCGCCGGTGATGGTGGAGAGGCCGGTCATGGTGCGAGCGACGTTGCGGTACAACCGGTGCGCGCTCTTGGTGAAGACCAGGGCCTCGCGCCGCTCCGCCCGGTAGGCTTTCACCACCCGCACGCCGGAGAACGACTCCGTGAGGCGGCCGGACAGCTCGGCGTTGATCACCGAGCGCTCGCGGAACAGGGGGCGCAGGGTGCCGAAGGCGAACTTCATGACGAAGCCGAAGAGCGCCAGCACGACGAGCGCGAAGAGCGTCAATCGGACATTGAGATAGAGAAGGAGCCCCAACACGAGGACTGCCTGCACCAGGCCCCCCACCACCTCGATCAACCCCGTCCCCACCAGGTTGCGGATCCCTTCGGCGTCGTTCATCACCCGCGACAGCAGGGACCCCGCCTTGGTCTGCTCGAAGTAGCCGACGGTCAGCCGGCCCACGTGCTCTTGCACCTCGCGGCGCATCTCCGTGATCGAACGCTGCGCGGCCAGGCCGACGATCTGAGCCAGGGCGAAGGAGGTGAGGGCCTGGACGATGGTCGCGGCACCGGCGGCCATGATCAGCGTCGAGAGCAGCGCCCGGTTCCCCTTGCCGATCACTTCGTCGAGCAGGAACTTGGTGGTCCCGGGCAGGACCAGCCCCGCGGCGCGATTGACGGCCATCAGGAGCAGCCCGAGGGCCAGCCGGCCCTTGCGCGCCCGCACCAGATCGATGGCGTCGTTCAAGACGGTGCGCGGCTTGAGCGGCGTCTTGCGGCGAGCAGCACTCTCTGGCGTTTCCGCCGGACGCCGCCTGGAGGACACCTGTCCGCCGAAAAGGCCCTGGCGGGCAGGGCGGCGGGGAACCGCAGCGGAAGTTTCAGTCATGAACGATGAGAACGGGGAGAGGGCGGGGGGAGATTCCCGCCCCTCTTCGTGAGGGCTTCCGGCAGGGATCAGTCGGTCCGTGGGCGGGTGTCAGGACGCGCGCGGGCCTGGACCGCGAGGGCGTCTTCCAGCTTGACGCCCAGCACCGCGCCCTCCGGGATGACGACCTCCTCCCGGCCGGTCCTGGAAGCGATGGCGGCGCCTGCCACGGCGCCCATGATCGCGCCGACGATCGAGGCCTTGCCGCCCTTGCCCAGGAGGTTCCCCAGGATGGCGCCGCCCGCCGCCCCGCCGCCGATCACGGCGGCGTCCCGGCCGGTCTGATTGGGCCCCTCCTGGACCAGGGTGGCGTGGATCGGCACGGTGGAGCCCGAGGGGAGCACCAGGTCCGTGAGCTTCAGGGAGAGGCGGGCCCGGCCCCCGAGCCGGGGGAGAGGAGCCGCGTCGGTGACCAGACCCACGATCTCCGAGCCCCGGGGGATGGCCACCACCCCGTCCACGCGCACGTCGTGCGCGATCCGGACGCGGAAGATGTCTCCCACCTTGCTGGTGTTGCTGGCCAGCCGTTGCCTGAGCTCGACGCTGACCACCTTGCCGGCCGGCACGCTGACCTCGACCGTCCTGGGAGCTTCGACCGGAGGCTCCGCAGGAACCGGGGCAGGCTCGGCAGCAGGCTCGTCCCGGGCTGGCTCGGGAGCAGGCGCCGCGGGCTCCTCGCTCGGCTGCGGCACCGGCT
>JBAPYB010000216.1:0-2295 GCA_049284515.1 Thermoanaerobaculia bacterium
GGATAGAACAGCAGGCGGTCACCCACGAGGACCAGGAGATCCGGCACGCCGTCGCCCGTCAGGTCCGGCCCGTAGAGCCAGTCCGTCGCCTGGCTGCCCAGCTTCCAGCGCCGAGCCCGGGTATCGAAATGACCGCCGCCGAGGCCGTGATAGGCGGTGACCTGGAGCTCCTTGCCCTGCAGGCCGGCGGGATGCACGATCACGAGATCCTGATGGCCGTCGCCGTCGGCGTCGGCGGCCACGGAATCCAGGGGGAACCACAGCGGGCATTCGGTATCGGCAGCCAGCGCCGGCGGGCTCCCCTTGCGGGAGCGGTCGCGGCCCAGCAGGTAGAGACGGAAGCGCTTCTTGGCGAAGATCCCGATCTTGTCGAAGGAGGTCACCGCCAGCACCGGAGCGCCGTCGATTCGTAAATACCGCCGGTCGTAGCTCACCAGCCGCTCTTCGCCCGGCAGCAGAGACCAGGCTTCCACCGGCGTGGTGCCGTCGAGAGGCATGAGGATCGACTCGATCCGCCGCCGGACCGCCACCTGCGGACCGGCCACGAAGAGCGGCGGATCGCCGGGCAGCAAAGTCACCGGCGGGCTGCTGAGGCCCAACCCCCAGCGCTGCCGCTCGGCCTTCACCGGCAGTTGGTAGACCCCATGGTGCTTGAGGTTGCCGCCGTCTCCGCGCTCGAAAAGCTCGAGGAGACCGGTATGGGCCGCGGGAATCCACGGCCGGCCCGCCGCCTTGCCGGCCACCGAGCGCAA
The DNA here is from genome assembly GCA_049284515.1 of Thermoanaerobaculia bacterium. Lineage (GTDB taxonomy): Bacteria > Acidobacteriota > Thermoanaerobaculia > Multivoradales > UBA5704 > DATARR01. The sequence continues at coordinate 753 of JBAPYB010000216.1, forward strand.
GTCCACGTTCGATTCGTTCAACACCTTGCGCGCCGCGCCGCCGCCCGCCGGAGCGAAGATCGCGCCCGGCATCCCGGCCAGAGGTCCGGCCACGCCTTTGCCTGCCAGATCGAAGGTGGTGACGATGTTGGTCTCCTCGTGCAGAGTGTCGATCCAGCGCTGGAGCGACCGGCGTTCCGGATCGAAGAACAGCAGGCTCTTCGCCCCCTTGCCATCTCTCCCCGCCGCCAGCAGCAGAGCCACGCCGGGGCGGCCGTTCGGACCGGCGACGCCGGCCGCCGAGATCAGGGTGCCCGGAAGGGAGATGGAAAAGGTCTGGGCGGGGACGGCCCTCGGGAGAACGAGGAGAAGGAGGAGAAAGAGGACCACATCTAGTGCTCCACCCCTGCCCGAGCCCATATCTTGTGGTCTTCCCTCCCCCTCTGCTAAGCTGGCCCGGTCACGGCGAAGGGAGCCCATGCTAAAGGTCGAACGCCTCGAAGTCTCCGGTTTCAAGTCCTTTGTCGATCCTGTCGAGGTCCGTTTCGCGGGCGGCGTCACCGCCATCGTTGGCCCCAACGGCTGCGGCAAGAGCAACCTGTCCGAAGCCATGACCTGGGTCCTGGGCGAGCAGAGCGCCAAGTCGTTGCGCGGCGGCACCATGGAGGACATCATCTTCAACGGCTCGGACAGCCGCAAGCCCCTGGGCATGGCCGAGTGCATGCTCACCCTGCGCACGGACCTCGATCTGCCCGGCGCGGACGACGGCCGCATCACCGTCGGCCGGCGGGTGTTCCGCGGCGGCGAGAGCCAGTACCGGCTCAACGGCCGGGTGGTGCGCCTCAAGGACGTCAAAGACCTGTTGATGGATACCGGCCTCGGCATCCGGGCCTACTCCGTCATCGAGCAGGGGAAGATCGGCATGATCCTCTCCGGCAAGCCGCAGGAGCGGCGCCGGCTGATCGAGGAGGCGGCGGGCATCACCCGCTACAAGGCACGCAAGGGAATCGCCGAGGTCAAGCTCCAGGAGGCGGCCTCCAACCTGCTTCGCCTCGACGACGTCATCTCCGAGGTGGAGCGCGCCCTGCGCTCGCTCAAGCGGCAGGCGAGCGCCGCCCGCCGCTATCAGGAGAAGGAAAAGGAGTATCGCGAGCTGCTGGAGCAGGTGCTCCTCGGCCGCTGGGCCGCCCTCGCCGCGCGCCTCGCCGATCTCCGCTCGTCCCTCGAAAACGCCACCTCCCGCGAAGCAGCCCTGGCCGCCGACCTCCACCGCGACGAGGCCGCCCTCGCCGCCGGCCGCGAACGGCTCGAAGAGCTGGCCCGCCGCATGGCCGAGCGGCATCAGAAGGCTGCGGAATTCGCGGCGGTGATCGAGGGCCGGCAGGAGTTCCTCAAGGCCAACCGCCAGACGGTGCAGGAGATCGGCGAGCGGGCGGCGCAGGACCGGGCGCTCGCCGAGCGGCGCGAGGCCGAGATCGCGACCCACGCCGAAGGCCTCGCGGCCCTGGAGGAGAAGCGCCAGGAGCTCGCCGCCGAGCGCGGCCAGGCCGCCGCCGCCGTCGAC
>JBAPYB010000217.1:0-3897 GCA_049284515.1 Thermoanaerobaculia bacterium
GGAGTGGGCCCGCCGCGCCCGGACGGCCTGGCGGGGCGGCGTCGTCTGCGGGGGCGGCCTCTTCGGCATCGTCCAGGGGAGCGTCTACCGCGATCTGCGGGAGCGGGCTGCGGTTGAGCTCGCGGCGCTCGATTTCGACGGCTACGCCATCGGCGGCGTGGCGGTGGGGGAGGCGGAAACGGAACGCCGGACGGTGGTGGAGTGGACGGCGCCGGCGCTGCCCGCGGACCGCCCCCGCTACCTGATGGGGGTGGGCTATCCCGCGGACATCCTCCACGCCGTGGCCCAGGGGGTGGACCTCTTCGACTGCGTGCTGCCGGCGCGCAACGCCCGCCACGGCGTGCTCTTCACCCGCCAGGGGACGCTCAAGATCAAGAACGCCCGCTTCAAGGACGATCCGCTGCCGCTCGACGAGGCCTGTAGCTGCCCGGCCTGCGCCCGCACCTCGCGGGCCTTCCTGCACCACCTGTTCCGCTGCGGCGAGCTCACCGCGCCGGTGCTCGCCACCCTGCACAACGTCCGGTATTACCTTGACTTTATGGCCGACCTCCGGCAGTCTATCGGACTCGGTGCGTCCGGTTTCTTCCGATCCCCGTGAGCAACGGAGTTCTTAGCGGCAGGAAACCCTGCCGGAGTTTGTGCGCATGAATCCATGGTTTGACCCAAATTTCGGTCCGGCGACGCCCCTCGCCTTGCAAGCCTCCTCCGGCGGCCCCTTCGGCATGCTGGGGGGGTTCGTCCCCATGATCCTCATCTTCGTCATCTTCTACGTCGTCCTGATGCTGCCCATGCAGAAGCAGCGCAAGGCGCTGGCGGCGATGATCGAGAACCTGAAGAAGGGGGACAAGGTGGTCACCTCCGGCGGTATCTACGGCGAGGTGATGGGGGTCGAGGGGCCGACGGTGATGCTGCGCATCGCCGACAACGTCCGCGTCCGCATCGCCAAGTCGGCGATCACCGGCCTCGAGGGCGAGGGCGACAAGGGCGGCGACAAAAGCGACAAAGGATAAAGGGAGCTAGTCATGAAACGACCTCTGCTCTGGCGCGGGCTGCTGATCCTGGCGGTCGCCCTGGTGGCCGCGGCGCTGGCCTATCCGCCGCAAGAGAAGATCAAGAGGGGCCTCGACCTGCAAGGCGGCATGCAACTGCTGCTGCAGGTCCACACCGAGGATGCCCTGCGCGCGGAGACCGACTCCGACAGCGCCCGCCTGGTCGACCAGGCCAAGGAACAGGGCATCACCGGACTCAAGGTGCGCCGCACGGCGGACGCCACGTTCGCCGTCTCCGGCGCCACGCCCGAGCAGCGGGACACGGTGAGCGACATCGCCCGGCGCTACCTCCCCCGCTGGAACCCCTCGCGCTCGGGCGACGACCTGGTCTTCAACATGAACCAGACGTCGATCAACGAGGTGCGCAACGGCGCCGTCCAACAGGCGGTGACGACGATCGACAACCGCATCAACCAGTTCGGCGTCACCGAGCCGGTGATCCAGCCCACCTCGACCGGCTACCGCATCGTCGTGCAGCTCCCGGGCGTCGACGATCCCGAGCGCGTGCGCCGGCTGATCAAGAACACGGCCTTCCTGGAGTTCCGGGCGGTCAGGTTCCCCAAGGGGGGCGGCGGTGTCCCCAGCCGCGAGGCGATCCTCGGCAACTTCAACGGCCAGCTCCCGGACGACCTGGAGATCCTGGAGGGCGACCAAAAGCAGAACAACGCCGTGGTGGGCAAGATGTACTACGCAGTGGAGAAGCGGCGCACGGTCACCGGCCGCGACCTCTCCAACGCCACGGCCGGCCGCGGCCAGTTCGGCCAGCCGAACGTCGAGTTCACCCTCACCCCCACCGGCTCGGTGGCCTTCGGCAACCTCACCGGCGCCAACGTCGGCAACGGCCTCGCCATCGTGCTCGACGGCCGCGTGGTCTCGGCGCCGGTCATCAAGTCGAAGATCACCGACCACGGCCAGATCGAGGGCAACTTCACCCAGCAGGAGGTGCAGGACCTGGTGCTGGTGCTGAAGTCGGGCGCGCTGCCCGCCAGCATCACCTACCTGGAGGAGCACACGGTGGGCCCGTCGCTCGGCCGCGACTCCATCCACGACGGCGTGCAGGCCGGTCTGCTCGGCACACTGCTGGTCATCCTCACCATGCTGGTGTATTACAAGCTGTCGGGCGTCAACGCCATCGCGGCGCTGATCCTCAACATCCTCATCCTGTTCGGCGGCATGGGCATGTTCCACTCGACGCTGACGCTGCCCGGCATCTTCGGCATCATTCTCACCATCGGCATGGCGGTGGACGCCAACGTGCTGGTGTTCGAGCGCATCCGTGAGGAGATGCGCGCCGGCCGCACGGTGCGCTCGTCGATCGACCAGGGCTTCGACCGCGCCTTCTCCTCGATCATCGACACCCACGTCACCACCATGGTCTCGGCCCTGCTCCTCTTCCAGTTCGGCACGGGTCCCATCAAGGGGTTCGCGATCACCCTGTTCATCGGTCTTCTCGCTTCCCTGTTCACCGCGGTGTTCGTGAGCCGCTGGCTCTTCGACCTCGTGCTGTCGCGGCGCAAGGTTCAGAAGTTGTCGATCTGAGGGCGCCTGCCGCGCGACCGTAAGGAGCAAACCATGCAAATCCTGCACGATACTCATATCGACTTCATGAAGTACCGGCGGTTCTGGATCATCGTGTCCTTCGTCCTGGTCTTCGTGGGGTTCTACTCCATCTTCGGCCCGCACAAGCTCAACCTCGGCATCGACTTCGCGGGCGGCACCTCGCTGACCCTCGGCTTCCGCGAGGCGCCGGACGTGGACCGCATCCGCAAGGTGATGGAGAGCGAGGGGATGGGGGCGGCGGTGATCCAGCGCTTCGGCAAGGCCGAGGCCAACCAGGTCAGCATCAAGGCGCCGGTGGCCAAGGGCTCGGAAGAGGGGAGCCGGCAGAAGATCACCGACGCCCTCAGCCGCAGCTTCAACCAGGGCCAGAAGGGGCTCGACCTCAACGACGTGGGCGGCGACACGCTGACCCAGTTCCTCACCCAGGCCGATCCCGACCACGTGGCGGGGCAGGGCCCCGAGGCGGCTCGCGCCCACTACGGCACAGTCTCCGACGCCGTGCTCAAGGAGCGGCGGACGAACGGCATCTTCACCAGCATGGACCGCATCGTCCACGCGCCCGGCGTCTCGCCAGCCGTGGCCGCGGCCCTGCAGCAGGGCACCTATCTCGGGCGTTTCGCCGTGCTGGGCACGGAGAACGTCGGCCCGCAGGTGGGCAAGGAGCTGCGCCAGCAGGGCTTCTGGGCGGTGATCCTGTCGCTGGGCGCGATGCTGGTCTACATCGGCTTCCGCTTCGAGCTGCGCTTCGGCATCGGCGCCATCATGGCCTCGGTGCACGACGTGATGGTGACCCTCGGCCTCTTCACCCTGTTCGGCTACGAGTTCAACCTGACGACCGTCGCCGCCTTCCTCACCCTCATCGGCTACTCGACGAACGACACGGTGGTCATCTTCGACCGCGTGCGCGAGAACATGCGGAAGAGCCGTCGCAAGCCGCTGATCGAGGTGATGAACGAGAGCATCAACGAGACGCTGTCGCGGACCATCATGACCGGCGGCCTGACGTTCCTCACCGTGCTCGCCGTGTTCCTCCTCGGCGGCGACGTGCTGAAGGGGTTCGCCTTCGTGCTGGTGATCGGCATCATCGTCGGCACCTACTCGTCGATCTACGTGGCGAGCCCGTTCGCCCTGCTGTGGGAGTCGCTGTTCGGGGTCAACGGCAAGTGGCGCAAGGGCAAGCCGGGGAAGCTGTCCATGGGCGGCCCGGCCGCACCGGAGCGCAAGACGCCCCGCCCCGCACCCAGCACCACAACACCCGAGAGGGACGAAGAGCTGGCGGCGCCGGCTC
>JBAPYB010000218.1:0-14948 GCA_049284515.1 Thermoanaerobaculia bacterium
GCCTCGAGCTGGCGGCCAGTTGCGGCGGCTACGCCGGCTCCTACCGGCTGCACCGGCTCCTCGCCTACGCCCTGGAGCGCAGCGGCCGCCGCGCCGAAGCCGCGGCTCAATACCGCCTCGCCGGCGAGGAAGCCGCCCGCCTGAGCCGGGACCTCTCCCCCGAGCCGCGGAAACTCTTCGATCGCATGCTGGAAAGACCGGCCCTGTAGCGCTGCCGGGCAGGAGAGGGACAGGGAGAGAGTCTTCCGGTAAGATCCCCGGCCATGACTCACGGCCGAGCGAAACGGATCGAGGAGCTGAAGCGCCGGCTCGCCGCGGCGGAGCTGGGCGGCGGCCAGGAGCGCATCGACAAGCAGCACGCGGCGGGCAAGCTCACCGCCCGCGAACGCGTCGAGCTGCTCCTCGACGCCGGCTCGTTCGTCGAGATCGACGCCCTCGTCACCCACCGCTGCCGCGACTTCGGCATGGACAAGGTCGCCGCCATCCCCGGCGACGGCGTGGTCTGCGGCTACGGCACGGTGGAAGGGCGGCTGGTCTACCTCTTCGCCCAGGACTTCACCGTCTTCGGCGGCTCGCTCTCCGAGACCAACGCCGCCAAGATCTGCAAGGTGATGGACCTGGCGGTGGAGAACGGCGCGCCGCTCCTCGGCCTCAACGACTCCGGCGGCGCCCGCATCCAGGAGGGGGTCGCCTCGCTCGGCGGCTACGCCGACATCTTCCTGCGCAACACGCTCGCCTCGGGAGTCATCCCGCAGATCAGCGCCGTCCTCGGGCCCTGCGCGGGCGGCGCCGTCTACTCGCCGGCGATCACCGACTTCATCCTCATGGTGGAGGAGACGAGCTACATGTTCGTCACCGGCCCGGAGGTCATCCGCACCGTCACCCATGAGGAGGTCAGCAAGGAAGAGCTGGGCGGCGCCTCGACGCACGCGGCGAAGAGCGGCGTCTGCCACTTCACCGTGCCCACCGACGCCGCCTGCCTGGCCGCCATCCGCGAGCTCCTCTCGTACCTGCCCAGCAACAACCTCGACGATCCGCCGGCCGGCACCAGCGACGACGATCCGAACCGCGAGACCGAGGCCCTCGACACCCTGGTGCCCGAGGACCCGAACAAGCCCTACGACATCAAGCAGCTCATCGCCGCCGTGGTGGACGACGGCAAGTTTCTCGAGGTGCATGCGCAGTATGCGCGCAATATCGTGGTCGGCTTCGCCCGCATCGCCAACCGCAGCGTGGGGATCGTGGCCAACCAGCCGGCCTGGCTGGCGGGCGTGCTGGACATCGACGCCTCGCTCAAGGGGGCGCGCTTCGTCCGTTTCTGCGACGCCTTCAACATTCCGCTCGTCACCTTCGAGGACGTGCCCGGCTTCCTCCCCGGCACCAACCAGGAGTACGGCGGGATCATCAAGCACGGGGCGAAGCTCCTCTACGCCTACGCCGAGGCCACGGTGCCGAAGATCACCGTCATCACCCGCAAGGCCTACGGCGGCGCCTACTGCGTGATGTCGAGCAAGCACCTGCGCACCGACGCCAACTTCGCCTATCCGACGGCGGAGATCGCCGTCATGGGTCCGGAGGGGGCGGTCAACGTCCTCTACCGGCGGGAGCTGGACGAGGCCGGCGGCGAGGCGCCCCGCGTGCGGGCGGAGAAGGTGGCGGAGTACCGCGCCAAGTTTTCGAATCCCTACGTCGCCGCCGAGCGCGGCTTCGTGGATGCCATCATCGAGCCGCGGCGCACGCGGCCGGAGATCGTGCGGGCCTTGCGGCAGCTCGGGGCCAAGCGGTCCAGCGTGCCGCCGAAAAAGCACGGCAACATTCCCTTATAAGCGCCCTTATAAGCGCCCCTGTGAGGGGCCGGCGCCCGGTTTCCTTGACACCGGGCGGCCCGTACGGCAAGCTGGCACCGCCGGAAAGCGCTGAATCGACAAGACCGCGAGACCCGGGGTTGGCCAAGGAGAGGACATGAGAGAGAAGGATCGGCAACTGAAGCGCCGGCGCCATCGCCGGTCGAAGCGGCTGAAAAAGCAGCAGATTCAGGAGGATCAGCACCGCACCGAGCGCACCACCGGCTCCAAGCGGGTGCCCAAGAAGGTGCCGCCCGCCGCCGCGGCCGAGAGCTCCGCCAGCGGCGCCACCGCCGCGGTCGCCCCCCCGCCTACCGGCGAAACCAAGAAGCCCGCCGCCAAGAAGGCCCCGGCTGCCAAGAAGGCCCCGGCCGCCAAGGCCCCAGCCGCCAAGAAGGCTACGCCCAAGCCCGTTCCGGAAGAGCCCAAGCCGGAGGAGCCCAAGCCGGAGGAGCCCGAAGCGAGCTGATCCGGAATGTCCGATTATCGATCCCTGAAAGCCGTCGATCCGGAGGTCTACCAGGCCATCGCCGACGAGCGCGCCCGCCAGAACTTTGGACTCGAGCTGATCGCCTCCGAGAACTTCGTCAGCCGCGCCGTGCTGGAGACGGCCGGCAGCGTGATGACCAACAAGTACGCCGAGGGCTACCCCGGCCGGCGCTACTACGGCGGCTGCGAGTTCGTCGACGTGGTGGAGCGGCTGGCCATCGCCCGCGCCCGCGAGCTGTTCGGCGCCGAGCACGTCAACGTCCAGCCCCACAGCGGCACCTCGGCCAACATGGCCGTCTACTTCGGCTTCCTGAAGCCCGGCGACAAGCTCATGGGCATGGACCTCTCCTCCGGCGGCCACCTCACCCACGGCCACCGCCTCTCCTACTCCGGCCGCGACTTCCGCGTCGTGGCCTACGGCGTGGACCGGCAGACGGAGAGGATCGACTACGACGAAGCCGAGCGGCTGGCCGTCACCGAGCGGCCGAAGCTGATCATCTGCGGCGCCTCGGCCTACAGCCGGGTGATCGACTTCGCGCGCTTCCGCGCCATCGCCGACCAGGTGGGCGCCCTCCTGATGGCGGACATCGCCCACATCGCCGGCCTGGTGGCGGCGGGCGTCCACCCGTCGCCCCTACCGCACTGCGATTTCGTCACCACCACCACCCACAAGACGCTGCGCGGGCCCCGGGCCGGCATGGTGATGTGCCGGGAACAGTTCGCCAAGGACCTCGACCGTGCCGTCTTCCCGGGCATCCAGGGCGGCCCCCTGATGCACATCGTCGCCGCCAAGGCGGTGGCTCTCAAAGAAGCGCTGGCGCCGGAGTTTCGCGCCTATCAGCAGCAGATCGTGGCCAACGCCCGGGCGCTCTCGGCGCGCCTCACGGAGAGGGGCTTCCGCATCGTCTCCGGCGGCACCGACAACCACCTATTCCTCGTCGACGTCGCGAGCGCCGGCACCACCGGCAAGATGGCGGAGAAGTCGCTGGAAAACGCGGCCATCACGGTGAACAAGAACACTATTCCCTACGATCCCAACCCGCCCCTGGTGGCCTCGGGCGTGCGCATGGGCACCGCCGCGCTGACCACCCGCGGCATGCGCGAGGACGAAATGGCGCAGGTGGGCGACTTCATCGCCGAGGTGCTGCAAGCCCCCGAAGACGCCAAGGTCCAAGAGGACGTGCGTGCCAAGGTGCGGGCGCTCTGCGAGCGGTTCCCGCTGTATGACCCGCTGATGTAGGAGCGGCTCTACAGCCGCCGGTGCCGGGCCACCGGAATGGCCTCGCGGATTTTCAGTACACGATCGAGATCGATCTCGGCCAGGGCGAGGCCGGGGCCGTCGGCGGCGGTGGCCACGGGAATGCCCCAGGGGTCCACGATCATGGTGTGCCCCCAGGTGTGGGCGAGGCCGCCGTCGTCGTGCTTGCCGTGCTGCGCCGGCGCAATCACCCAGCATTGATTCTCGATGGCGCGGGCACGGATCAGCGGCTCCCAGTGGTCCTTGCCGGTCGCGAGCGTGAAGGCCGAGGGGATCATCAGCACGTCCGCGCCGCCATCCGCCAGCTTGCGATACAGCTCGGCGAAGCGCAGGTCGTAGCAGATCGACAGGCCGAAGCGGGCGAGCGGCGTCGCCACCACCGCCGTGGCCTCGCCCGGCTTGCAGGTGGCGGACTCGAAGAAGCGCGGACCGTTGGGCACGTCGACGTCGAACAGGTGGATCTTGCGATAGGTGGCGAGCACCGAGCCGTCCGGCCCGTAGAGGACGCTGGTGTTGTAGCAGCGCTCCGCCTCGCCGCTCCGCTCGTTGAATGAGCCCAACAGAAGATGGATGCCGAGCCGGCGGGCGAGCTCGGCGAAGCGGGTGCCCGTCCTGCCGTCCAGGGGCTCGGCGCGCCGCACCTTCTCCGCGTGCGGTCCCAGGTAGTTCGTGTTCTCGGGAGTGGCCACGAACGCGGCGCCGTGGCCGGCCGCGCGCTCGACGAGCGACCGCGCGCTCTGCCAGTTGGCATCCTCGTCGGACGTGGAGGTGAGCTGAACCGCGGCGGCCAGAAACATGCGCCGTCTTGTAGCACATTCCTGACCCAGCCGTGACGCCCTCGTCATCCGGAGCTGCGATCCTGCCATTGGGAGGAAAGGACTTTGTGCAGACGATGACCGCAATGATCGCCCTGCAAGCCCTTCTCGCTGCGATGGCTGCCATTTCGCTCGCCACCACGCTGCTGGTCGCGGGCCTCGCCTTGCGGTTCCTCGCCCGGCCGCGCCGAGCCACGCCCCCAGCGCTGCCCCCCATTTCCGTCCTCAAGCCGCTCTGCGGGCTGGACGACGGCCTCTACGAAAACCTGGCCTCGCTCGCCCGGCAGGACTATCCGGACTTCGAGATCATCCTCGGCGCCGAAAACCCGGCCGATCCGGCCCTCGCCGCGGCCGAGCGCCTGCGGCGGGATTTTCCCCGCCTGCAAATCACCATCGTTCGCGGCGCTCCCGTCCTGGGCTACAACCCCAAGGTACGCAACCTTGCCTCGCTCTCCCGCCACGCCCGGCACGAGCTGCTGCTGATCTCCGACTCCAACGTCCGCGCCCGGCCCGGCTATCTGCAGGCCATGGCCGCCGAGATGGCCGTCCCCGGCGTCGGGCTGGTGGCGAGCGCGCTCGCCGGCACCGGCGAGGCCACGGTGGGCGCGCTGCTGGACAACCTGCACTTCAACTCCTTCGTGGCCTCCTCCGTCTGCGCCGCCCAGCTCGTCGGCCATCCCTGCGTGGTCGGCAAGTCGATGCTCGTCCGCCGCGGCGACCTGGAGGCTCTCGGCGGCTGGGAGCAGGTCAAGGACGTGCTCGCCGAGGACTACGTGCTCGGCCAGGCGTTCGCCCGCGCCGGCTATCGGGTAGCCCTCTCCCCCCACTCTCTGCCCGCCCTCCATCAGCGGCGGACGGTCGCCCAGTTCGCCGAGCGGCACCTGCGCTGGTCGCAGATGCGCCGCCGCCTCTCCCCCGCCTACTTCGCCGAGCCGCTGCTCAATCCCGTGCCGTTCCTGCTCGCCCTGGCCGCGCTGGCCCTCACCGGGGATCACTGGAGGCTGGCGGGAGTGGCCACGGCCGGAGTCGTCGCCAAGCTGGCGGCGGACGCCCTGCTGGCGCGCCGGTTGCGGGGCGAAATGCCGTCCCTGGCACTGCTGGCCCTGGGCACGCCCTTCAAGGACGTGCTCATCCTGGGAATCTGGTGCGTCGCCGTCTTCAAGCGGACGATCTGCTGGCGCGGCCACCGGCTGAGGGTCGGGCCCGGCAGCGTGCTCTCACCGGTCGTCGCGATCGAGCCTGAGCCCGCTCCCGCCGGGACGCTCCAGGAGGTGGCATGATCCGCGCCGCCCTCGCCGCAACCGCCTCCCTGGACCGCTGGCTGCTGGTGAACGTCCGCCGGCTGGAGTCCAGGACGATGACCCGCCTGATGCGCGGCTTCACCCATTTGGGCGACACGCCGAGCTGGCTGCTACTGGGCCTGGTGTTCGGCCTCAGCGGCGGCGAGGGGCCCTACCACTGCGCCCTGCTGAGCGGCGCGGCAGGGCTGTCTCTCGCTTTCTCGCAGCCGCTCAAGCGGCTCTGCCGCCGGCAGCGGCCGGACCGCGGCCCCGGCGGCTTCGCGGCGCTGGCCGAGAATCCGGATGCCTTCTCATTCCCCTCGGGTCATACGACCGTGGCGTTCGCAGTGGCCGCCGCCTTCGCCGGCCAGACCGGCGGGCTGGGGACACTGGCCCTCGTCCTGGCGATCAGCATCGCCGTTTCCCGAATCTACCTTCGCGCCCACTACCCGCTCGACGTGGCCGCGGGCGTTCTCCTGGGGACCCTGGCGGGCACGGCCGCGCGCATCCTGGTGAGCCAGTATCCTCTCTTCAAGCTCATGGTCTACGCCGCGCTCGCCGCGATCTCGTAATACTTCTCCGGATGCACTCTCCACTTCCCGTTCTCGCCGCGGTCGAGATGGGCTACGGTCACCTGCGGGCGGCCCACGCCCTGGCGACGGAGCTGGGCACGGCGGTTCTCCACGTCGACCGGCCGCCCCTCGTCGGGGCTGACGAGCTGCGGCTGTGGCAGACCTCCCGGAGGTTCTATGAAATCACCTCGCGGGCCTCCCAGATCCCGTACGTGGGCGCGCCCCTGCGTTCGCTGCTGGAATCGATGACGGACATCCCGCACCTCCACCCCCAGCGCGACCTCTCCTCGCCCACCCTGCAAGTGCGCTGGCTCCAACGGCTCTTTGCAAGAGGGCTGGGCCGGGGCCTCGCCGATCACCTGCGAGCCACGGGAGCGCCGCTCGTCGCCACCTTCTTCGTGCCCGCCTTGAGCGCCGACTTTCATCAGTGCGACCAGATCTTCTGTGTCGTCACCGACGTCGACATCAACCGAGCCTGGGTGTCGCTGGCGCCGGCCCGGTCGCGGATCGTTTACCTGACGCCGAGCTACCGCGCCGTGCACCGCCTGCGGGCGTACGGAGTGAACCGCGAGCGGATCGAGTACACCGGCTTCCCGCTGCCGCCCGAGCTGTTGGGCGGGCCGGATCTCCCCGTGCTGCGCCGCAACCTCGCGGGCCGCCTGGTGCGCCTGGACCGCAAGCGGGTCTTCCGTGACCAGACGCGAGGCGAGATCCACCACTTCCTGGGCAGCCTGCCGGAAGACCAGGAAGGAAAGCCCCCGCTCCTCACCTACACCATCGGCGGAGCCGGCGCCCAGGCCGACCTCGCCAAGCCCCTGCTCCGTGGGCTGAAAGAGCTCATCGAAGAGGATCGGGTCCGCCTCTGCCTCGCGGCGGGAGTGCGAGGCGAGGTCGCCGCGAAGTTTCACGAGTGGGTGCGCGAGGCCGGCCTCTACGACCGTCTCGGCCACGGCATCGAAGTCTTCCTGGCACCGAGCCTGGACGAGTATTTCCCGCGTTTCAACGCCCTGCTGGCGGAGACCGACATCCTGTGGACCAAGCCCAGCGAGATGACCTTCTTCTCCGCCCTCGGCCTGCCCCTCATCTTCTCGTATCCGGTGGGAGTCCACGAGCGCTACAACCGGCGCTGGGCGATCGAGAACGGCCCGGGCCTGAAGCAGCGCGATCCCGCCCACGCCTCCTACTGGCTGCGCGAATGGCTCAACGACGGCACCCTCGCCGGAGCCGCCTGGACCGGCTTCGTACGGATGCCGAAGTTTGGGCTGTATCAGATTCTGGAGCGGGTGGTGGGGCGGGCGGGCTGAGCCGGCATCCGTCGCCTATATCAGATGCAGCTCAATTCCAGCTTCCTTCATCTCCCGCGCCAGCTCAACCCTCCAGCCTCCCCCTGCGTCCATCTCTCTGTAAAAGACACCGTGATAGTTGGAAGGCACCTCGATGGGCTCACCCGCCTCCTTATACAGAGCGACCACTCGGTTGCGACCGAGCTTGGCGAGGAAAAAGTCGAGCTCGAAGTCGACGTTCTGCAGGACGCGAGGCTGAAGCGGAGTCCCCCTTCTCGTGCCCACGTCATCTGGGGTCACGAGGATGATGGCAAACTGGACGTTGGTATGTTTCTCGAAGGCTTCAAGGATCGCCTGGCTGGCCACCGGCTGCTCGCGCAGCACGAGGGCCTTGGCTCCACCGTCCTCAATGAATTTGACCACCGCGGCAGTGGCAGCCTCGTCGTGCCCGTGAGCCACGAAGACCTTCGGCATGATGGCCTTGGCCATCGCTTTCAACAGAGCCTCAGGCCCATCCTTCTTTTTCACGAAAGCGACCGCGATTGCGGATCGCCCGTCCCGGAGCGCCCGAATGGCGGCGTCCAGCGTCGGGCGGCCGCTCAGCATGATGATCGGCACCGACTCGCAGTACGCCTTCGCTAGATTGAGACCGCTTTCATCGGTCTCGTCCTCGTCCCGCTCCAGGTGGAGATCGAGGATCGCCAAATCGAATCCCCCCTTGTCCAGGAGCATCTTCGCTCGTGAGGCCGAGGACGCCTCGGTGACGTCGTAGTCCTCTCTGCGAAGGGTCCCACCCCAACTCTTGAGCGAAGGCCTATGGTTATCTACCAACAGAACTCTCACCTTGACCATTGCGGGCCTCCTAAGACTCGCGGATAGCGATGCCTCTGCCTCTCTGCAAGGAGCATTCAGCGGGCCTCGAAAATCCTCCCTAGCGAAGCCGGCCTCGACGGATACTCTATTCTATCAACGCGAAAGCTGCACAAGATCCAGTGCGGTTTTCAGCTCCTTGAGTAGCATTTTCTTCCAATGCCCATCGGGATCCATCAAAATATGGTGAATGCCTTCTAAATCTGAAGGAAGCTCGAACTCTTCCTCACTGTGAAGTGCAACAACATGACCAGCCCCGAACTTGCCCAAAAACCAGCCGTATTCAAAGATCACGTTCTGCCTAGCTCTCGCCCTCTGCTTCTCCGGGTTCGCCCGCAATCCACCAAAATCGTCTGGCGTTACTAAAATAACAGCAAAATGGGCATTGGCAAACTTGTCGATTTTTCCCATGATACTCATGGCTCCCCCAGGCATGTCCTTCAGGACGGTGACCTGAAAACCCTTCAAGCATTGGACGACCGCCTTTCTGGCATTTTTATCGCGACCATGCACCAAGAAAATCTTAGGTATTATCACCATTTTGTTATGAACAATCTCAAGAAAGGCCTCGGGTTCTTCCTCTTTGCCAAGTACCTCGACAGCTACGGAGATCCGGCCCTCCCGTTGAAACGCCTTCAGAGCTTTCTCCACCTTCGCCTTCTCCACTCCGGTTAGAATGATAACGGGAATCGAGCTCCTATCCGCCTCAGCCGCGAGAGCGAGCCCGCTAACATCATTCTCATCACGGTCGTGTTCCAAGCGGAGATCGACTATTGCAAGGTCGACGGTGCCCTTGAACAATTCCTTCGCTGCCTCTTCCGAGGAAGCCTCCAAGACCTCAAAACCATCTCCGCGAAGAATCCGCGCCCACCTACGCCGAAAGGCCCTATCGTTGTCAACGAGAACAATCGTCTTTCTCTTATCCATTCATCAGCCCCTCGCCAGCGACTCAGCGTCCTCTCGATTTCGGTTCCAACCCTGCTCCCGGAGCGGGCCTCTCCACAGGTAGCGAGACCACCATGGTTGTTCCGACTGGTTCTCCATCTTCCCAATAGATAATGCCTCCGTAGATCTGAGCAATCGCTTGGGCTAGCACTAACCCTACCCCCAATCCCTTGGATCCCTTCGGCTTCTCTATAGGCTCTCTAAACAAACGTGCCCTGAGTTCCTTCGGAACGCCAGCTCCGTTATCGGATACGTAGATCTCAGCCCGCGATTCTCGCTGTCGGCTGCCGATAATGATTTCCCGACTAGGAGTCCCTTCTGTGGCGTCCACAGCGTTATTGAGAAGAATGTCGATGATTCTATTAAGCCAGTGTACGTTCGCTCGAACTCTCACGGCATCATCCAGATCACACTGGATCTCAAGCCGCACCTGCCGCTCACCTCGGCCTCGCACAATTCTTCCCTTCCGCGCGCGGATCAGGGCCTCATTCACTGGTATCGAAGAGAATTCCTTGTCGACTAGCCCAGTGGGGGGCCTATCCGAGTCAAAATCCGACTTTAGCCTTCGCTTCATCCTCTCCAGAGATCTTGAGACGGTCGCGTTCGATACACCCAGTCTTTGGAGCTCCTTACCAAGTTCATAGATCTCAATCTGCAGTAGCCCGACAGAACGGGCCATTTCATGGCGCCCTACCACATTACCGATTCCCATCCAGGCTAGGGTCGTTCGCGTACTCACGAGTTGCTTGGCCTCCTTGAGCTCCTCGACCTGCTGAGCGCTCCGGATCGCGATCACGGCCAACTCCGCGAGAGCCTTCAGAGCCTCTTCGTCCTCTTTGTCGAATGCATCAAGGAGGTCACTCTCAACGTTGAGCACGCCAATTACTCTTCCCTGATCAAGAAGAGGTACAGCGACTACGGAGCGTGTCGTCGGATTGAAGACCACGTAGTCGGAATTCGCGTTCACATCCATCACCAAGCGTGGCTCTCCATCCAGGGCCGTTCGCCCGGCAACTCCAATCCGCTGGTTCTTGCGAAGCAGGCGCTTGATTTGCTGTCGTTCGCCGACCAATGAGAGATCCGCTTCCAAATCTTGCGGATAGAAGCCTTCAAGTACCAGTTCATGTTTGTCCGCATCGTAGAGATGGAGAGTCGCCAGAAGTGCCTTTGGACCATTGATGCCAGTAATTCCTTCCACAGCCGACTTCACAATCTCGTCGAGAACTCTCCGACGCTCCAATCCGAAGTGAGACGCAATAGTCTTGCTTGCTTCATACAAAGTGGATAAATACCGACTGCTGCGAACCTTGGCCTCGTATTGCTGCCCCCTTTCGAGTGCAATTGCCGTCTGGTTGGCGATGAGGCTCAGCAACGCCTTGTCTCCTTCGGTGAAGCGGCGAAGCCGTCTGGTGTGCACGACCATCGCTCCGACGATCTCTCCCTCTCGAAACATGGGAGCACTCAGTCCTGAACGGATGCCGTGCTCAGTGATGATCTCCGGGACGGTGAAGCGTTTCACCTTACTGTAATCGTCAACCGCCACAGGCTCTTTTTTTTGGATGGTGTAACCCGTCTGGGAACCCGTGCCCGATTCAACGACCAAGTCTTTGGTCCTAGTCCATTCCCAGCCGAATACGGCACCAAACTTGAGCTGTTCCTGGCCATCTCGAAGAACGATATTGCAGAATTCGGTCTCGAGAACTCTTGCTGCAAACTCCACGGCCCGGTTCATTGTCTCCTGAACCGACTTGACGGCGAGGAGTTGCTTTGACAGATCGGCGAGAGCTTTCTGCTGGGCCAGTTTTGTCGCGCGTTCGGCGAAGAGCTGAGCATTGCGGATAGCCACCGCTGCCTGGTTGGCGAAGAGTTCCATGAGTATCAGCTCGTCACCCGTAAAGCGGCGGCGATTCCGGTAGTTAATGAACATGACACCGACCTTGCGGCCTGCGGCCTTGAGAGGGAGTGCTACACAAGACTTTATCCCCTCCGCATTGCCAAAGGGGCTGCCCTTGAATCTCTCATCGCGCGATATATCAGGAATAATGTAAGGAGCATCGCGCTCTACCATCGCGAGAACTAACGACAGGTCCAACGATTCGTCCATCGTTGTGTGCACACCAGCCAGCGCAGCCGGGTGAATCAAAGAGCCTGTTTCTTCGTCGTACTTGAACAAGACCACCGCACCGCAATCGAGGGCGTCCCGGGTCTCGCGCGCGATCGAGATCAGTGTAATCCCTGGGTCCTCGAGCAGAGTGACTCTGGCAACCACCTCGGCGGCCTCTTGGGCTCGCTGGACCTGGTCGAACAGCTTCGCCTTCTTCAGGGCCAAAGCCGCGCGATTGGCGAAGTTCAAGGCCGTGTCTCGATCCTCACTGTCGAACCGGCGGGATTCCGAGTAGATTGCGTAAAGGACTCCTTCCTTCTCCCGGCCCACCTTGAGCGCTACTCCTTGAAAGCTCCTGCCACCGATGGCTTCCAGGAATCTACGCGTAGTTGGGCCGATTTCTAGAGTTGGCTTGGACGTCTCGACATCGTCGACCGACATCCAATCGCTGTTCATGATTCGGAAGGCGGTACCCAGCTTCGGAGGACCGCTCATCCGGAGTTCCTCCCAGGCGGTGAGGTGTTCCCCTGAGTAAACAGACTGCTCGGGAATGAAGTCGTCCGTTTTCGAATCGTAGAACCAGAAGATCGCCGAATCGGCTTTCAACACTCGCCGAGCGCTGTCGACAAGTTGTAACAAAACGCTCTTGAGATCTCTAGCTTCGCTCAAGGCAGAGAAGGAAGCTCGAAGGTCTTCAAGCTTCTCCATGCGACGGGCGCTATCGTAGGCGATGGCCGCCTGGTTCACGTAGAGCTGTAGAGCCGTTACTTCTGAATCCGAGAACCGGCGAGGTACATCATAGTGGATCCACATTACGCCGATTCGCTTGCCCGGAAGTGACAGGGGCAAACAAATGGCCGCCTTGACGAACCTTTCGAAGAGCATCGGATTCACCCGGTCGCGGAGCTTTTCAACGCTTTCGATCCAATAGGCCTGGCCTTTTCGAATCACCTCCATAGAGATCCCGTTGGGTCGAATGGGCATGGGGTCCCTCGGATCCACCGCGAAGCGGTGGTCAGAAATGATCGGATTTTGCGTGCGCCCATCCTTGTCGATCAGCAGGATGCTCACCCAGGAAGCTCCTGCGGCGGAAACGGTCTGATCGACAATGGCCTTGAGGAGACGCTGCGGGTCCTGAATCGAGGTCAGCTCGCTGGTCATCCGGTAGAAGGCGACCAGTTTGGCGGCGCTGCTACGGGTCTGATCGAGAAGCCTCTTGTTGTCGATGGCCACCGCAGCGGTCGAGGCGAAAGTCATCAAGGCGTTGCAGCCATCATTACCTATAGGAGTCTGGGTAAATTTATTGTCGACGACAAGAATTCCTAAAACCTGGCCCTTTGCCGTGAGGGGGGCGACCACTAAGGGCGTTGTCACATGGAAAGTGCTGAGGAAGGCCGATGGAACACGGCTGAATTCTTCGCGAGCGATCCGGCGCAACTGGCCGTCAGCCACCGCGGCCGAGAACAAATCGTTCCCGCGGGCATTAAGGCGCATTCCCTTGGCCCTTCGACCCACTGGAGTCAGTACGATCTCGCCTTGTTCCAATTCATGCAGGTAGCTTTCAAAGTTATTTAGCCCCTTCTCCTCGTCGTCCTGCCATACAGACCTCGCCTGCTCCTCCTCGATCTGGCCAATGCCGATCTCCCCGACGAGTTGTTCACCCATTTCCTCCAGCAGAAGGAGGACGGCGCGATTGAAGCCGAGTCCATAACTGGCAGTGACTCCCGTTAATACCGCGTGGAGACTCTTCTCCAATGAGTCAGTGGATTGGATGTAGTCGCGGATTCGGTGGAGGACCGCAAACTGGCTGAAATAGAGCTGTTCTCGGTCCATGAGGCGGGCAGTGCGCAGAGCAATGGCGGCTTGTGCCGCGAAGGCTTCCAGGATTCCCAGATCGGTCCGGCCGAAGGGCCCCCGTTTCGTGGAGGCTCCAAGGAAGAGCACAGCCTCGACTTCGCCCGAGGCGTCACGAAGGGGGACCGCGGCTACAACATTGAGGCCCAGACCGCGGAAAAACTCCTCGGACATTGGATCCGGGTGCACTCGGATCTCGCGCTCCCGCGCCACTTGCCCAATCAACCCATCAAAGTGCGAGAAGTGCTGGCCCATTAGTGTTTCCGGTGCGTTGAACATTGCGACTAATTCGAGTTGCCCCAAGTAGGGCAGGTTCAGGAAAAGGCCTCCCACCGTGCAGCGAACCAATTCGGCGGCAAGACGCACGATCACCTGCCGTAACACTGGCGACTCGACGTCAGCACGGATGTGTAGAGAGGCTTGTACCAACGCTTGAAGGAGCTCTTCTCTTCGCTGCAGGCCCTCCAGAAGCTGCATGCGATGGATCAGAACGGTGATCTGGGAAGCGACGGCCGAGACAAGCTCGACGTCTTCCTTGGAAAAGCCCGTATGAGCGCCGCCTTGCAGATTTCCCATATCGAGCTGTCCCACGACCTGCTCGCCAATTTTCAGCGGGACCACGAGCAGCGAGTGGATCTCTCCGGGCAAAGCCAGCAGCTTTGAAAGCCTTTCCAGGTCGGGTCTGGCGCGATCGTCGCTCCGCTCACGAACCGCCGGCGCGCCAACTTCTAGAAGCCTCTCCAGGCCCGGCCACTCCGAAAGGACGATCTGCTGACGAGAGGGGCTCCACGTGGAATCTCCTCCCTGGCTCGCAGCCCGCAGAGTCAAGGAACGGTTCTTGTCGTCTTCGTTCAGGAGCAGAATCTCGCAGAAGGACCATCCGAGAAGGGAAACCAAGCGCTCGGCAAGGCTCTGCAGTCCCTCGTCGAGAGTGCCGGCCCGTGCCACAACGTTGCTCGCCCAGAGCAGAAAACTCTCGCGGCGCTCGAGGGCCTTCCTTTGCCGGAGGTCCTGAAAATAGCCGACACTGCCAATACGCTTTCCTCTGGCATTGAAAAGCCAGGTCGACGAGTGAAGGATGGGAATTCGCTCCTGCTCGCTGGTCCTGACTGTCGTCTCGTAGTCTAAGACATAACCGTCAACTGATTCGTGCAGCATCTGACCAATCCGGCGCGGCTCTTCCGGGTCAAAGTAAAGCGAGAAGACCGGTTTTCCGAGGACCTCGTCTCTTGCGAAACCCAGAATCTCCTCCGCGCGCTTGTTAAACTCCGTGGCCAGCCCCTCCCGATCAACGGAGATGATTCCATCCGGCGAACTGGCGATGAGCCGCTCCTGAAAGTCTTGACGCTCCGTCAGGCGATCGACCAACTCGGCACCATCGATGGCCGCCGCGGCCATTTCGGCGAAGATGGAGAGAATCGACTCGTCTTCCGTCGAAAACTCCAGAGTGGCCAATACCTGTCCGTCCTTCGACTTCTTGTTGTCAACGCGGATCAAACCGATCAGGACTTCTCCCTCGGCCGTTCGTTTCTTGAGGGGAATGGCCAACAAGGAGTAGCAGCCTCCCGAGGGCGCATGGGCTGGAGATTCAGCCACCGCGAAATGCGATTTCAGCTCCTCTCCCTTGGCATTGA
>JBAPYB010000219.1:0-5071 GCA_049284515.1 Thermoanaerobaculia bacterium
GCCAGGGTGGGGGCGATGTCGACCGACCGCACCTGGGCGCTGACCCGGCGGCCCCGTGCGGCCGCGAGCGGCGCGGCGACGATCAGCGGCACTTTCAGGTCCTGGTCGTAGAGGCTGGAGTGGCTCACCAGCCCGTGCTCGTAGAGCGACTCGCCGTGATCCGAGGTGACGACGACGATGGTGTCGTCCAGCAGGCCCGCGGCTTCGAGATACGAGAGCAGAGCGCTCAGTTGCTGGTCGATGTAGGCGAGACCGCTGTCGTACAGCGTCGTGGCGAGCTCCCGGTCCTGGGGCTTGAGGACCCGCTTGGGGTAGGTCACGCCAGCGGCGTAGGTCGGTGGATGGAACAGGAGGTAGCGCGGGCGGACGGCATCCTCGAACCCGTTCTCCTCCATCCACACCGGCTCGCCGGCGTTCAAGGCCTTCTCGTCCCCCCCGAAGTCGCGGAAGTACGGCTCGCGGGGCTGATAGGGGGAGTGGGCCTCGAAGGTGTGGAAGAAGAGGAAGAAACGCTCGTCGCGATGACCTTGGAGCCACCGCAACGCGTCGGCGATGCCGTCGCCGAGCTCGGCGTTCCACTCCGGCAGGCTCTCCATCTTGCCGCGCACCCGGAAGTCGTCGAAGCCGCGGGCGAAGCCGAGCTGCGGCGTCAGCAGGACGCCCGCCGTGGTGGCGAAGGTCGCATAGCCGGCGTCGCGCAGGCGCTGCGGCAGAAAGGGCAGTGAGGCGGGGATCGGTCCGTGCCGGTTGACTCCGTGGTGCACGGCGTCGATCCCCGACAGCATCGCGGTGTGGGACGGCAGAGTCCAGGGCGCCGAGGCCACCGTGGTTTCGAATACCGTGGCCCAGCGGCCGGCCCAGGCTGAGAGGCGGGGGGTCGTCTGCCGCCGGTAGCCGTAGAGCGACAGGTGGTCGGCGCGCACCGTGTCCAGCGAGACGAGGACGATATTGGGCCGGTGCTCGCCGTCAGGCCCCACGACCAGGGGATTCCCCCACGTCACCAGGGACCCCCGCGGCGCCGGCCCGGTCTCGAACCGCAGCTCGACGGCCTCTCCGGCGAAGGCGCCGAGGTCCGCTTCGAAGGCAGCCCATTGGCGGCGCACGGCCGCGCTCCGGTCCGCAAGCTGGCGGTCGATCAGCACCCGGCTGAGCCGCTGGCTGGTGGCGACGACCCGGATCCTCACCGCGCCGGGGGTGGACAGCCAGGAGGCGGCCTGAAAGCGCAGCCGCGCCCTCCGGGGCACATGGAGCGGATGCCGGAGGCTGCTCCCCGGCCGGGCGAGCCAGGCCGCCTGGCTGCGCCCCTCCAGCTCGACCGTCCGCACCTCGCCGTGCCCCATGGCCTGCGGGGCCGCGTACCTCATCCCCTCGGCCGCCAGCAAGGCGCGGCCGGCCACCGGCTGGGTGAGGAGGCGGAGACCGATGCGGGTCACGGTCCCCTGCCAGGACTTGTCGCCGCTGAGGTCGAACGTCACCTGCCGGGGATCGAGTGTTTCAGGCGATTCGAGGGCGTACCTCTGCGGCGCGAAGTCCTCCCCCTCGCCGTTCCAGTAGAGCTCCACCTGGCCGGTCAGCGGCTCGCGGAAGTGGAAGCGCAGGAGGTCGATGCGGCCCGCTTCCAGCCTTCCCGACCAGACGAGGTACTGGCTGGCGGCGAGCGGCCCGAGGTCGAGGCCGCCCTCGGGCGAGGCGGCCGCCCCGGCGGCGGGGACGTAGAACGACCAGCCGGCGACACCGGCCGGGCCGTCGATCCGGTCCTCCCAGACGGGCTCGAGGTCGAAATCGGCCGGCGGATCGAGCATCTCGGCGGCTTCGCGGCTGGCGCCGATCAGCCGCACCAGGACCGCGTCCCGCGAGCCGACGGAATCGGCGCAGCCGCCGCCGGCGAGCGCCACCAGGACCAACAGACAAGAGAGGCACCTCTTCGCTAGCGGCACGTAAACCCCTTGTAAATCAGGATTTTTATGGTACCCTGGCAGTCGCCGGGACGGCGTATATCATGAAATCGCGCCTTTGGCGCATAGGGCACAACGTCGGAAGTATGGAGTTGCTATTGACGCCCATGCACAGCTCTCGCGTATCCCGAATCCGCCTGCAACGCCGCCTCGCGGCCCTCTGTGTGCTCTCTCTGCCCGCCGCTTCGCTCACCGACGCTCAAAGCCTCCTCGGCTCCCGTGAATCCCTGATGCGCCAGGACGAGCAGGCGCAGGCGCACGGCTTCACCTACCTGCGCACCACGGCCGACGTGCGCGACTACGCCAAGCGCGGCGTGCTGGTACGCCTGCACGGCAACGCGGACTACGACATCGAATCGGACGAAGTCTCGTTCCCCTACGCCCGGCCGGAGGTCAAGCTGTTCGTCGAGCGGCTCGCCGATCAATACCGCAACGCCTGCGGCGAAAAGCTGGTGGTGACCAGCCTCACCCGGCCCATCACGCGCCAGCCCCGCAACGCCTCGGTCCTCTCCGTTCACCCCACCGGCATGGCGGCGGACCTGCGCCGCAGCTCCAGCAGAGCGTGCCGCACCTGGCTGGAGGCCACGCTGCTGGACCTCGAGGGGCGCAACGTTCTGGAGGCCACCAAGGAACAATACCCGCCGCACTACCACGTGGCGCTGTTTCCCGCCCCTTACCTGCGCTCGATCAACTCGGGCGAGCTGCCGCGCGTCGAGGTCGCCTCGGTCGGCGTGTCCGACGATCCCCCGGCCCGGCACGTAACCCGGGCCCGGCATGGTGTCTCCAAGCGGTCCCGCCGGTCGCACGTGACCCTCGCAGCCAAGCGCACCGGTCACGGCCACCTGCGGCATGCCAAGAAAGGAAAGCAGGTCCGCGTCGGCCGCGGCGACAGCCTGTGGAAGATCTCCCAGCGCAGCGGCGTCAGCCTGGCGCGTCTCAAGCACGCCAACGGCTCCCGGGCTCGCCATTTGAAGCCGGGCCAGGTGCTGTCGCTCCCGGCCCGGTAACCGGGCACCTACCCAGCCGTTCTCTGCGCCCTCCGGGCGACCCTCACTCCCCCAACCCCCTCTCTCCCAGCCTCCCCCCCACCGACCGGGAGAGAGGGGGCTTGAAGAACCTTGCCTTTGCTTTTTTGGACAAACCTCTCCCTCTTCTCCCGGCGGAGCGGGGGGAGGCTGGGAGAAGAGGGCCGGGGTGATGAGGGCCTGCCGGCGCGGATAGCGATCCGCCACAGTGGCTTTACCCCCGCCGCACCAGCCGGTGGGCGAAGATCTTCTGCTGCAGGCCCTTGAGCTGGAGCTCGCCGAGCGGCTCGGTAGGCATGGCGCCGTCCAGCAGCCGCTGCGTCTCAGGGCCCAGCACCACGTCGCCCGGCTGGGCGACGAGAGCTTCCAGGCGGGCCGCCACGTTCACGGTGTTGCCCAGCACCGTATAGTCGACGCGGCGGGCGCTGCCGATGTCGCCCACCACCACCGGCCCGCTGTTGACCGCGACGCGGGCCTTGAACCCGGGAAGCCCCTCGACGGCCCGGGTGGCGCTCCAGACGTCGAGCCCGTCCTGGATTTCGAGGGCGGCGCGCACGGCCCGCAGCGCATGGTCCGGCTGCGCCACCGGCGCGCCGAAGAAGGCCATTACGCAATCGCCGATGAATTTGTCGAGGGTGCCGCCGGCGCGGAAGATGGCCTCGACGGCGAGGTCCAGGAAGGCGTCGAGGGACTCGGCGACGATCTCGGGCGGGGCGTTCTCGGCGAAGGCGGTGAAGCCCACCAGGTCGGCGAAGAGCACGGTGGCGTGGGCGCTGCGCAGGCGTTGCATCCCCTCGTCGCCGTGCCGCAGCACCTCCTCGATGACCGCCGGCGAGTGGTAGCGTTCGAGGCGCGTGCGCACCAGCTTCTCGAACTCGGCTTTGCGCGCGTAGCGGATGCGCTCCACCGCCACGGCCACGTAATTGGCGAGCGTCGTCAGGACGTCGAGGTCGCGTTCGCCGAAGGCGCCGACATGGAACGGTGAGTCCACCTGGATCACGCCCATGATCTGATCGTTCGACCACAGGGGAGCGCACATGGCGGAGCGGATCTGGTGCAGGCGGATGGACTCGCCTCCCGACAACCGCTGGTCGGCCTGGGCGTCGAAGGTGACGAGCGCCACCCGCTCCTGCATGACGGACCGCAGCATGGTGCGCGAGACGGGCACTTCCCCGGAGGGGCGAAATTGCGTCCGGTCCTTCACCCGGGCCAGCTCGCAGACGAGCTCGCCTTTGTCGTCCGACAAGAGGATGAACCCGCGATCCACGGGAAAGGCCTCGAACGCCAGCTCCATCACCCGTGAAAGGACCTGGTCGACCGACTCGGCGACGGTGAGCATGCGCGCCAGCCGGGTGAGGAATCCGAACATGCGGTGGACGTAGGCCTGGTCGTCCGTCCCGGAGCCCACCGCGGGAATGGGCGCCGCCTGGCTGAGACCGTAGGCCGCCGCGAACACGGAGAGCGGCCGGATGATGGTGGCGTTGCCGAACCCGCCCTCGCCGTCGTCCGTCGCCGGCTTCGGCGTTACGCTCCGGGGCTCCTCCGCCTCGACCCGGATCTCGAAGGAGCCGATGTTCAACACGTCCCCGGACCGCAGCGACGCCTTCTCCACCGGCACGCCGTTGACGTCCACCCCGTTGGTGCTCTTGAGGTCGTGGACCGTCCACCCCTCGGCCTCGCGCAGGATTTCGGCGTGATAGCGCGAGACGGAGACGTCCGCGAGGACCAGGTCGTTGTCGCTCCCGCGGCCCAGGCGAAACCTGCCGCCGGTCAGCGAGACGGCCCGATCCTCGTCGTTGACGACGTACCGCAGTCGTAGCATGGAATGAAGGATGATAGCAGCCCTACGGCTTGAGCTCGATCTCCGGCTGCCCCGCCTTCTTCAGCACCGTGTTGAGCGCGGCCAGGTCTTTCGCTTTCAGCCCCTCCCAGGACGCCAGGGTCACGGCGAGCGATTTTCGGGCCTGCTCGAAGCCGCTGACCGCATCGGTTGAAGGCGCGTTGTCCGCGCCGTCGACGGCGGCGGCGACGCCGTCCAGCGCGACGCTCAAGCCCCGCAGGCTGGTGAGCGACCTCGGGGGCACCCACCAC
>JBAPYB010000220.1:0-1752 GCA_049284515.1 Thermoanaerobaculia bacterium
TCCAGTACTCCGAGTAGAAGCGGTCGCGGTTGGGATTGCCGGAGACCCGCTCGCCCGTGGTATCGCGGACGGTGCGGACGGTGTAGTCGCGCCCCGTGCCCCAGAGGCGGATGGTCAGCGAGTCGTAGTGCCGGTCGCGGATGATCTTCACCGCCTTCCACTGCACGATGCGCATGCCTTCGAGCACGTTGCGCAGCCCCTGCGTCCGGTAGGCCGTCACCCAGTACTGCAGGTAGTCGAAGAGCCCGTCGGATACGTAGGGACGGACGGTAGCCAAGTCGCCGTGGGTCCAGGCGGCGTTGAGCTCGTCGTAGATCACCTTGAAGCGGGCGGCGAGGGCGTCCTGGGTAACCGCGGGATCGTCGCGCACCAGCTCCGTCCAGCGGGCATTGAGCCGGGGGTGGAGGAGGGTCGGCAGGTCCGTCCCCATCTCCTGCACGTCGGAGGTGAGCGCCGGGGGCCGCTCCTCCAGGTCGAGCAGGTCGATCGACGTGACGCTCCAATCGAACCGGCCGCCGGAGACCACCTGGCCGCAGTACTGGCAGCGGTCGCCGCCCTCGGGGCCGAAGGGCGCGCCGCAGTTGGGGCAGTGGAACGTCCCCACCTGCTCGGGGGGCTTGCTCTGCACGCCGGCATCCCGCACCAGCCGCCAGCGCTCGCGGACGTAGTGCGTCTGAGCTCCGCCCGAGGTGCCTGTGGGGCCCACCGTCATGTTGGCCTCGAGCTCCAGCACCACCGTCACCTGTGCCTGAGGAGCGCCGGCCGCCGTCGCCGTCGGAAGCGAGAGCTCCACGACCCGCATGGCGCCGATCACCACGCCCGAGACCGGAGCCCCCACCGGCGGGCGCCGGGCGAGCTGGTCGCGGGCGTTCTGGCTGAGATAAGGCGACAGCGACTCCAGGTCCCGCGGGTTGGAGCGCGCCTCGTGAGCCTTGGCGTAGAGGGCATAGGCGAAGTCCTGGAACAGGACGACCGAGAACTCCGGGTCGAGCTGGCGGACGTCGTCGAGGTCGCGGGACGATCGCGACGGGCGCGCCGCCGGGGCCGGGTAGGCCATGGGCGAAGGAACCGAGGACACCGTGGGGACCGGCGCCGAATCCCAGCCTTGCGAGCCGGCCGCGGCCTTGCGCTTCTGGTAGGAGAGGAAGACCACGATGCCGACGATGGTCAACGGAATGCCGATCGCCGGATAGCGGATGACCAGCTCGAGCCAGAGCCGGAACAGAAGCCAGATGCAGCCTCCGCCGCCACCCCCGCCCCCGCTGCCGCCATGGCTGCCGCCGGAGTAGCTCTGGCCGCCGCCGGGGCGGGCTTCCGCCGCGGCCGGCAAGACGAGGAGCGCCAGGAAGGCGAGGAAGGGCAGAGCCCGGGAGAGGGGAGGTTTCGCCATGGGATTCGCCGCGGCTTCACCCCGTATACGAGTCGTCCTGCTCGATCGTGGAGAGCACCCAGTCGAAGGCGCCGCTGGTGATCTTGGCGCCGCAGTGCTCGCAATCGCCCGCCATGTTGACGTCGAGGGGCGCGCCGCAGTTGGGGCAGGTCTTGTCGCTGCGCGGCGCGCCCTTCACTCCGGCGCCGCGGATCAGCGTCCAATATTCCGAGTAGAAGCGGTCGCGCTTGGGATCGCCGGAGACCCGCTCGCCCGTGGTATCGCGGACGGTGCGGACGGTGTAGTCGCGCCCCGTGCCCCAGAGGCGGATGGTCAGCGAGTCGTAATGCCGGTCGCGGATGATCTTCACCGCCTTCCACTGC
>JBAPYB010000221.1:0-11577 GCA_049284515.1 Thermoanaerobaculia bacterium
GTTGCAGGGCGGGTCGCGCCCCCTCCCACCCCTCCAGACCCGCCCCTACTCGAAGCAAAGTTAGCGCGTAGGCCCGGCCGGCGGGGGGAGGCTGGGGAGAAGAGGGCCGGAGTTGTGGGTCTTCCGACACCATTACGGCAGCAAAATCGACGGCGTATACGTCCTCTCCTCCCCCACCGTCTCGTAGGCAAACTCGTACATCTGAATCCTCCCAAGGCCTCTCGCGAGCTGCCCCAGGTAGAAGGGGAAGGCGTTCGGGCTGCCGATAAAGAGGTGAAGCGTGCCTTGGGGCTCTTCGGCCGTGCGGGTGCGGATTCTCAGCGCCAGCGTCTGCGCCAGGGCCAGGCAGTGGGCTCCACTCTTCACTCCCGAGCCGCTCGGCTCCGGCGCGAGCGTCGCTCTCACGAGGCGGCGGATGGGCAGGCACTTGCGTTCAAGGTAGGCGCGGACGTCGGCGAGCACCGGCCAGGTGATTCCCACCGCGACGGCCACGTCCACGGCGCTCTCGTCCAGGAGCAGGTCGTCCTCGGCTTGCCAGAAGGGGCCTTCCGGCAGGGGCGCGTCGTCCGGGTTCCAGTCACGGTCCGGCCGGCCCTGCTGCCGCTGGCGGATGGTGACGTCCAGGCCGCTCTTCGCTTCCAGAATCCAGCCGGCGGCGAAGGCGATGCTGGCGTGGGCCGCGAAGTCGAGGTGCAGCGGCCGGCGGTCTTTCGCGGCGTCGTGCAGGAATTTCTCCAGATCCGGCAGGACCTCCGTCTGCCACAACGCAGGGTGGCGAATGGCCCGGCCGTCGAAGGGGCCTCGCAGGTCGAGAGTGTTGGCCGGGCGGTCGCCCCAGGGCTCGAGGCTGCGGATGCCCAGCAGCCGCGGACCCACTCCCTCTTCTCCCGGCGGAAGGGGGGGAGGCTGGGAGAAGAGGGTCGGGGTGATGAGGGCGTCGGCCGGCGGCTCGGGGTGCCGCGCCAGCTCGAAGATCCGGCCGTCGCGGGCGCGTAGGAAGAGGACGGGCCCCGCCCAATCCTGCGACCAGCGGTTCAGGACATAGAGCGCCCGCCGCCCCTCACCGGTTGCCACGTCCACCGCCTCTCCGGCGGCGAGCGATTCGTAAAACACCTTGCTGAAATGGATTGCGTCCGCGTCCGCGATGGGAAACTGCATGGCGACCACGGCCGGGAACCCGCGCAGGCTCAAGGCCGCCCCCACCGTGGCGCCAGGCGATTGAACCGTCGAGCGCGGCATCTCGGCCGTCCGGCAGGCGTTCAGCACTACGAGGGGGAGGTGTGGGCGAAAATCCGCCAGCAGCTCCGCAAGCAGCTCGCCGTCCACCGTCTTGGCCCCGCCCGTGCCGTCCTCGAAGAGAAGGTGTCCCTCGCCAGTGGCCGTGTCGAAATCCCCGTGCCCCATGAAGTGGAGGACGTGCGGCCGTTCCCTCTCCAGCGCGCGCAGAGTCTCGTCCAGCGTCGGGCCGGCGAGCGGCAGCACCGTGAGCCGGCCATCTCTCTGAAGCGCCTCCTGCAAGCCGCGAGCTTCCGTCGCGAGCTCCAGCGGCGTGACGCCGCGGGGCGACGGGGCCACGGCCAGGATGCGCAGAGGCGGTGCCACAGCGAGCGGCATCGCGTCCTGGGGCGACCCGAGCTGGCGCACGAGGAGCCGGCGCCGGCCGTGGCCATAGAAGACGTTGAACGTCGGATCGTGCAGCAGCTCCCAGGGGAGCGTCGCCAGCGGTCGAACTGCGGGGATCTCCAGGTTCAGCCGCAGGCGGAGACGCAGCCGGCGTTCGCGCCCTGCCGGATCCTCCTCGTCGAGCCACGCGCGCTTCGGATCGAAGACGCGGCGGAGATCCGCCGGCAGGATCGCCGCGAACAATCGGCTCCCGAGGTCCCGCGCCGAGGCCTCCTCCGTCCGCCTCCTCTCGCGAGGAGAATCGAGATCGCGCACGACTCCGTTCCACTCCGCTCCCGGCGCTCCAGCATCGGCCGGCGGAATGAATTCCGCGATCATCTCGCCGAAGCTCGCCGTCGCGAGCCGGACCTCGAACCGGCCGCCGGCAAGGCTCCGGATCTCCAACTCGACGTCCTCGAAGACTTCTCTCTCGGGCACGCGGATTCCTCTCCTCTGAGCCCCTTCTCCTACTCCTCATAGGCGCTGACTTTGCTGCGAGCGCCTCCCGCCCGGGCCCCTCATCACCCCGGCCCTCTTCTCCCAGTGAGGGGGCTGGGGTGGTCGATTGATTGTGACAGAGGCTGAGGTTCGCCGCAGAATCGTCATCTTTCAGCGAAGGACGTAGAGACGTTCCCAGCCCGTCCACGACACCCTCGGCAGGTCCACAACGTCGGGACGTCTCCGCGGCGGGCACAGCCTCCCGAACGGCAATGACCTATGACGGAGCGATGCCGCCTCTTTGGTGCTCCCTGGTTCCTCAACCCAAGGTCCCAAATTTTCCCGCCATGGATTGGGGTTGATCGGGTCGGGATTCCTTGCCGCCCGGGGCTGAAGACCCGGCCATTACACACATCTTTCTTCCCATGATTCGCGCCGCTGAGGATGGGGGAGGACGGGACCGACATCGCCGCATCGGAGACGACCCGCCGTCCCCGTGATGACGGAGAGGATCTCGTTCAGGTCTGTGTCGTCTCTACGGACCGGTCTCGCGATAGCCAGAGATGGCGATTACGGGGGCGTTGCGAAGAATCTTCCAACCTTTCCGGAATCCCTATGGCTGGCCACGTCTGCGAGGGTTCGTAGAGACGACCCAGACCCGTTACGAGGCCCTCGGCAGGCTACGGGGACGGCGGGTCGTCTCCGGTGCGGCGATGCCGGTCCGATCCATTCGTACCTCCGGCGGCGCGAATCATGGGAAGAAAGATGTGTGTAATCCCACCGTACTGCTCAGGGCAATTCCGAGGAAGTGGCACGTCACCGCCGTCTTCCAAAGCCAGGACCAGTCGCAATCCCACCGTACTGCTCAGGGCAATTCCGAGGGCTATCGCTGCATGTTGAAACCCTTCGTCACCTCCAGAAGTCGCAATCCCACCGTACTGCTCAGGGCAATTCCGAGTGCGGTTTTGGGCCAGATCATGGCACCCAACACCGGAAGTCGCAATCCCACCGTACTGCTCAGGGCAATTCCGAGGTGGTGTTATGACTGGTCAGATAGTTGCCAAATTTGCTACGTGTCGCAATCCCACCGTACTGCTCAGGGCAATTCCGAGTTCATTGGCGATTGATTCGTCACATATTGAATGGTGAGTCGCAATCCCACCGTACTGCCCAGGGCAATTCCGAGGCAGGGGACGATCTCGGGGCCGCGCTGGACCGGAAGCGGGTCGCAATCCCACCGTACTGCTCAGGGCAATTCCGAGTGTGACGCCGGGACATGTTTGAGCACCGGTGTTTTCTAGTCGCAATCCCACCGTACTGCTCAGGGCAATTCCGAGTGAAACATTTGGGAGGAGAGTATCAGCAATCCTTCTTACAAGCGTAGGTCGCAATCCCACCGTACTGCTCAGGGCAATTCCGAGTATGGCGCCACCACGGATGTAGCTTTCACCATTACCATAGTCGCAATCCCACCGTACTGCTCAGGGCAATTCCGAGGAGGGATGCCATGCTCAACGCCTTCGGAACGGACGGGTCGCAATCCCACCGTACTGCTCAGGGCAATTCCGAGGCTTGGCCTCGGGCGTTTTCTATGACACCAACGACAGAAGTCGCAATCCCACCGTACTGCTCAGGGCAATTCCGAGGAGAAGAAGCAACGCAGCTCTAAGAGCGCAAATCGAAGAGTCGCAATCCCACCGTACTGCTCAGGGCAATTCCGAGCGTTATGACCGACTGGCAGAGGACACGAAGGTCTCAGAGTCGCAATCCCACCGTACTGCTCAGGGCAATTCCGAGGAGATCGGGGGCGGCGCGGTTGAGGAACTGTTTCAGAAGTCGCAATCCCACCGTACTGCTCAGGGCAATTCCGAGAATGAGAGTCCAAGAGATCGGCCGCGTCATCGTCCTCTAGTCGCAATCCCACCGTACTGCTCAGGGCAATTCCGAGTCACTCGCGAAACCCTTCGTAACGTCACGGGAGGAGATCCGTCGCAATCCCACCGTACTGCTCAGGGCAATTCCGAGCCGGCTGTTTTCGCTTACCGAAGGCGCTTCTCTGGTTGTCGCAATCCCACCGTACTGCTCAGGGCAATTCCGAGTTGGCGTGATCGAACCGGCCCCCGCGTGGCTCAATGGTCGCAATCCCACCGTACTGCTCAGGGCAATTCCGAGATGGTCGACAACTCTACGCCGCCAGGGCGCGCTACATCGTCGCAATCCCACCGTACTGCTCAGGGCAATTCCGAGTTTCAGATTGGAACGTGAGCGATGTTCCCGACTATCTCCGCGATTGCGTCGCAATCCCACCGTACTGCTCAGGGCAATTCCGAGCTGTTGACGGTGCCTTTAGTCACTCGGTTTCCAATAGTCGCAATCCCACCGTACTGCTCAGGGCAATTCCGAGCTCTCGGCAACGAATGACGTGGCGCACGGCGGCACGGGAGTCGCAATCCCACCGTACTGCTCAGGGCAATTCCGAGTACGCGTGCGATGAGCACCGCTCGCTCGCTCTTAATTTGTCGCAATCCCACCGTACTGCTCAGGGCAATTCCGAGCAACATCGACGCCTTCGAGGACGTGCCCGGCCGGCCACGTCGCAATCCCACCGTACTGCTCAGGGCAATTCCGAGAGTGGTCCGCGAGCTTCTAGCGCTCGGCGGCGTAGTCATCGTCGCAATCCCACCGTACTGCTCAGGGCAATTCCGAGGCGGCTTGTACCGACCCACATCCCCACTACTGCTCCAGGTCGCAATCCCACCGTACTGCTCAGGGCAATTCCGAGACGGCGCGCGATTTCCTGGGACCGGAGCATGGCTTCCAGGTCGCAATCCCACCGTACTGCTCAGGGCAATTCCGAGGTACCCCTTTCCAACCCCTTGAATCTACTCGGGTTAAGGTGGCCGTTTTTCCAACCTCCTCGGAACGTCGACTTTTTTCTTCCGCTGCGCGTCGTTTCTGCCTACCCAAAGACGAGGTAAACCCTCTGGAGTGATTCGGGTTAGCGTCCGAGTTCCAACCGGTGTGCCAAAATGGCGAAATGGGGCTGGCATGATTCTTGGCAGGCAGGGATCTTCAGTTTTCAAAGGACGAAGATGTCGGGATCTTCCGTGGCCTTCCCGGTGCCGAGATACTCCACTTTGCCCTCGCACTCTCGGCAGAGGCGGTAGATCCGGAGGCTGTCCTCTGTCGGGTCGATCAGCTTCTCGGCCCGGCGGTGGAGGGTCTCCAGCGCTTCCGCGTCCAACAGGCACTCAAAGACCGAGTACTGCACCCGTTGCCCGAAGTCTTTGAGCGCGTGGGCCAGGCGGGTGCGCCGGCGATCGTTGACTACATCATAAGAGACCACGATCAGCATGGCAAGCGGAAGGCCTCGTAGGGCTCGCCGTCGACCAAGGCGCGGGCCAGTCTCTCGGCTTGGCGGCGGAAGAGCTGCCGGAAGGAGCTCTCTCCACCATCCAGGGAGAAAGGAGCGTTCAGCTCTTTCTCGTAGGCGGGAAAGTAGCGCTTCATCGAGTCGTGCCCCAGGAGGACTCCGCCTTCCGGGCTGGAGTGGAAGTCGTCCCGGGCGAGGGTCCGCAGGTTGAGCAGGCTCAGGCTGAAGCGGTCGACGAGAGGAGCGCGGAGCTCTTCGAGGAGGTCGAGGGCGAGCGATGGCCTGCCATATTCGATTTGGTGATAGATGCCGATGTAGGGATCGAAGCCCATGGCGTCCAGGAGGGACTGAATCTCCTTGCCGACCAGCACATAGCCGAACGAGAGCAGCGCGTTCAGTGGATCGCGCGGCGGACGGCGGCTCCGGTTCTCGAAAGCAAATCCGGTAGGCGCCACCCGGCCGAGGGCGCGGAAGTAGCGGGCGGCGGCGGCGCCTTCCAGGCCCAGGAGAGACTCCAGGGAGGTCGCCGCCTCGATGTCCGGGATCGTCGCGTTGAGCTCCTGGATGCAGTGGAGCGGAAGCTCGTCGGCAGCATGCCGGCGCAGGCGGGTCAGCACCGCCGCGGAGTTGGCGATCTTTGCGCTGACGAACCGTTTGGCGAGGTCGAGGCAGGAACCTTCGGACTGCGCCAGCTCGTATTGCCGCATGCGGAGGCGGATGTTCTTGGGATTGGGCGGCGTCAATTGGCCTCGCAGCTTGCCGCTCACGGAGAGAAGGGCGAGCTCGATGCCGTGGTCGAGCAGCTCGGCGAGGGCCTGCGTGGTCACCTGGACGTTGCCGAAGATCAAGATGGTGTCGATTTTCAGGCACGGCACCTCCAGGAGCACCTCATGGTTCTTCTCCACGATCAGACGGTCACTCGTCTTGCGGAGGATGGAGCCCTGTTCGGTCAGGTAAATCGTCGCCATGGCGGCTCACTCCGGCGGACGGTGTTGGCCCAGGTTCTTGAGCTCCAAGTACGTAAGGAGATCCAGCGGCCTCGGCAGCCGCCATTCTCCTGGACGCGCGCGAAGGCATCGTAGAGAGTTTTCCGGCTGATGAGCTGATCGAGCATCGCGCTCCTATCCGGTCCAGAGTGCCAGGAGTAGCCGGCAGTTCCACAGGATAAGACACGGATGGACGCGATTTGTTTAGGAACTCGGCGACGGAGAACCTTGACCGCCGCCGGTCCGTTATCGCCGGAGAGACTCCTTGCCGATGCGCAGGGTGGCTGGACTCGGGCCGGCGACCGTGCCGGCGAGGCCCTCATCACCCCGGCCCTCTTCTCCCAGCCTCCCTCCCGACCGCCGGGAGAAGAGGGGGGCGCCGATCCAAACGATTTCGTGATCGCGACCGAGATCGCGTCGAGGTTGAGGGAGTCCAAATCGCCCGCAAGATCCTTTCTTAGCGCATCCGGCGAAGCATCGTGGCCGCGAGCCCGGAGGGCGGCACACTCCTAGCCCACGGGCGCAAGCCCTGGGACAAAAAGGTTACCTTCACCTTTTTTTCCAGCCCTGCCAAGGGCGATTCGTGGCGCCCTTGGCAGGGCGAAATGATTGGTTTTGTCGGACCGCTTACCCAGGGCTCGCGCCCACCCTCTTATACACACCATGCTGCCCCGAAGGGGCAAAGGCATGTAGCCTGGGGCTGGCGCTTTTTGCCAGCCCCAGGTAGACGTGGACCCAAACCTCCGGAGCCCCAAAGGGGCGGCGGCAGTTTGCTCCCAACGATGAGCTGCCGTCGCCCCTACGGGGCTCTGGGGATTGTGGGGCGTGGGTTCCTGGGGCTGGCAAAAGGCGCCAGCCCCAGGCTATATGCCCCTGCCCCTTCGGGGCAAAAAATTGGACAGGCAGGTCGAAACAACCCTCGACCTGGTCACCGAATAGAGAGTCGCAATCCCACCGTACTGCTCAGGGCAATTCCGAGGAAAACGCCGAATCATGGTTGTCACTCCGTTGCTTGATCGCGCATGTCGCAATCCCACCGTACTGCTCAGGGCAATTCCGAGTACAAGTAAGGGTCATCTAAGGACCATCATCGAATAGCGTCGCAATCCCACCGTACTGCTCAGGGCAATTCCGAGCCAAATTCTGTAAGCGGCGCTAGCCGCTCTCCCGGCTGAAGAAGTCGCAATCCCACCGTACTGCTCAGGGCAATTCCGAGATCAACCGAAAAGGAAGAATCATGTCCCGACATCAGAAGTCGCAATCCCACCGTACTGCTCAGGGCAATTCCGAGAGCTTCTCTTTCCTGAAGGGTTCGGCCACGGTGAAGGTCAGTCGCAATCCCACCGTACTGCTCAGGGCAATTCCGAGCGGACCTTGGCTTCGTGGTGGTCCGGGGTTAAGTAACCGTCGCAATCCCACCGTACTGCTCAGGGCAATTCCGAGGCCGGCGCCGGCGTCACGGAGGAGTTGACCCCCAGCACCGTCGCAATCCCACCGTACTGCTCAGGGCAATTCCGAGACTGCTACATGGTCAAGTGGGGTAACCCGGTTCCGGGGAAAGTCGCAATCCCACCGTACTGCTCAGGGCAATTCCGAGTGTTGTCGAGGTTATGAACCAGGATTCGGTGTGGGAGAATGTGTCGCAATCCCACCGTACTGCTCAGGGCAATTCCGAGGGTGTACCACAACCTCCCTCCAACTCCAACCACCAGAGTCGCAATCCCACCGTACTGCTCAGGGCAATTCCGAGATTCGAAAGCGGTGATGAAACGAGGCTCAGGGAGGCTCTGTCGCAATCCCACCGTACTGCTCAGGGCAATTCCGAGAATTCAATGGAGCTTTATGGCTCTCACGACAAATTACGGCCGTCGCAATCCCACCGTACTGCTCAGGGCAATTCCGAGGTTGACTATGCGGTGCCCTTCATCCCGTTACTGATGGTATTAGAGTCGCAATCCCACCGTACTGCTCAGGGCAATTCCGAGCGGGATCTCCAAATTCTACAGTCAGAGGAAGGTGGGCAGCGTCGCAATCCCACCGTACTGCTCAGGGCAATTCCGAGGTCGACCGCTGGACCTATCTCGCTATTCCCGCCGAGAAGTCGCAATCCCACCGTACTGCTCAGGGCAATTCCGAGGTGGTTCTTGGATCTCTTGCTGCCCGGCGAAAACGGTAATGTCGCAATCCCACCGTACTGCTCAGGGCAATTCCGAGGCCTGCACCACGGGTTCCCGCCGTGGTGTCCTCGCCGCGTCGCAATCCCACCGTACTGCTCAGGGCAATTCCGAGGAAGCCGGCCGGGTTACCGGTGTTGTAGAGCTCTACCCGTCGCAATCCCACCGTACTGCTCAGGGCAATTCCGAGGCTTACGAAGGCGATCCGGGTGGTCATGGAGGATCG
Source organism: Thermoanaerobaculia bacterium (assembly GCA_049284515.1). Classification (GTDB taxonomy): domain Bacteria; phylum Acidobacteriota; class Thermoanaerobaculia; order Multivoradales; family UBA5704; genus DATARR01. The sequence goes on from JBAPYB010000221.1 coordinate 8,860, forward strand.
GTGTCGCAATCCCACCGTACTGCTCAGGGCAATTCCGAGCGTAGAAGTCGAAGTCCCGTCGATCACTGACCTGCCGATGTCGCAATCCCACCGTACTGCTCAGGGCAATTCCGAGGTACCCCTTTCCAACGTCTTGAATCTACGGGGTTTAAGGTGGCTGTTTTTCCAACCTCCTCGGAACGTCGACTTTTTTCTTCCGCTGCGCTTCGTTTCTGCCTGCCGAAAGAAGAGGTAACCCTCTGGAGTGATTCGGGTTAGCGTCCGAGCTCCAACCGGTGTGCCAAAATGGCGAAATGGGGCTGGCATGATTCTTGGCAGGCAGTGAGCTTCAGTTGTCAAAGAAGGTGGCGATCGTTGGGCGAGAGTCTAAGACACCACCATCCGCAGGGCAAGTGGACCTCGCCCATGAGTTTGGACACCGATCCCAGGAATTGGGTCAGCGCCGAATCAGCTTTCAGGCCCGCAGGCTTCCACCTGCATGCGCCCTTGGCCGAAGGTGGCGCCTTTGCCGAGATGGAGGATCTCGGCGGTTCGCAGGAGAGGGCCGAAGCCCGCGAGGTCGCCTTCGAGGTGGAGGGTGCCGGTGAAGCCGCCGAAGGTCATCTTGGTGCCTTGGCGGTTGCTGTAGCGGTCCCAGTCGCGCCAGACGAGGTCCGTCGAGGTGATGCGGATGGCGGAGGCGAGATCCAGGAGAGGGCGAAAGGTCCAGTCGATGGCGGCGCCGGGGACGTGGAAGTGAGCGATCTCCAGGGTCCGGCGGATCATGGCGAAGGCGAGGGCACGGAAGCTGACGTTGATCAGCCGTTGGTTCTGGGCCTTGAGGCGCGTCGGAGTGAGGAAGCGCAGGATGGCGGTGGGCGCGTCGAGGTCGTCGAGATTGCGGCGCGTGGGTAGGGATGCTGGCAGGGCGGCGGAATCGACGACGGCGCCACCGGCGATCAGGGTTCGCCAGGTGCCGTCCGGCAGGAGGGCCTGGATGCGGTCGAGCAAGAAGGGGTGTCGGTCCTTTCCCAGTCCCGCGGCGGCCATACGCTCGACGGCGAGCTGGGCATAGGCGTTGAGGTCGATCGCCTGGCCGAAGAGGAGGAGGTCGAATTCAAGGGGGTCACCCGGCGCGTACCGCTGCTCTTCGCCCTGCGGCTCGAAGACATAGGGGTTCGGCGCCGTCGGCAGGCCGGCCAGCATGGGCGGCGGGTCCCCTTCGATGAAGGTCTCGAAAATCCGCGTGTAGACGCACGCCTGCCGCAGCCGGCAGCTCTCGCACGGCTGTTGGGGTCCCATGGTGCAGACGGCGCGGCGCAGCGCGTGGCCAAAGGCGCCGCGGAGCAGGGAGCCTTTGTAGGGAGGCAGAAACGCCGGAGCGGTGGCGCGGAGGGTGTGGCGCAGACGCAGGTAGGGGATGGCGGGCAGCTCGTAGGGAACGGCAGGGGGCGGCGGCACGGAGGTAGTTTAGCGCGGGTGTCTGGAAAGTCCTTGCTGACTGGAGCCGTCTGCCCTTCGAATCCTCACCCCCTTTCCCCTCTCCCATCTCCCATCCACCCCCGCCGGGAGAGGGGGGACGCCTACGAACCGGGATTGCCACAGAATCCCCCCTCAATACAGTCCACGCTGTCGAGGTACAGCCTCTCGCCTCTCCCTTCTCAGCAAAGTCCCCCCTCACCCTCCGGGAGAGGGGCCGGGGGTGAGGCTTCGAAGGGGACACCCGCGACTTGTCAGACACCCTCTGAAACCGCTCTACGCTCCCCCTCCCCCGTAATACTCCCGGATCACCCCTTCCGCTTTCCGCCCCTGAAACCGGAAATCCGCCTCTCCCCGCCCCTCGGCGAGGGGCGCGCTGAACGCCTTCCACACGAAGGTGCCGGCGAGCCACGGGCGGCGGGCCAGGGCGGCGAAGAGGGCCTGGTAGGCGAGGGCCTGGTCGTCTTCCGAGGGCTCTCCACTCTCGGTGTGGGGCGCCACCCAGGCCGCCTTGCGGGCAGCGAAGCCGACCTCGGTCAGGAGAATCCTCTTGCCCGTGCGCCGGGCGGCCCTGGCGAAACGCGCCGCCACGTCGCGGGCGCCGCGTTCGAGGTCCGCCCGCGTGGCCTGCGGCGAGGCGGAGAGCGGATCGTAGGCGTCGATGCCGATGAGGTCGAGGGCGTCCCAGAAGCGCACGCCTTCGAGGTCGCCGTACCAGTTGCCGGAATAGGTCACGATCCCGGGATAGAGGAGGCGCACGGCGGCGATGAGGTCCCGCCACTCGGCCTCCCGCTTCACCGTCTTCGACAGCTCGCAGCCGACGCTGAACAGGTCCGCCCCGGCCCAGCGGGCGAGGAACGCATGGTGGAGGACGTAGCGGCGGTAGCTCTGCCACCAGCGCGCCCAGTCCTCCTCCGTCTTCATCTCCACGTCCCCCGACCATCCGCCGCGCGCCCATAGGTGCGGCTTGTAGAGGACGTGGAATCCTCGCGCCCGGGCGAGGCGCGTGGCGTGGATGAGGCCGACGTCGGTTTCGCTCCCCGGGCCGTGATTCAGAAACGCGATCTCCGGCTGGTCCAGCGACCGCTGGAAGGCGAACGGCATCAGCGACACGGCATTGGCCCCGAGCGCGGCGAAGGCGTCGAGCTGCCTGCCCACCCCGGGCGCGTGGTAGCCCGTCTCCAGGCGGTTGAGCATGGCGAGGGAGACGCCGGCGAGGAAAGGGGGTAGATTGCTTCGGGTAGGGGCGGGTCTGGACGG
>JBAPYB010000222.1:0-3530 GCA_049284515.1 Thermoanaerobaculia bacterium
GCGCATGCCTGGAAAGCGTCTTGCGAAAGGTGATTCCCTCGCCGACGCTCCGCCCGAGATCCACCGCGTCGATCAACGGGTGCAGCGCCCCCGCCCGCCCGCGAACGAGCGTCGTCGGCTCCGCCACCCGGCAGACCTCCCTGGTGAATGGATAACCGGGCAAGTCGAGCCGGCGCGCCCCGCGCGGGTGGAGGCCGGCCCCACCGACATCGGCTCCCTCGCACCACAGCCGGGCCAGCTTGTCGAGGCGGCGACCGGCGACCAGGTTGTGCAGGAAGGTCCGCTCCGCCTCGCTCACGGCGCGGGCGCCGGCATGGGCTTCCACGGCTCCCTGCCAGATGCGCGCGTCGGCTCCACCGCCGGCGAGGACGTGGCGCAACAGCTCCATCAATTCCTCGTTCGAGCGCGCGATCAAGGCCAGCCGCACCGCCATGGGCTCGCGGCCGGTCGCGAGCGTATAGGCGACGTCGGCAAGGTGAAGGGCGCGCCGGGAGCCTCCCGGACGCCCCTGCCGCCCCTCCAGCCACCGTGCCAGGCCGGCCGGACCCTCATGGTCCAGCGGGTCGGCTTCCTCGACCGGCGTGCCGAGAGCCTCGGCGATCCGCCCTGCCAGCTTGGCGGCGGTCGCCCGGGTCAGGCCGTACTCGTCGAACCGGTCGTCGTCGCGAAGGAAGCGGCGATCCAGGCCCAGCGTCTCCGCGACGAGATCCAAGAGGGTGCTCAGGATCCGGCCGTTCCCGGCGTTCGGCACGGCCTCTCCCTCGGCCGCGGCTGCCGGGCCGGCACCGGCTTCGGCCGCCTCCAGCGCCGCCAGCAACCGGCGTACGTACTCGAACAGGCGCTCCTCCGTTCGGGCCGACAGGGTGACGAGCTCTGCCTGGTCATCGCGGGCAGCCTCTTCGCGGGCGGACGGCTGGAGCCACTCTTCCAGGATCACATGCGCGTTCGCCCCCCCGGCTCCGAAGCTGCTCACGCCGGCGCGGCGCGGTCCCGCCGGCGTCGCCGGCCAGGCGGCCAGGTCGCGCTGCACGCGGAAAGGCGTGCCCTCGAAGCGGATGTCGGGATTCGGCGGATCGGCGTGGAGCGACGGCGCGAGGCGCTGATGGCGCATCTGCAGCAAGACCTTGATGACGCCGGCGATCCCGGCCGCGGACTCGGCGTGGCCGATGTTCGATTTCACCGATCCCAGAGCGCAGGTCCCGTCCTCCGCGGTCCAGGGCTGAAAGGCCGCCGCCAGGGCGGAGACCTCGATGGGATCGCCCAGCGGGGTTCCCGTGCCGTGAGCCTCGACATAGGAGATGGAGCGCGGCTCGACCCCGGCGCGCGCCAGGGCCGCCCGCACCACGTCCGCCTGCGCCCGGGGGTTGGGGACCGTATAGCCGTTGGTCCTGCCGTCGTGATTGACCGCCGTGGCGCGCACGAGGCCGAGGATGCGGTCACCGTCGCGTTGCGCCGCCGAGAGCGGCTTCAACAGCACTGCTCCCACACCTTCCCCCGCGACATAGCCGTTGCCGCCGGCGCCGAAGGAATGGCACCTTCCATCGGTCGCGGCGAAATGCCGCTTGCACAGGAACAGATGTTTGTTCGGATGGGCGTTGACGTTGACCCCGCCGGCGATCGCCACCTTCGATTCGCCGCTGCGCAGGCTGGCGCAGGCGAGATGGATGGCCGTCAGCGAGGAGGAGCACATGCTGTCGACGGCGAGGCTGGGCCCGCGAAAATCGAAGAAATACGAGACCCGGTTGGCGATCGAGCCGTAGGAGGAGGCGGCGTTGCCCCGCTCCAGGCCCCACATTTCGTACTGCCCCCACATCACCCCCACGAAAACCCCGACGTCGCCTCCGGCCAGCGCGGCTCCCGGGTAGCCGGCGTCCTCGAGGCAGTGATAGGCGCTCATCAGGAACAGGCGCTCCTGAGGATCGATCATCTCCGCTTCCCGCTTCGACATGCGGAAGAACGGGGGATCGAAGGCGAAGGCGTCCCTGAGGAAGCCGCCCCAGCGGAAGCCGGAGTCCGGACCGACGCTGGGGTCGTCCGGCGGCGCCACCAGGCGATAGTCCCAGCGCTCCGGCGGCACCTCGGAGATGCAGTCCCGGCCAGCCTCGAGATTGCGCCAGAACTCCTCGACGTCGTCCGCTTCCGGGAAGCGTCCCGCCATGCCGACGATGGCGATCTCCTCGTCCTGCCGGCCCGTGCGCAGGACGGCCGGGCTCCCCGGCGCCTCCGCGGTGCGGTCAACGGCGACCTGGCCCACGTCCGCACCTCCCAGCAGGGCGGCGAGCGGAGCGGCGTAGGCATCCGCCAGGTGCCCGGCGAGCTCCTCGACCGTCCTGTGCTCGAAGAACAAGGTCTTGGGCAGCCCGCCGAGAGCCTCCTCGAGGCGCTCGGTGAGCGCCATGATGAGGACGGAGTCGATGCCGTACTCCTCGAAGCGCGCGGCCGGGGCGATCTCGTTCCGCTGCAAGTGCGACTCCTGGGTGATCGCGTCGACGATCAACGCCATCGCGCGGGTCTTGAGTGCGTCGCGATGCATGGTATTCACCTCCGTCTTGACAGTCCCCGAATTCACGGATTCCGGCGAGAATGAGCGCCGCCGAAGCCACTCGGCGACGCCGGCGGGATTCCCCGCGACCGCCAGCACATTGGGCTCGTTGGCCGTCAGCGCCCAGTCGAGCGCAGCCAGCCCGGTGGGCGCCGCGAGCTCGGCGACGCCATGGCGCGCCTCCAGACGTGCCGCCAGGGGGAGCGGCAGGCCCATGCCCTCGCTACGCCAGGGCCCCCAACCGACGGCGACGGTGCGGCCGCGGCGCCTGCCTTCGCGTCGTTCGGCCTCGCGCCACACGGCGAAGCCCTCCAGCCAGCCGTTGGCGAACGCGTAGCCGCACTGCCCGGCGTTCCCGGTGGTCGCGACCAGCGACGAGAAGAGCAGGAAGAAATCCAGATCCTCGTCCAGCGTCTCGAGGTCCAGATAGCGGGCGCCCAGCAGCTTGGGCTGAGCGGCTTCCACCAAGCCGGCCGGTTCCGAGTAGGCGAGCAGCCCGTCGCGCAAGACGCCCGCGCCGTGCAGGATGCCATGGATGCGGCCGAACCGGGACCGCGTCTCGGCCACCAGCTTCCTGACCTCGGGCCGCCGGGTGACGTCCGCCTGCAGGTAGGCGATCTCACCCCCGGATTGACCCCCGAACTGGCCCCCGAACGATCGCAGCGCCGCCAGCCGGGCCTCCGTCCCGGCATCGGCCGGCGAGCGGCCGCACAGCATGAGGCGAGCGCTGAACCGGCTGGCGAGCTCGCGGGCGACGAGCCTCCCGAGGCCGCCCAGACCGCCGGTCAACAGGTAGACGCCACCCTGTCGAAACCGCGTGGGCGGCGGCGGCTCGGCGGTCTCGATCCGCTGGATTGCCGGCGCGAAGCAACGTCCGGTCGCGCAGTCGATCTCCACCTCCGGCGGCAGGGAGCTCGTGCGCAGCAGGTGCTGCACCGTCTCAGGCATTGCGCCCTCCGAGTCGCTGCCGCCGGGCCCGGCACGCAGG
>JBAPYB010000223.1:0-2748 GCA_049284515.1 Thermoanaerobaculia bacterium
GCCCGGGCTGCCGAGCCGGCATCCATGGCATGATCGAGATGGGCCGCGAACAATCGCAGGGAGAGCCGGGGAGCGAGCCCGGCCATTCCCCACAGCAGGGCCGTGGAGTCGGGGCCGCCGGAGAAGGCGACGACGATGCCGTCCCCCGGAACGAGGGGGGCTCCGGGAGTCCGGAAGAAGCCTTCCAGGCGCTGAAGAAGGTCCATGAGAGATTGGAGCTGGTGGCGGTGACGGGACTCGAACCCATGACCTAGCGGTTATGAGCCGCTCGCTCTAACCAACTGAGCTACACCGCCGGGATTGCGATGAAGAAAGAGGAACCGCCACCCCTGGAGGCGACCGTCCCCGATGCGCGCGGATTATACCCGAGAGCGGCCGGGATGGAAGTGCCCTGGAAAAGACGAAGGGCGCCCGAGGACGGGCGCCCTTTCTCCCCCCGACAGGCGGCCCCGCTCCAAATTGAAATTAACGCATCACTTCCTGGCAACTACGGAATTGACTGAAGAACTCCTGCATCGACGTGGACAGTGCATTGTCGTTCAGACGATAAATGACGTTCTGACCCTGGCGCTGGTCGACGACCAGCTCCGCCTCCTTGAGCACCGACAGGTGGCGGGAGATGGTGGGCTGGGAAAGATTGAAATTCCCAACGATCTCCCCGACCGTGTGCTGGCGCCCTTCGAGCAGCCGCAAGATCTCCTGTCGTGTGCCGTCCGACAGAGCCTTGAAGACTTTGGTCAGATGCCGTTCCTCACGTCTGAAGTCATGGGTGACGCGGTCCAAGTTTGCCATGTCCGTCTTTCTCCTTCGAGCGGGTTACATAAGATCGGCCGCCTTCGATAGACACATTGTACCGGGATCATACTTGACCGATGGTTGATACTGCCTGCGCACGCATACAGAGACATGCTCAGCAGGTGAGCACACAGGTGCAAACTTCTCTATAAACAAAAGTTAGGGCGACTGGATACAGCTTTCGCGGGTAGCCTGAGGAAGGAAAAACGGGACAAGGCTCCCAACTGGGGAGCCAATCGGGAGCCTGGTCCAGGCGCTTCAGTCGCGGGAGGGGATCAGCCGCGGGCCTTACCGTACGCTTGAGCCACTGCCGGCCAGCTCACGGTGTTCCACCAGGCGGCGAGGTAGTCGGGGCGGCGGTTCTGATACTTCAGGTAGTAGGCATGCTCCCAGACGTCGACGCCCAGAATGGGGGTCTTGCCCTCCATGAGCGGGCTGTCCTGGTTGGGCTTGGCGACGACCTCGAGCTTGCCGCCGCTGACCACCAGCCAGCCCCAGCCGGAGCCGAACTGGTTGGCGGCGGCGTTGGTCAGCTTCTCCTTGAACGCCTCGAAGCTGCCGAACCCCTGCGCCAGGGCGTCCGCCAGGTCGCCGGAAGGGGAGCCGCCGCCGTGCGGTCCCATGACCTGCCAGAAGAGGGAGTGGTTGGCGTGGCCGCCGCCATGGTTGCGTACGGCCGTGCGGATGGCTTCCGGCACGCTGTCGATCCCGCGCAAGAGGTCCTCCACCGTCTTGGCCTGCAGATCGGGATGGCTGGCGAGGGCCTCGTTGAGCTTGGTGACGTAGGTGGCGTGGTGCTTGTCGTGATGGATCTCCATCGTCCTGGCGTCGATGTGAGGCTCCAGGGCGTCGAAGCCATAGGGCAGAGCGGGTAACTGATAAGGCATCGTTTCCCTCCTTGGTTGGGTCGGATGGTGAAGCGAGGGGAGCGGGGAGAGGCTTGGGATTCGCCCCCCCGGCCGCACCTATTCTTGCAGAAACGCCGCCAGAAACGCCAAAGGCCCCCGCGAGGGGGCCTTTCAGGGGGAGCCGGGCGCGGCGGCGGGACGGCTCAGCGCAGCTTCTCTTCCACGAACTCCACGTGCTTGCGGACCTTGGGATCGTACTTCTTCATCCGCAGCTTCTCGGTGGAGAGCTTCTTGTTCTTCGACGTGGTGTAGAAGTAGCCGGTGCCGGCCGACGAAACCAACTTGATCTTCTCGCGCATCTCAGCTCTCTCTTCCAGGATGATTGGCGGGGCCGACGGGGCTCGAACCCGCGACCTCCGGCGTGACAGGCCGGCGTTCTAACCGACTGAACTACAGCCCCGCATAGACTGTCTTGAACGAAGTCCGCGGCGGATCACCTCAACCTCGTTGGTGGGAGGTGAGGGATTCGAACCCGCGACCCCCTGCGTGTAAGGCAGGTGCTCTCACCGCTGAGCTAACCTCCCCTGCCGCCAAGGAGCGCCAATGATAGGGAAGGGCGCCAGGGTTGTCAACGGGTGTGCGCTCAGGTATAAAGGGCTTCCCTTTCCGTGCCGGGGCTCTCCGCCGCCGCCCCCTCTCCTTTTCGCAAGGAGAGAGGGCGATGCCGCCATCGAAGAAGAAGCGCCGCATGGACCGGCGGCGCGAGGACCTCTACCAGGCTTCTTGGGAGGAGCTCGTGGGCCGCTACGGCCATCACCTGCAGGGCCAGGTCCGCTGGTCGCTCTATCGCGCGGGCTTGAGCCCCGAGCCGGATCAAGTCGAGGATCGGGTGCAGGAAGTCTATTGCCGGCTGCTGCTGGGGGGTACGCTGCTGCTGCGGCGGTTCCGGAGCTGGAGCGAGCTTCAGGTCGTGCGCTACCTGGGCCGCACCGCCCAGCGGGTGGTGTGCGACGAGCGGCGGGCCGCCCAGGCGGTCAAACGCGGCGCCGGGTTCGAGATCGCTCTCGCCGGACGGCTGGCCGAGCTGGCCGACCGGGTCGTGGAC
>JBAPYB010000224.1:0-3860 GCA_049284515.1 Thermoanaerobaculia bacterium
GGGTTCGTCCGCACCGACCCTCGCTGGCTGCTGGGCCGGGTGCGGCGCTGGGCGGCCGGGCGGTTCCGGACCGAGGCGGGGATGTCGCTCAGCCGGCTGCTCGTCGACGCCCTGCGGGGCCAGGTGCGCCTGGGCGGCTTCACCCTCACGAGCCATCACTTCATGAATCCCGCCGAGCTGAAGACCGAGGTCGGCCAGGCGCGCCTCGCCGCCTGCGTCTTCCGCCTCCCCTACCACGGCGAGATGGTGCCCATGTGCAGGATGAACGCCGACGGCGTCCGCGAACGCTTCTATACCGGCATTACGGCCGGCGAGGCGGATCTGGAGGGGCGTCTCCTCCTACCGGTCGTCCACTGACGAGGGGGACGGAGGGGGCCAATCCCGCAACCAGTGGTGGACTGCTGCTTGTAGTTGAGGGAGGAACACCTCCACAATCTCCCAGACACGCGGCAGACTGATTCCGAGATAGTCGTGGACCAGAATGTTGCGGAGGCCGGCGATTCCTCGCCAATCGATCTCGGGCCGGGAGGCCCTCAGCGGCTCGGAGAGCCGCTGGGTGGACTCGGCCAACGTCTGGAGGTTTCGCAAGACGGCGTCCTGGGTCTTGCGATCCGTAAAAAACGCCTCTTTTCCTTCTGCTACGTACTCTTCGATCCGATCCAGACTCTCGCTGATGTGGAGCAGGTAAAGGTGGTCTTCCTTCAAAGCGGGATCGCCTCCCGGAGTATGTTTCCCCGGATGGAACGGTGTAGGGCATCCGGCTCGACAACGTCGACCTTCCGGCCAAGGAGATCCTGGAGGTCCATTTGGAGAGAGCCGAGGTCGATCAACGTGGCGCCGGGCCCGAGCTCCACGAGGAAGTCAACGTCGCTGGCGTCATTGGCCTCGCCACGCGCGAAGGAGCCGAAGATCCGCAGGCTGTGCGCTCCGTGGCGGGCCGCCAGGGCAAGAATCTCCTGCCGTTTCGCTTGGAGGAGGGGGTCGGTGATGAGGCTCTTGAAGGCGGGCATGTCCTGCACCTCACCCTGGATCATACCGCCGAAGACCCGAACCCGAGCACACCTGGTGGAGTCACGGCCGGGGAGACGGAGCGGTGCCGCCTGCCGGTCGGCCACTGCCGAAGCGCTCGAAGAGCCGCCAGATCCCGTCCAGGTCGAGACCCCGGACCACCCGAAGCCGGCGGCTCCCCCGGCCGAATTCGAGCCACAGATTGCGGTGCAGCCGAGCTCGAGTCTCTTCGACGGACGTCAGGGTGGGATCGATCGCATAGGCAGCCGCCGGCCCGCGCCGGCCCGATGGCTGGGCTGAAGGATCTCGGACCCTTCGCGCCGGCCGTACGGTCAAGTCGTCCCCCGTCGCCGCCGCGGCCCGGTCTCACGGCCATCCTTATTTGGGGCCTTGGCGCCAGGAAGCGGACCGCGCCGTTCCCCTATCGAGGCTACGACAACAAGGTGCGCGATCGAGCCAGGACTTCCTGGACAAGGTCATCGGGAAGAGGGCCGATGGGCTCGATGGTGCGAGCGCTCCAGTCGAGGCTGCGGACCTGATCGGCCAGGATGACGCCACTGACGGAAAGCCCGGCGGGGATCGGAACCTCAAAGGGGTAGCCCTTGGCACGCGAAGTGATGGGACAGGCCACCAGAAGGCCTGAACGCCGGTTATAGAAGTCTGGAGAGAGCACCAGGACAGGTCGCCGGCCGCCCTGCTCATGGCCGAGGGTCGGACTGAGAGATAGCCAGAGAGCGTGACCTCGCGCGGGCAGGTAAGCCACTACAGAATCTCACGCCCCACGGGAGGGCCGAGGTCGATCTCTGCATGGCGATTCTTGGGAGTGATCCCCTTGACGAGCTCCTCCAGGGAGTATTGTCGACGGGTTGGTACGAGAACGAGACTACCTTCCTGGATTGACATGTCAACGTCGGCATCGAGACGTAGACCAATATCCTGTGCGATAGGTTTCGGAATACGCACCGCCAGGCTGTTACCCCACTTCTGGATCTTGGCTCGCATCTGGACCTCCGTAGCTACATAATGATACCGATGGTCCAGCTCGGAGTCAAGCCCGCGCTGTCTGGAATGGGTCACCCGGCCCGAAGGGCTGGGCCTTCTGTTCTTTAGGTCATTTAAGTCCTTGCTTCCTCTTCGCCATGCGGTAACTGGCCGCATCCGGAGGGAAACTTCTGAGAGGGGCTTGACACCGGCCCGCAATTCGTAGACGCTATGCACACCAACGAGGAATGACCGGCGAGGGGAGCGAGGGCGGGTGGCAGCGAGCACGGGATTCCGGCGCCAATGACGGCGCCTGACCAAGGAGCCTCGAAAGGGCTCGAGAAAGGAGAAGGACAATGTCAATGTCGAACGAAGCAGTCGTGGGCAACCTTCAGCAGCTTCTCGGTAAGCTGGAGGCCAACAAGGCGGATCTCCCCCAACTGGAGATCCCCATGACCAAGCTCGGGACGGTGATGGCCCGGATCATGGACGTCAACAAGCAGCAGGGTGCCCTGACGGCCAGCAAGCAGGCGGCGTCGAAGGAGCTCCAGACGCTGCTCACCGAGGGCCAGCGGCTGGCCAACGCCATGCGGGCTCTGCTCAAGGAGCACTATGGCATCCGGTCGGAGAAGCTCGCCGAGTTCGGACTGCAGCCGTTCCGCGGCCGGGTCCGCACGGTCAAGGAGGCCACTCCGGACCCGGCGACGCCGGCCGAGCCGCCCACTCCGGCGCCCCACTCCACCACCGGCTAGCTGCTGTACAGTTTGATTCGGCTTCGGGGCGTGCTTCGGCACGCCCCTTTTTTGTCGCCGCGAGCCTCCTCACGCCGCCGCCGATCGATTCCACGGCCCGCCGTATCCTTACCGCGAGCCAGAGTCTCCATACCGCGTCTTGTCGATACTTACCGGGAGGCGCGGTACCGAGACCGCGGGCTCGGTATCCTTACCGAAAGCCCGGTATCCATACTCTGGCCTGCCGCTGCTTACCGGGAGACGCGGTACCGATTGCCGCGGGCTCGGTAGCCTTACCGGAAGCCCGGTATCCATACTTTGGCCTGCCGCTGCTTACCGGGAGCCGCGGTATCGTTACCGGAGGCTCGGTATCCTTACCGGAGGCCCGGTATCGATACTCTGGCCCGCCGCTGCCTACCGGGAGATGCGGTACTGATACCGCGGGCTCGGTAGCCTTACCGAGAGCCCGGTATCCATACTTTGGCCTGCCGCTGCTTACCGAGAGCCGCGGTATCGTTACAGGAGGCTCGGTATCCTTACCGCGAGACCCGGTAACGATACTTTGGCCGATGAACGCCGGCGGCGTCCGCGGGCGGACCTCCGGGACGCTGCTATGATTGGCCGAAACGAGCGGGCTGATACGACCACGATGAAAGACGGAAGCACCGCCACCCGCGGTCTATCGCAGCAGGACGCGTTTTTCGTCGCCTACCAGGAAACGAGCGCGGTGGCGATGCAGTTGGGCGCGGAGTTCGTGGTCGCGGGCGCGCTCACGCGGGAGGATCTCGAGCGCTGCCTGGAGCGGCTGGTCGGGCTCTGGCCGCTTCTCGGCCAGACGGTGCACCGGCGCACTCTGGGGCTGGCCTGGCAGGGGCCGGTGCGGTTGCGAGAGATGCTGTCGGTGGCGGAAGCGGATGGCGCGCTCGAACGCTGGCGCAACAGGTCGTTCGATCCCTTTCGGGAGCCACCGTTCCAGTTGCTGTGGATCCCCGGCTCCGGGAACGGAGCTGCCAGACCCGGCGGACTCGGCCGGGAGAACCCGGAGGGAGGCACACTCGCTTTTCGGGCCCACCACGCGGCGCTCGACGGGCAGGCGCTGGCGAGGGTCTGCGCCCGGGCGCTGCGCATTCTGGCCGGCGC
>JBAPYB010000225.1:0-1719 GCA_049284515.1 Thermoanaerobaculia bacterium
GGGCAGGGCTCCACGAGGCGCAGCGCCGCCGGCCAGCCGGGAAGGTCCGCGAGGCGCGAGACCCCGAAGCCGATCACCACGCCGGAATGTCTGCCGGCTTCCCCGGCGAGCCGCGGCAATTCGGGGCCGGCGACGAGCTCCGGCTCGCCCGGCGCTGCAAGGCCGAAGACCTGGACGCTCCACTCGCCGCGCAGGGCGTCGACGGCGGCTATCACGATCTCCGCATCGTCCGGAGCCTCCGCAGCCAACGCCTCGAACGAGGTGGGAGTCGCCACCGGCAATCCCAGGGCCTGGTGGAAGCCGAGGACGGTGGCGAGGCCGATGCGCACGCCGGTGAAGCTCCCCGGCCCGCGCAGCACGGCGATGCCGCCGAGGCCGGCCATCTCCAGGCCCGCCTCCTCCAGCACCTCGCGCACCATCTCCAGCAGCCGGGTGGACGACCGTTCGGTCCCCACCGAGCGCGCCGCCACCACCTCGCCGCCGCGGGCCACGGCGACGCTCGTCACGGGGGAGCCGGTGTCGAGGATGAGGACGGGGTCGGGCACGGGGGGAGTATATTAAAAGCCCCGAGGATCCTGGGCGGGCGGGAGGTGGTTCTGCCTTTCCGTAACGCTATACTCCCTTCCCCATGTCCGTCTCCCCGCCCGTCACGTCCCTGACGCCGATGATGCGCCAGTACCTGGAGGTCAAGGCCCAGCACCCCGGCGCCCTGCTCATGTACCGCATGGGCGACTTCTACGAGATGTTCTTCGAGGACGCCCGCGCCGCCGCCCCCATCCTGGAGGTGCAGCTCACGGCCCGGCACAAGGGGACGGAGAGCGAGGTGCCGATGTGCGGCGTGCCCCACCACGCCCTGGAGGGGTACCTCGCCAAGCTCCTCGCCGCCGGCCTCAAGGTGGCGATCTGCGACCAGGTGGAGGACCCGGCCACCGCCAAGGGGCTGGTCAAGCGCGCGGTCACCCGCGTGGTGACTCCCGGCACGGTCAGCGATCCCGGGCTGCTCGACGGCAAGGAGGAGAACCTCCTCGCCGCCCTGGTCTGGGAGAGATCCGCGGAAGCTGGGGCGGGAGCGTTTCTCGACCTTTCAACCGGCACCTTCTTCGTCCGCCGCTGGCGCTCGGCCGGGGAGGCGGTGGAGGACCTCGCCCTGCTGCGCCCCCGCGAGGTGCTCTGGTGCGGCGGCGAGGGGGCGTTCCCTCCGGCCGTCGTCGAGTGGGCCGAGCAGGAATGCCCGTGCCGCACGCCGCTCGCGGGGGACCGGCTCTACGATCCTCAGCGCTCAGCCGAGCTGCTGCTCCGTCAATTTGGAGCGGGCACGCTGCGCGGCTTCGGTCTGGAGGAGGGGGAGGCGGCGGTGCGCGCGGCGGCGGCGGCCCTCGCCTATGCCCAGGAGACGCAGCAGAGCACGCTCTCCCACGTCCGCGGCCTCGCCGTGCGGGAGGCGGGGGACCGGCTGGTGCTCGACGCCTCGACGCTGGCGAACCTGGAGGTCTTCGCCAGCCAGCGGGCCGCCCCGGGTCCGGCTGTGGGGGCGGGCCGCCGGAAGGCGACGCTGCTGGCGGTGCTCGACCGCACGGTTACGGCCCCCGGCGGACGCACCCTGCGGGAATGGCTGCGCCGGCCCCTGGTGGACCCCGGGGAGATCGCCGAGCGGCACCGCGCCGTGGGCGAGCTGGCGGCGTCCAATCCCCGGCGGGAGACGATCCGCGAGCACCTGGC